>NZ_DATIGT010000167.1:0-18117 GCF_035481375.1 Tahibacter sp.
CCCGCGCCGCTGTTGCTGGCCATGCTGCCGACCACCGGCATCGTCGACTGGAAGTAGAAGTGGTTGCTGTCGACGTAGCCGTTCTCGGGCAGGTAGTGCAGCGGCAACTGACCGGCCGTACGATACGCCTTGCTCGACAACGGGTAGTACGTCCACGACACACGGTCGCCCAGCCCGTTGGTGATCATTCGTACCGTGTTGGGCAGCAGCGGCGCGGAGTTGCCGTTCTCGCCGACGCCGACGTTCTCGTTGACGTAGCTGCGCAGGCCGTCGTTGAAGGTGCCCACGTTCACGCTGACCGGTGCCGCGTTGGGCGTCGGTCCCGTGGCCACCGTCGCCGGGCCACTCACGCCGTCGCTGACGAAGTGACACAAGTCGTCGTTGATGCCCGCGTTGTAGCAGCCGACGCGAGTCATCAGATCGGTGAGCCCGTCGCCATAGAGGTCCTCGGCCGTGTTCAGCGAGGTCGTGTCGTTGAGCGTCATCGCCACGCGATGGGCGGCACGGTTCGTACCGGCCGACGCATTGAGACTGAAACTCTGTGCTTCATAGCCCGACTCCGTCGCGACGAAGCGCAGGCCGGCCATGTAGTACAGCGACTGGTCCGTCGCTGTGAAACTCGCATTGCGCGTGCGGACGGTATACAGGTTGTCGCTCGTGATGGCCGGGTCAAGAGGCTGTTCCGGCATGTCTGCCACGTCGGGCAAGCCGTACTGCGACGTGCCACCTACGATGTCGACGGCGGGATCATTGCCGCACACCCAAACGCGTGTTTGGCACTGCTCCGTCAGGCCGGATTCCCTACCTCCTGTGGCGGGGTCATAGGGGCACCCGTCACCCGATTGCGCCGTGTGATCGACCCTGACGGACATACACTGGCGCGCCGCCAGTCCCACCGGATACAGCAGGTCGAGCTTACCGTCGCTGTCGACGTCCGCAGCGGGCAACTGGGCTGCGTAGCGCAAACGGTTCTTTGCCATGCCCTTCGTCATCAGCAACGCATCGGTGTTGCCGGCAATGCCGACCGACGCATTGAAACCGCGGCCGTTCGCGATGTGTACGTGCCAGCTCCCGCGCGCGCAGTTCTGGTTGGTCGTGCTGCACGGAACGGCGTAGAGCAAGTCGGTCAGTCCATCGCCGTTGACGTCGTGCCAGCGCATCGTCGCACCCGTCGTGCGGTAGCCGGTATCGTTCGTCGGCAAGCCCATCGCCCCGGCCGTGCATTGCTTCCAGTGCGCCGAAGACGTTGCCGTGCAACCGGCCGGCAGCTGCGCGCCGGGCTGCTGCGACAACAGCACTGTCGTCACCGCGTCGACTTCGCCACCCGGCTGTGTGGTTTTGGTCATGATGACCAGATCGCTCGTGCCGTCGCCATTGAAGTCGCCCACCGGCGACAGACCGCCTTCGAGCGTGTCGTGGGTCCAGCCGTAGATCTGCACGCCCGTCGCAAAGTTCACCGCGGTCGGCGAGCTTGTCGTGTTGCGGTAGTAGCACAGGATGTGGTCATAGCTCTGCGGCGCGTTGGGCGGTGTGTCGTCGATCGCCAGCGAGCTGCAGCTGCTGCCGAGGCGACGCAGGATCAGGTCGGCCTGGCCATCGCCGTCGATGTCGTCGCTGCTGACCAGCTGATGGCCCGGTGCCACGCCATTGAGCGTCACGGTCGTGAACGTCGCCGCCGGCGTCGCACCGAAGTTCGCGCCGCGCGTGAGATTCCAGCGGTACAGCCGCACGTACGCGCCTTCATCGGCCGCCACGAGATCGGCACGGCCGTCGCCGTCGTAGTCGGTCTGCATGCCCTGCGTGAAGTACAGCACCGACCCCGCGATCGAAGTGATGTCGAGCGTACTCGTCACCACGCGGTCGGCGTTCTGCTTGACCAGCCAGGTATGCACCACATTGTCGCTCTGGCGCTGGTTGACGAGCACTTCGCGCACGCCGTCGCCGTCCAGGTCACCGATCGTCTGTACGCGCCGATCCACGAACCCGCCGTTGCTGTCGGGCGCCGGATCCGGCAAGCCCGCGATCGTGACCGGCCGCAGCACGTGATCCGGCGGCAGGTCGTTCCAGGACACCACGGTTTCCGGCAGGCAGACTTCCGCGCCAAACGCGCCCGGCCCCGTCGTTTCCTCGCCCCCGCTCGCACACTGCCGGATCGACTGCAGGGCACTGTGTCCGCTGTGCAGATTGCCCGGTGCGCCGCTGATCGGGTCGGCGTAGTTCAAGGTATACGAGTTCACACTGGCACCGGCCACCGACGTCACGATGCGGTGCAGGCGCCGCGTGCGCTCGGTCACGCCGCCGGCCAGATACGACCGGCTGCGGTCCGCGTCCGGACGCATTGCGTATTCGAAGGAGACTTGGCGGTTGCCCTCGGTGCTGCCCGTGCCCGTGTAGCGAATGTACTGCAGCAGCTTTTCGCCGTTACCGTAGGGCGGCTCCGATGCGTGATACGTGTAAGTGATGCTGTTGCCCCTGGGATCCTGCTCGCGCTCGATGTTCCAGCTCAGCGGGACGCGATTCCCTTCTGGAACATTGTCCACATAGGGCTTATGCCGCGAGCCGCCGCCCGAGCACGTGCCGCCATCGGACACGCCGCCGTAGTAACTCACCTCGCCGGACTTGTGCTCGACCTTGAAGCAGCTGGCTCCACTCGCCAGATCGCCGCCATACTGCGTCACGCGCGCAAAGTTGTTGATTTCGGTGCGGTAGTACGCACCGACGACACCGTAAGGCTCGTTCGGAGCCAGCGTCCCGCTGACATTCGTGCGCACGAGCCGCTGGCCATCCAGACACAGCGCGTCGCTCGCCGTCATCGTGACGGGCGCTGCTTTGCTTATGCCGTCCGCTCCCATGCCGTCCTGCGCCGTCGTCTTCGGGCAGCGATGAATCGCGCTCAATCCCGACAGCGACCAGCCGAGGCCGGCAATGCCGCCGCCGCTGCGGCTGTTGTAGTTCAGCCCCAGTTTCGGCTCGACGCCGTTGCGGCCCGGCGGCACCGCGATCGGTATCGCATACTGCGCCGCGCCGCCGTCCGTCGTCCCTTCACCAGCGATCGCGCCCGTGCGCGCATCGTGCACCGGCAGATCGCAGCCGTTGTTGCCCTGCGGCGTGCATGCAATGTTCTCGACATTGGCGTCGGCGATCGTGTTCTCGCGCAGCACGCGCACTTCCGGCGTGCGCAGCTTCGTCAGCGGACCGGTGCCGTTGTAGTGGTAGTGGATCTCGTACTGCACGCGCGCACCGACCGGCAACGGGTCGGGCTTGACGTCGCTGAGCCCCTCGGCAAAGTCCACCGCGGTCGTGCCGCCGTTGTTGAGGTCATAGCGCACGATCTTCGCGTTCGGGTCGTTCGTGCTCCAGCTGACCTGGAACGTGCAGGTGTCGTTCGCTCCCGGCACACGGCACACCGTCTTGTCGACGATGACGTGATTGGAATCAAAGCGCATGACCGGCACGTCGTTCGGCAACGTCGGCACGTTGTTCGGCGGCGGCCAGTCCACCGCAGACCCGCCGGTCACGCCGGCCGGCACATCGGCCGTCAGCAGCACGCGACCGTAGGCCGCGTTGTCGATGCGGCGCCCGAAGCGGCCGTAGGCATCGGGTTCGGAAGTGCCTTCGTGATCGGCATCGGGACCGCAGACCGACGACGCTTCAGCGCACACCGTCACCGCCGGATGCACGTTGGGCACCGTCGTGAACTTCAGGTAGCGCAGCACGCCGCGCGTCGACTCGTTCATCGTGTCATCGGCCGGCGGCGTCGTTCCCCACTCGTCCACCGACTGCAGCCACACCGGCCGCCCGGACGTGTCGAAGATCGCCGCGGAGGCCGTCTCGAAGTAGTGGCTGTTGGCCGGATTGATGTCGATCAGCAGATCCACACCCCAGCCCACCAGCGGATCGCCTTCGATACCGCGATAGAACCAGTTCGACGAAAACGCTTCATTGATCACACTTTCGCTGTAGCGCATCGCGCGCTGGTCACGGAACGTGTCGTACAGGCATTCGTCATACGTCGACGCACCGACGGCCGTGATCGAGGAGTTCACATCCCAGCGCCAGCGGACCGCCGCACGCGTCGTGGTCTGGTTCGGGAACGTCACCGAGACCGCGCCTACGCGCGTGAAGGTCCGGCCCTGCGTGCCGAACGTCCATTGAGCCACGTACAGGCTCGACTGCCAGGTGCGCTCACCGGTCACGCCGTTGAACGTGAGCCCCTTGTTCTCGCCGTGCAGCCAGACCGGCCGTCCCTGCTGGTCATAGGTGAACCAGGTCAGGTACATCGTCTGCTGGCCTTCTCCGTAGAAGAAGTCCCAGCCGATGCCGTTGCGCTGCGGATTCCACCAGCGTCCGGGGAACATGTGCACATTACCCGGCTCCGTCGACACCGTCGGTGCCGGACACAACGACCCCGGCGGCGGCGTCAGCAACGTCGGTGACGTCTGCGCCCACCCGCTCCCGGCCAGCGCCAGCAGCGCCAGTCCTCCCAACACCTGCCTTCTGCTCATCGTCCTACGTCCTCGCCCCTGTTTATTCGTTGCGCCGCGCACGGACGGCCGCCCACGCGCCCGCCGCCCGCGCAGGCACGTCATCGTGTAAATCCGGAATGGCGCCGCCGACCGACCCGGCGCCCTGGCCACTGTCCCTTATCCCTGTCTCAGCCTCTGCAATACCTTCCCCTGTCCTTGCGAAACCTCACCGACCGCGCCGTCGCCGAAGCGATGCCCGGGAGCGCGACACTTCCGCGCTCCATCACTCCCACGCGAAGTCGCGGCAAACGTGATCAACCAGTGAAGATCGGACCTTGGTCGAATTGCACAAAGCGAATTGGCGGAAGCCGGGATCCCGCCGTTAACTCACGTCCCGTCTGCTGCGTTGCGGCGTGCACCCCGGCTCCCAGTCCGTACAGTGACGCGGCCTTTGGCCATCGCCAGGGCGCGGTATCGGGGGATCCGCTTTCATCATCGGGAGGAATGTCGTTAATGATCCGCATACATCGTCTTGCGGCGGCGGTTGCCGTCCTGCTTTCCGTGTCGATCGCGCCGGCCATGGCGCAGAATTCGCGCGGCGCACCGGAAATGGATTCGACGCCGGCCACGGAATCCGCGAGCGCCGCGTCGACCGGCGGCGCGGTGTTCCGCACCGTCGCCAACCCGCAGACCGTCGTCGCGCTCGCCCTGCCCGATGCGCAGGAGATGAGCCTGCTCGCCGAGCGCCGCCGCCTGCAGGACAAGCACGGCGAGCCGCTCGAAATCGCGCTCGGCCGTGAAACCGCCGCCTCGGCGATGCCACTGGACAAGCTGCAGTGGCAGTCGCTGGCCGACGGCTCGCTCGGTTCGCAGCTGCGCGTCCAGTCCGACGGCGCCGTCGCGCTGCGCGCCGCGCTGGAATTCCTCGCCCCGGCCAACGGCGCGCGCATCAACTACCAGGACATCACGCTGCGTTTCCGCGGCGATGACGGCCAGACCTTCGAAGTCGCCGGCAAGGACCTGATCGTCGGCGAAGCGAACTGGTCGCCGGTCGTCACCGGCCAGGCGCTGACGATCGAAATCGTGCTTGCGCCGGGTTCGCAGGCGCAGGCGCTGAGCCTGCGCATTCCGCAGCTGTCGCACTTCGACCTGAACCCGGCGTCGACCGACGAAGCCGTCGGCCTGAAGATCGGCGAGAGCGATTACTGCGAGCGCGACATCGTCTGCCGCACGAGCCCGCCGTCGGGCTTCACGAGCACGGCCAACGCCGTCGCGCGCATGGTGTTCACGAAGGGCAGCAGCTCGTACCTCTGCACGGGCACGCTGCTCAACAACGGCCACAGCCCGAAGAAGCGCCTGTTCTGGACCGCGAACCACTGCATCAGCACGCAGTCGGTCGCGAACACGCTGCAGACCTATTGGTTCTACCAGGCGACGACCTGCAATGGCTCGACGGTCAGCCCGTCGGCGCGCACGCTGACCGGCGGTGCGTACCTGCGCCACAACAACCGCTCGCGCGACACGGCGCTGCTCGAACTCAAGACGGCGCCGCCGTCGGGCGCGATCTATGCCGGCTGGAACTCGAGCGCGATCGCCGCGACGAACACGGCGATCGAAGGCATCCATCACCCGGCCGGCGACGTGAAGAAGTATTCGCTCGGCAAGGTGACGCAGCTCTCGGGCAACATCGACGGCCTCGGCCCGTTCTATCGCGTGCAGTGGTCGCTCGGCGTGACCGAAGGCGGCTCGTCGGGCTCGGGCCTGTTCACGGTCAGCGGCACCGGCAGCTACCAGCTGCGCGGCGGCCTCTACGGTGGCTACTCGTACTGCAGCGCGCCGACCGATCCGGACTACTACTCGCGCCTGGCTGATGTGTATTCGAGCATCTCGAGCTACCTCACGCCGTAAGGGCAGGAAAAAGGGGGCAGGAGTGAGAAAAGAGAGAGAAGCATGATCGCGCGCTCTCAGTTCTCGCTCCTCTCCTCCCTGGCCCGCTTTTTCCACGGCAGGAACAGGACGGAGGAGTGAGAAAGGGGAGGGCGCGCCGCGGCTCTCACTCATTTCTCATTCCTCTCCCTCTCTTTTCTGCCTCCCGCTTCCGCTTCTGCGCGACACATCACGGCAGCGGTCGCGCTGACGTAGAAAATACGCCGCGATTCCAATACCCATAAGCCCTACCGCGCCGCGATTGCCGCTGCGCCTTTTTTGCACGCTTTGCGTGCCGTGCAGTTCCCTGTCTATCCACCGTCGGACGGGTTTCGTCGAAATGATCGCGCACCGCCTGCGCATTCGCAGCGGGTGTCGCGGCGTGGATGGAAGGAGAAACGCGTGATCCCTCGTTCGCTCGCCGGCGGCGTTCTGACGCTGCTCGTCTCGGCTGCCTGCTTTCAACCTCGCGCAGCGCTTGCGCACGGCACGATGACGACGCCGACCAGTCGCATCTACTACTGCTATCTCGACAACCCGGAAAATCCGACCGACCCGGCGTGCCGCGCCGTCCGCGACAACGGCGGCACGTCCGGCGTCTACGACTGGATGGGCATCAACCAGGCCAACGCCGACGGCAATCATCAGGCCGTCGTTCCCGACGGAAAACTCTGCAGCGGCAACAACCCGGCGTTCGCGACGCTCGACATGGCACGCACCGACTGGCACGCGACGCCGATCAGCGCCGCCTCGGACGGCAGTTTCGAATTCGCATTCCGCGGCACCGCGCCGCATGCGACGCGAGACTGGATCTTCTACGTCAGCAAGCCCGGCTGGTCGCCGACGCAGCCGCTGCGCTGGGCCGATGTCGAGGAGTTCTGCCGGCTCGGCAACGTGCCGCTGCACGAGGACGGCCACTACTACCTGCGCTGTCCGCTGCCGGCCGCGACCGGCAAGCGCGTCATCTATTCGGTCTGGCAGCGCTCGGACAGCCCGGAGGCGTTCTATACCTGTATCGACGTGGATTTCGGCGCCGGCAGCGGTGCGATATTCGACGACGATTTCGAGCCGTGACGCATGACGCCGCGTCCGCCGCTTATGCCGTTGCGGCGCGAGCATACGCGCGCGACGATGATCGTCGCGCGGCATCGCACCTTTGAAGCACGACGGCACCGCAATCGACGGTGCCGGCAGCAGCGATAACGACAACGACGTACCGCGCGGCTTCCGCGCTTGCCGCACGCCTTGCGTGCATCGCCATCCCGCCGTCATCCACCTCCGGACGGCGACTCTGCTTCGCCGTCCCGCGGCGCGCCTGAACGCGCCGTGCGACGGCGACGTGCGCATCCATATCGGGAGGAGATCCGTCGTGTCGCATCCGTTCGTCCTACGCAGTTCGCTCGCGCTGCTCGCGCTGTCCGCCGTTTCGGCGCCGCCGCGCAGCCAGGCCCATGGCTCGATGATCGTGCCGGAAAGCCGCATCTATCACTGTTTCCTCAACAACCCCGAGAACCCCAGCGATCCCGCCTGCCGTGCGCTAAAGGACGCCGGCGGCACGCAGGCGTTCTATGACTGGACCGGCGTCAACCAGGCCAACGCCAACGGCAACCACCAGGCCGTCGTGCCCGACGGCAAGCTCTGCAGCGGCAACAACAACACTTTCCGCGGACTCGACCTCGCGCGCAGCGACTGGTACGCGACGCCGGTCGCGAACGGCGCCGACGGCAAGTTCGAATTCGTGTTCCGCGCGACCGCGCCGCATGCGAGCCGCGACTGGATCTTCTACGTCACGCGCAGCGGCTGGTCGCCCACGCAGCCGCTGCGCTGGTCCGACCTGTTCGAGTTCTGCCGCTTCGGCTCGGTGCCGCTCGACAACGGCACCTACAAGTTCCGCTGCGCGCTGCCGCAGCTCACGGGCAAGCACACGATCTACACGGTCTGGCAGCGCTCCGACAGCACGGAAGCGTTCTATACCTGTACTGATGTGGAATTCGGCGGATCGCCGAACGCGACCTGGACCGACGAAGGCGCGCTGACCGCGCAGAACGCACTGCCGGCGGGCACGACCGTGACGCTGCGCCTGTTCAACGCATCCGGCAACGACGTCGAGACGATTCCGTTCACGGTCGCGTCGGGCCAGGGCGCCGCGACCGAGTGGCCATTCCGCTTCGCGCTCGCGGTGAATGCCGCTGCCGCCAACGCGCGTATCGGCGTACTGGCCAACGGCAGCATCGTGCCGCAGCAGAGCGCGAGCGCGAACCGCGTCTACACGCTGACGAGCCAGAACCTCAATCATCAGATCGACATCCGCCTGCCGAACACGAACCAGCCGCCGGTCGCCGCGATCGGCGCGAGCGCGACGACGGTGACCGGTGCGGGCAGCGTCACGCTGTCGGGTGCGGGATCGAGCGACCCCGACGGACAGGCGCTGACCTACCAGTGGGTCGTGACCGCCGGCAGCGGCGCAACCCTGAGTTCGACGAGCGGCGTGCAGACGACGTTGAATCTCGCCTCGCCCGCGCAGGATCAGACCGTCATCGTGCGGCTGACCGTCAGCGACGGCGCGGCGACGAACGCGACGACCGTGTCGATCGCGCACAAGAAGCCGACGTCGGGCGGCAATTACGACTACGTCTATCCGAACGGCATCGGCGGCTATGTCGCGGGCCAGACCGTCGTGCTCGGCACTGACGGGAACCGCTATCGCTGCCGTCCGTATCCTGAAGGCGGCTGGTGCAACATCAACAGCGCCTATCACTACGGGCCCGGCACCGGGACGAACTGGCAGGATGCCTGGACGCGGTTGTAGTTCGGCGCTGTATCGGGGGTGAGGCGAGACCCATCCCCACCCATGCCCTCCCCGTGAAGGGGAGGACATGGTGGGTGAGAACGGGTTTCTGCCGCACCGTCGATCAAGCCCCGCCCCGTCGAATTTCGCGCCCGGCGGCGCCGTCCCGCATACTGGCGCAATGCCCGATATCGTCCTTGCCACCCTCAACGCGCGCTACGCGCACGCGTCGCTCGGCCTGCGTTGCCTGCGCGCCAACCTCGGCGCGCTGCGCGAACGCAGCGCCATCCGCGAATTCATCATCGGCCAGAAGACCGAAGACATCGCCGAGAAGATCCTCGCGGACAACCCGCGAGTCCTCGGCCTCGGCGTATACATCTGGAACATTGAAGAAAGCACAAAACTCGTCGCGCAGCTGAAAACGCTGCGACCCGACCTGCTCATCGTCGTCGGCGGCCCCGAGGTCAGCTACGAAACCGCGCAACAGCGCATCGCCGCCATGGCCGACTACGTCGTGACCGGCTGGGGCGAAGTCAGCTTCGCCAAGCTCGCCGCGCAGCTGCTCGACGGCGAACGCCCGGCCGAACGCGTGATCGCCGGCGTGCAGCCGCCGCTGCCGGCACTCGCTTCGCCGTATGCCGAATACACCGACGAAGACGTGAGCCGGCGCTATCTCTACGTCGAAGCCTCGCGCGGCTGTCCGTTCAAATGCGAGTTCTGCCTGTCCGCGCTCGACAAGACCGCGTGGCCGTTCCCGCTCGAACCGTTCCTCGCCGATCTCGAAACGCTCTACGCACGCGGCGCGCGCCAGTTCAAATTCGTCGACCGTACGTTCAACCTCAAGGTCGACACCTCGCTCGCGATCCTCGACTTCTTTCTCGCCAAGCTCGACGCCGCACCCGACGATCCGGTGTTCGTGCACTTCGAGCTGATTCCCGACCATCTGCCTGAACGTCTGAAGACGGGGATCCAGCGCTTCCCACCCGGTACGCTGCAGTTCGAGATCGGCATCCAGACCTTCGATCCCGACGTGCAGACACGCATCTCGCGGCGCCAGGACAACGCGCGCGCCGCGACCAACCTGCGCTGGCTGCGCGAACACTGCAACGCGCACCTGCACGTCGACCTGATCGCAGGACTTCCGGGCGAAGACGTGGCGACATTCGCGCGCGGCTTCGACACGCTCGTCGCGCTCGCGCCGCACGAAATCCAGTTCGGCATCCTCAAGCGCCTGCGCGGCGCGCCGATCGCGCGGCACACCGACGCCTTCGGCCTGCAGTTCAATCCCGAACCGCCGTACAACATCCTCGCGACGAACGTCATCGACTTCGCGACCATGCAGCGGCTCTCGCGCTTCGCGCGCTACTGGGACCTGATCGCGAACTCCGGCCGCTATCCGCGCACCCTGCCCCGCCTGCTCGGCGACAGCCCGTTCGCGAACTTCCTCGCCTTCAGCGACTGGCTCTACACGCGCACCGGCCAGACCCACGCGCTCGCGCAGGAACGCGTCATCCGGGCGCTCTACGATTTTCTGACCGGCGAACGCGGCCTCAACGCCGAGGAAACCGGCGCCGACCTCGCGACCGACTACCACGCCGCCGGCGGACGCACGCGCCTGCCGTTCGAAGCCGCCGACGTCGCACTGCCTGCGCCGCGCGCGCGCAAGGGCGTCGGGGCGACGCCGGCAAGGCAGGCGAGGCATTTGCAGCAGAGTTGAGTCAGGGAATGCCATTCGACCGATGCTATCGCGCCGCAGCGCTCGCACTCTTCACGGAGTCGCCCGAGGCGCGGCAGCGGCATTCCGCTCTGCCGCTGCATCCCAACGAGCAGATCGCCGTATCGCTGCTGACAGTTCTGGATTTGTTGGAGCGCAGCCTGTTACGGGACGACAAGTTCGCCGCCGCCGAGCATCTGGCCGTTGTACGCGCCGAGGATCTGCAGGATTTCGACGCCGCGCTCGCGGCGGTCGACACGCGCTGGCGGCAGCCGCTCGGCATCGTGGCGCGCGTCCTGCTGCGCGATCTCGATCCCGCGTCTCACGAAATGCGTGTGCTGCAGATCGTGGATCGCGGCGAACGCTACGGCAGGCTCGCCTCCCGTCTTCTCCAATGGAATGGCGACATCCTCGAGGACCTCGAAGCCGCGCTTACGAATTATCTGAATCGCGCAGGCGCGCCGGGCTGGGCCAGACCGGACCGGTTGCCGATGGTGCATGCGCGCGCGTCCGAGAGCGTCACAACGTGCAGCGCCAGCGGCAACGGGGTACTGCACGTGATACTGGAACGCCACGCCGACGCGCTCACGCCGGTGCTGGACGACTGGCTCGGCTCGCGGCGCGACGCGATGCTGGTCTCGAAGGGGGATTCCAGGCCGCTGGCGACGATTGCCGAAGCGGCTCGCAAGGGCAGTTGGTTTCACGGCATGCCGAAGGACATGGTGATCGGTGCGCCGCTGTCGGGCCGCGCAGCGCAGCCGCCTTCGTTTTCTGCGTTGCTCGGCCTGTCGCTCGACGCCGAACTGGTGGCGATAGCCGATGCGTTCGATTGGGCGTTGTTCGCGTGGCCGAACACGATGCAGGAATCGGTACTTGCCTTCGTGAGTCGCAATGCCGTCCTGGCCAATGACTGGGACAGCGCACTGAGGCGCCACCGTCGCACAAGCGAACGTATTGCCGCATATCACGGCGTCGATGCGCTGCACCGCGTCGCGCACGGTGCACAGTTCGGCGAATCGGACGGCTACGGCGCGGCAGCCATGATTGCCGCGGCCGAGGACGGCCTGCCGCCGTGGCTGATTGTCGACGTGTCCGGGAACGGACACACGTGGCGCCGGCACACGGCGCGACTCGGCATTGGAGCGGTCGCGACGCATACACGCGGTGTTCCGAGTTTCGTCGGCGTGTATCGCGCCGATGACCGCGAAGCCTATGACGCGCTCTGGCAGCGCCTCGACCACGATGACGGGATCGCCGCCGCGACGGTCTGCGGCCGTGCGAAGGCGAGCGTCGTGCTCGACGCATTTCTCGCCGCTGTTGACAATCGCGGCTTCCACCACTGCAACGCGCTGTCTCGCCGGCTCGGCTGGATCTACACGCATGTCCACGGCGGCGGTTCCGGCGAACATCATGCGATGTTCCATGCACGCGACGCGCAGACGACCGCACGCGTTTTCGAGTTCGCGTCGACGCGGCGCGGCTGGTATCTGTCGGGCAGGTGGTAGCTGATCCATCGCACTACAGTACGGGAGTCGCAGTGAACGGTCCGGACGAAAACACAGCGCTCTATTTGCGACTGCTGCTCTTCAGCGAATCGCCGTCTTCGCCGCTGCGCAGACCGCGGGAAGAATGGGACGCGGTCACGCATGTCGCCGCAGCGATGATCGAACTGATCGCGCTCGTCGATGCGACGCAGTTCCGCTCCGACGCTGCCGCAGCGGATCGACTGGCGCCGATCACTGATGCGCAGGTCAGCCGCTTCGACGATGCGCTCGTTGCAATCGGCGCGGTCCGCCAGCGCCGGATGCTCGCGTTGGCCCGTCGGGAAATCGTCATCCGGTTTGCGTCGCTCCCCGCGGACGAACGCCATGCCGCCATCGCTGCTCATCACCTTGCCGGCGGAAGGCGGTTGTGGGCGATCGAGTCCCGCGTCGACGTCGATGATCTCCAGCGCTGTCTTTGCGCCTACCTCGAATCGACGGGGCGGATTCCCACGACACTGCCGCCTCCCGAAGCACCGGTAGCGATCGCGCAATCGCTCGATGGACCTCGATCGACGTGGGCCGGCGACGGCGGCATCGGATCGCGCCATCTCTTCGTGCTTCGCGACGAACCCTCGATCACGCCGCTCGTACGTGCGTGGATCGCCTCGTCGCCGGCGACGAGCCATGCTGACGCACGGGACATCACACCGGTTGTGGGCCATTTCGCGACGGATCGGCCCGCACGAACGCAGTACGCGCCGACCTTCGCGCAGGCGATCGTCGGTGAGCTGCGGCCCGGCGCATCCGCTGCGTTCGTCGCGGAGCCTTACTGGATGTTCGGACGCGGTCGTCCGCCGGCCGACGACCTTGCGCGCGTCGTCTCCTCGTTTCGCTGGGCCCTATTCCAGTGGAACGCCCCCGTCTACGATCGCTTGCTCGCTTTCGTCTGCGACGACGAGGCGCTCGCAATCCGGTTCGAGAAACATCTCGAGGATTTCGACGTCGCGCCGATCAGCACGTTCCGTCGTGTCGATGCACTGCGCGGCGTCGCGGGCGGCCTGACCGTCAGCGAGGACGATGCCTTCGGCGAGATCGCGTTCGTTGCCGCCGAACACGACGACCGCGCCCCGTGGCTCGTGCTGTGTGCCTATGGCACGCCCGGCCACTGGTGGCGTGCGATAACGATGCGTCTGCAGCCGCAGTTTTTGCATTTCAGTTCGATCGGCGGGCATCCGCTGCTGATGCTCGCGTTCCGTAACGTCGATCCCGTGACGTGGCGCGAACTCTGGAGCCGCCTGGGTCACGACGACAATGTCGCTATAGCCGCCGTCAGCGGTCGCGTCACGGCCGGCGATCTGCGTGAGCGCCTCGTACGCGTGAAGAACGAAGTATCCATCGACAACCTGCGCTATCTCGCCGGCGACCGCGGCTGGGCCTACGCGCATCTCCGGGGAGGCGGCGCGGACGAACACTGGGTTCTGTTCTTTGCCACTGACGCCGCCGTCACCGCCCGTGTCGCCGACTTCGCTCACCGGCAATGGCCAGCGCAGGCACGCTATCTTGCCTACTGGTAACCCCTCCGCTGAATGGTTTCCCCACATTGGCCCCGGCCCGCTATCGGGTATTCTGGCCCCGCACCGGTCGGGGGAGCCGAATGTGCGATCCGGCAAGACCATGACGCAATGGCTGTTCGCGCTGGCGCTGCTGGCGTTGCAGACGCTCGCCTGCGCGAGCGACCAGCGTCCGCTCAACGAGTATTTCCGCGAGACCTGGACGACGCGGCAGGGGCTGCCGCACAACCTTGTGCAGGGGGTCGCGCAGACGCCTGACGGTTACCTGTGGTTCGCGACCTGGGAAGGCGTCGCGCGCTACAACGGTATCGAGTTCCGCGCGTTCGATCGCGCGAACGTGCCCGCGCTCGCGGACAACGGCATCCGCGCGCTGCAGGTCATGCGCGACGGGACGCTCGTGCTCGGCACCTCGCGCGGCGGGGTCACGCGGCTGCGCGACGGGGTCTGGTCGCGGCTCGACATGCGCGACGGGCTCGCCCAGGACGAGATCATGGACGTGCTCGAGGACGCGAGCGGCCGGCTCTGGGTCGCGACCGAAAGCGCCGGGCTGGATCGCGTCGACGGCCGCGCCGTGCGCCATTTCGGACGCGAGCAGGGTCTGCCGAGCCTGTCGCTGTTCCTGCTGAACCTCGCCGCCGACGGGAGCATCTGGGCGGGCACGACCGAGGGGCTCGTGCGCGTGCGTGACGATGTCGTGGAGGCGTTCGGCGAAGCGCACGGGCTGCCGCCCGGACCGGTCTTCGATATCGCGTTCGACGGCGACGCGGTCTACGTCGGCACCGAGCGCGGCGTGTACCGGCGCGACGGCGAGCGCTTCGTCGCGGCCGCCGCGAACCTGCCGGTCGACGCCGTGCAGCGCCTGCTCGTTGATCGCGCCGGGCATCTGTGGATCGGCACGGTCAACCATGGCGTGCTGCGCCTGCGCGACGGCCGCGTCGAAGCGCTGAGCAGCGAGGTCGGTCTGCCGAACAACCGCGTGTCGGCGCTGTTCGAGGATCGCGAAGGCAGCATCTGGGTCGGTACGAACGGCGGGCTGCTGCGTCTGCGCGATGCACCGTTCGTCAGCTATACGACCGAACACGGCCTCGCCGACAACTATGTGCGCAGCGTGCTGCAGACCGCCGACGGCACGCTCTGGGCCGGCACGAGCCGCGGACTGTCGCGCTGGAACGGGCAACACTTCGAGGCGATGGAGGCGGCCGCCGACGTGTTCGGCGACTCGGTGCTGAGCCTTGCCGGCGACGGTGCCGACGGACTCTGGGTCGGAACCTATGCCAACGGGCTCGTGCACTGGCGGCCGCGGCAGCCGCTGCAACGATTCAGCGCGTCCGACGGCCTGGCCGGCAATCAGGTCCGCGCGATCGCGACCGCGCGCGACGGCGCGGTCTGGGTCGGCACGGCGCGCGGACTGTCGCGGCTGCGCGACGGCGCGTGGCGCAGCTTCACGCTGGCCGACGGCCTGCCGCGCGAGTTCATCATCGCGCTGCACGCCGCGGCCGACGGGCGCCTCTGGATCGGCACGGCCAACGGCGCCGCCGTCGCCGATGGCGACACGATCCGCAGCATCGACCTGTCGGCGCTCGACGGCATCGAGGACGTGTTCGGCTTCCACGAGGACGCCGACGGCACGATCTGGATGGCGACCGACCGCGGCCTCGTCCGCGCGCGCGGCGATCGCTACACCGCGGTCGCGCGTCGCCACGGCCTGCCGGTCGACACCGTGTTCCAGGTCGTCGCCGATCAGGAGAACCGCTTCTGGCTCACGACGAACCGCGGCGTGCTGCGCATTGCGCGCGGCGACGCCGACGCGGTCGCCGACGGCCGCGTCTCGCAACTCGCCGTCGACGTCTACGGCGAAGCCGACGGCATGGCGAGCGCGCAGTGCAACGGCGGCTCGGGGCCGGCCGCCTGGCGCAGCTCCGACGGACGCATCTGGGTCGCGACCGCGATGGGCCTTTCCAGCGTCGATCCGCCGCGGCTGCCGCGCTTCGCACGCTCCGCGCCGCCGGTCGTCGTCGAGGAGGTCCGCGTCGACGACCGCGCCGTGACGCTGAAAGACGGCCTGCACCTCGCGCCCGGCACGCGCAAGATCGAACTGCATTTCGCCGGGCTCAGCTATCTGATGCCGCAGAAGATACGCTACCGCTACCGGCTCGACGGTTTCGATCCCGACTGGGTCGAGCGCGGTACGCAGCGTTTTGCACAATTCACGAACCTCGCACCCGGCGACTACCGCTTCCGCGTCTCCGCGGCCAACGCCGGCGGCGACTGGAACGGCGAGGAAGCGGTCGTCGACCTGTACGTCGCGCCGCGGCTCTGGCAGCGCAGCAGCTTCTGGGCCGCGACCGCGCTGGCCGGCATCGCCGTGCTGTATCTGGTTTATGCCGCGCGCGTGCGCCAATTGCATCGCAACGAGCGCCGCCTGCGCGAACTCATCGACCAGCGCACCCAGGACCTGCGCGCGCAGACCGAACGGCTGACCGCGGCCGATGCGGAAAAGAGCGCACTGCTCGTGCGCCTGCGCGAACACGCCGACGCGTTCGAGCGGCAGGCGCGCGAGGACAGCCTGACCGGACTCGCAAACCGCCGCTGGTTCGACGAACAGCTCGCCGTCGAATTCGAGCATGCCGTGCGCGAATCGCGTCCGCTGACCCTCGCGCTCGTCGACATCGATCACTTCAAGCGCATCAACGACAAGTACTCGCACGCCGCCGGCGACGCCGCGCTGCGCCTCGTCGCCGATACCATGCGCGCGCAGCTGCGCGCGGAAGACCGCATCGCGCGCTACGGCGGCGAGGAATTCGCGCTGCTGTTCGCCGACACGACCGTGGAGCAGGCGCGGACGCTCGCCGAGCGCCTGCGCATCGCGGTGGAAAGCACCGACTGCTCGGCGTTCGCGCCCGGCCTCACGATCACCGTCAGCGTCGGCCTCGCCACGCGCGGCGAGGAAACGCATCACGAACGCCTCGTGTCGCAAGCCGATGCGCGGCTGTACGAGGCCAAGCGCGGCGGGCGCAATCGGGTTTGCGGGTGATCGCGAAACGCAGGTGGGGTCGAGCCGCAGGCGAAGCCCAGCATCGCGGTGGTTCTGCCGCGAAGAAGCCGTGCCGGAGCAGCTCGTCGCGACGGCATCGCGAAAAGGGCACCGGCGAGAACGCTTCCGCCTGACGAACGCCGCGCCGGAACACCTCGATCCTGGGCTTCGCTGCGCTCGACCCAACCTACGGCAGCCCTGGCAACGCCAATCCCGCCACCTTCATCGCGGTGCCGACATAGGCAAACAGCGCCGGATCGAGTCCGTGTGCCGCCATGGCCGCGGGCTGCGACTGCCAGGCCTGGCCGAGCTTGCGCGTGACTTCGGCGTCGCCGCCCGTGAAGCAGTGCAGGAGCGCGTACCAGCGCCGCGCGTATTCCTGCACTTCCGGTGCGTCGGCGCTCGTGCCGGCATCCATCGCGGCGCGCACCTGCGCGATCAGTTCCGGCCATAGCCGCTGCGCTTCCGCCATTCCGGTTTCGCCGAGCTGCTCGGCGCGGCGGCGGAAGTCGTCGCGTTCGCGTTCGCTCCAGTCCACGTTCAATTGCGTGCTCATCGCTATCGTCTCCACGAGTTCATCGAGTGGGAATTCCGACGGCGAAACCGCGCGCGCAGCGAGGCCGCGCAAGACACCCAGCACCTGCGCCCGCTCGGCGCATTCGCGTTCGAGCGTAGCGATGCGCGCACGCAGCAGCTGCGTCGCCGCCTGCGGATCGCGCGCGAGCAGACGTCCGATCTCGGCGAGGCGGAAGCCTGCGCGTTTGAGCAGCACGATCTGGTTCAGACGCACGAGCGCCGCGGCGTCGTAGAGACGGTAGCCCGCTGCCGAATGCGCGGCCGGCTTCAAGAGACCGCGCGATTCATAGAGCCGCAGCGCCTTCGCGCTGACGCCGCTGCGGCGAGCGAGATCGCCGATGCGCAGGTAGTGGATTCCGGTTTTCGACATCCGGGCCAGTCTCGAGTCTGTCCCTGGGGCAGGGTCAAGCGTCGCATGGAAACGTAGATACTGTTGTCCGAATCAAGCCCCGTGAAGCGAAGGATCAAAGGGCTTGCCGGATTTGATAACCCCAAAGGCGACTTGAGCGAGCTTACGCATCATGGCGCCGATGATGAGCATCTTGGGTTTGGCTTTAG
>NZ_DATIGT010000168.1:0-25320 GCF_035481375.1 Tahibacter sp.
CACCCGCAAGCGCCAGCTCAACTCGCGCGAGCTGCTGGCGGCAAGACTCAACAACGACGCCTGAGCGCGAGCGCCCGGGCAGGAAGGCCCGAATGAAGACGCGAACGGAATCCATGCTCGAACTCGACGGCGCGCAAGGCGAAGGCGGCGGACAGATCCTGCGCTCGGCGCTCAGCCTCGCGATGCTGCAGAGCCGGCCGCTGCGGCTCGTCAACATCCGCGCGGGACGCAAGAAGCCCGGGCTCATGCGGCAGCATCTCGCCTGCGTGAAGGCCGCGGCGAGCGTGTCCAGCGCGACCGTCGACGGCGCCGAGATCGGTTCGACCGCGCTCGAATTCCGGCCCGCTGCGATCCGTCCGGGTCATTTCGAATTCAAGATCGGCAGCGCCGGCAGCACGATGCTCGTACTGCAGACCGTGCTGCCCGCGCTGCTGCAGGCGAACGGCGAAAGCCGCGTCGTCCTCGAAGGCGGCACGCACAACCAGATGGCGCCGTCGTCCGATTTCATCGGCGCCGCGTTCCTGCCGCAGCTCGCGCGCATGGGTGCCGAGGTCGCGATGACGGTCGAACGTCACGGCTTCTTTCCGGCCGGCGGCGGCCGCGTCGAAGTACGCATCGCGCCGCGCACGCTGCGGCCGCTCGAACTCCTCGAGCGTGGCGAGAGCCGCGGCATCGATGCGACCGCCGTGCTGCGCAGCCTGCCGCACCACATCGCGCAGCGCGAACTCGACACCGCCGCGCAGCGGCTCACACTGACGAACCGCCGTCAGCTCGATCTGCCGGCCGGTCCCGGACCGGCCAACGCGCTCGTGCTGACGGCCGCTTTCGAGCACGTGACCGAAGTCGTCGTCGGACTCGGCGAGCACGGCGTCAGCGCCGAGATCGTCGCGAAGACGGCCGCCGACGAACTGCGCGCCTATCTCGCGCACGGCGCGCCGGTCGGCGAGCATCTCGCCGATCAACTGCTGCTGCCGCTGGTACTCGCGGGCGGCGGCAGTTTCGTGACGGGCCGGCCTTCGCTGCACCTCGAAACGAATGCCGCGGTGATTCACGCGTTCGACGCGGCGCGTGTCGACATCCGGCCCGACGGCAGCGACCCGCAACGGCGCTATCGCGTGACCGTCGCGGTCTGAACCGCGACATTGCCTCTCCTTCCGCCGCGCCGCGAATCTTCTCTCCGGCGCGGCGTTCCGCGACATCCTGCACGGTCACTCTCATGCTGCTCAGCATCTCGACGACTCACCGTCCCGCGACCGACCTCGGCTATCTGCTGTCCAAACATCCGGACCGTCTGCAGACCGTCGATCTCGCATTCGGCCAGGCCCACGTGTTCTATCCGCAGGCCGACAGCGAACGCTGCACCGCGGCGCTGCTCCTCGACATCGATCCGGTCGGCCTCGTGCGCGGTCGCGGCGACGGCAGCGAGGGACCGCTCGCGCAGTACGTCAACGATCGCCCCTATGTCGCGAGTTCGTTCCTCGCCGTCGCGCTCGCGCGCGTGTTCCGCTCCGCGCTGGCCGGAACCAGCCGCGGGCGCGAGGAACTCGCGCAGACTCCGATTCCGCTCGACGCCGAGATCGCCGTGTTGCGCTCGCGCGGCGGCGAGGCCTCGATCCGCGATGCGTTCGAACCGCTCGGCTATCGCGTCGAACTCGAACCGTTGCCGCTCGATGCGCGCTTTCCCGAATGGGGCGCGAGCCCGTATTGGCGCGTGAAGCTCAGCGGCTGCCTGCGTCTGCAGGAGCTGCTGACGCACCTCTATGTGCTGCTGCCCGCGATCGACGGCGACAAGCACTACTTCGTCGGCGACGACGAAGTCGAGAAGCTGCTCGCGAAAGCCGGCACCTGGCTCGCGGCGCATCCGCAGCGTGAATGGATCACGAGCCGCTATCTGAAGCGCCGCCGCTCGCTCGTCCGCTCGGCGCTCGCGCGCCTGCTCGATGCGGAAGAAGACGACATCGACAGCACCGAACAGGCCCGCGAAGCCGCCGAGGAACGCATCGAGCGGCCGATGAGCCTCAACGAGCAGCGGCTCGGCGCCGTGCTCGCCGTCCTGCGCCAGAGCGGCGCGCGGCGCGTCGTCGACCTGGGCTGCGGCGAGGGCCGCCTGCTCGCGCACCTGTCTCAAGGAACCGCAGTTCGACCAGATCCTCGGCGTCGACGTGTCGCTGCGAGCGCTCGATATTGCGGCCGAACGCCTGCATCTGGAGCGGCTGCCGCCGTCGCGGCGCGCGCGCATCACGCTCGCGCAGGGCGCGCTGACCTACCGCGACGAACGCCTCGCCGGGTTCGACGCGGCCTGCGCGATCGAGGTGATCGAGCACCTCGATCCGCCGCGGCTGCCGGCGTTCGAGCGCAGCGTGTTCGAGTTCGCACGACCGGCACTCGTCGTCGTGACCACGCCGAACGTGGAATACAACGCACTGTTCGAATCCTTGCCGAGCGGCCGAATGCGCCACTCTGACCATCGCTTCGAATGGACGCGCGACGAATTCCGCGCCTGGGCCGACGGCGTCGCCGCGCGCCGCGGCTACGCGGTACGGCTGCTGCCGATCGGCCCGCTCGACGCGGCGCTCGGCGCGCCGACGCAGATGGCCATCTTCACGCGCGACACCTGACCGGGTCTTCCTGCCATGACAATCACGATTCCCCAACTGAGCCTCGTCGCGCTGATCGGCCCGAGCGGCAGCGGCAAATCTTCGTTCGCGCGACAGCATTTCGCGGCGACCGAAGTGCTGTCCTCCGATACCTGCCGCGGCTGGGTCGCCGACGACGAGAACGCGCAGGACGCGAGTTCCGACGCGTTCGACGTGCTGTATTTCATCGCGCGCAAGCGCTTGGCCGCCGGGCGCCTGACCGTGATCGACGCGACCAACGTGCGCGTCGAGGACCGGCGCCGTCTCGTCGCGCTCGCGCGCGAGTTCCACGTGTTCGCCGTCGCGATCGTGTTCGACCTGCCCGAGGCGAGCTGCCATGAGCGCAACGAGCAGCGCGCGGACCGCCAGTTCGGTCCGCACGTGATACGCGGCCAGACGCGCGCGATGCGCAAGTCGCTGCGCGGCCTGCAGCGCGAGGGCTTCCGTTCGTTCACGGTGCTCAGATCGACCGCCGACGTCGACGCCGCGCGCATCGAGCGCACGCGCCTGTGGAACGACAAGCGCGACGAGCACGGACCGTTCGACCTGATCGGCGACGTGCATGGCTGCTACGACGAACTCGTCGCGCTGCTGCGCGCGCTCGGCTACACGATCGGCGGCACGCGCGAGCAGCCCGAGGTCGTCGCGCCGGCCGGCCGCAAGGCCGTGTTCGTCGGCGACCTCGTCGACCGCGGTCCGGATTCGCCGGGTGTGCTGCGGCTCGTCATGCACATGGTCGGCAACGGCACCGCGCTGTGCGTGCCGGGCAACCACGACGTCAAATTGCAGCGCAAACTCGCGGGCCGCGACGTGCGCATCACGCACGGTCTTGCCGAGACGCTGCAGCAGCTCGAATCCGAAGACGAAGCGTTTCTCAGGCAGGTCGAACGCTTCGTCGACGGCCTCGTCAGCCACTACGTGCTCGACGACGGCCGCCTCGTCGTCGCGCACGCGGGCCTGTCGCAGGAACTGCAGGGCCGCTCGTCCGCGCGCGTGCGCGAGTTCTCGCTGTACGGCGAAACCACCGGAGAGACCGACGAATTCGGCCTGCCGGTGCGCTACGACTGGGCGCAGGACTATCGCGGCAGCGCGATGGTGGTCTACGGCCACACGCCGGTGCCGGAGCCCGAATGGGTCAATCGCACGCTGTGCATCGACACCGGCTGCGTGTTCGGCGGCAAGCTGACCGCACTGCGCTATCCGGAACGCGAACTCGTCTCGGTGCCGGCCGCGCGCATGTACTACGCGCCGGTGAAGCCGCTCGTCGACGATGCCGCGGCACCCGCCGCGCGTGACGTCGCGGTGCTCGATCTGGGCGACGTCGCCGGCAAGCGCAGCATCGAGACGCGCGCGTTCCGGCGCATCACGGTGCGCGAGGAGAACGCCGTCGCGGCGCTCGAAGTCATGAGCCGCTTCGCGATCGACCCGCGCTGGCTCGTCTATCTGCCGCCGACGATGGCGCCGCCGGAGGCCGCGAGCGACGGCGATCTGCTGGAGCGACCGCTGGAAGCGATAGCGGCGTATCGCCATGCCGGCGTGCCCGAACTCGTCTGCGAGGAAAAGCACATGGGCTCGCGCGCGATCGTCGTGCTGTGCCGCAACGCGTCCGTCGCGCTGCGGCGTTTCGGCATCGGCGACGACGGCCGCGGCGCGATCTACACGCGCAGCGGACGCCGCTTCTTCGCCGACCGCGCGCTCGAAGCCGCGCTGCTCGGCCGGCTCGACGTCGCGCTCGAACGCGCCGGCCTCTGGCAGGAACTCGCGACCGACTGGATCGCGCTCGACGCCGAACTGCTGCCGTGGTCGGCCAAGGCGCAGGAGCTGCTGCAGACGCAATACGCGCCGACCGGCGCGGCCGGCGTGTCGGCGCTCGCCGCCGCGGAATCGCTGCTGCAGGCCGCGCGCGCGCGCGGCGTCGCGGTCGAGCCCGATCTCGTGCGCGTGCAGGCGCGCCGCGATGCCGCGCAACGCTTCGTCGATGCCTATGGCCAGTATTGCTGGACGTCCGCCGGCATCGACGATCTGCGCCTCGCGCCGTTCCATGTGCTCGCGAGCGAGCGCAACGTCGGTCTCGCGCGCGACCACCGCTGGCATCTCGGCCTGATCGAACGGCTGGCCGCCGCCGATCCGGGACTGATCCGCCGCACGCAGCACTGCTTCGTCGATCTGTCGGACGAAGCCAGCGTCGCCGCGGCCGTTGCCTGGTGGGAAGCGCTGACTGCCGCCGGCGGCGAAGGCATGGTGCTCAAGCCCGCGAGCGGGCTTGCGACCGGACCGCGCGGCCTGCTGCAACCGGCCGTGAAGTGCCGCGGCCGCGAGTACCTGCGCATCATCTACGGACCGGAATACACGCAGCCGGAAAACCTGTCGCGTCTGCGCCATCGCCGCGTCCACGCGAAGCAGGCGCTCGCGCTGCGCGAATTCGCGCTCGGTCTCGAAGCGCTGTACCGCTTCGTCGATCACGAGCCGCTGCATCGCGTGCACGAATGCGTGTTCGGCGTGCTCGCGCTGGAGAGCGAACCGGTCGACGCGCGGCTCTGAGAGTCACCACGGCCGGCATCATGCCGGCCGTGGCGCGCCGCTGCGCGACGCCGCGGCGCACACACGCGGTCGACGGTGTTTTGCATTACGCTTCGCGCCTCTCCGACGACGAGGTCCGCGTGGACGCCATCATCTCGGTCGCACATCTGAGCAAGGTCTACAAATCCGGCTTTGCCGCACTGAAGGATGTCAGCCTCGATATCCGCCGCGGCGAGATCTTCGCGCTGCTCGGACCCAACGGCGCCGGCAAGACGACGCTGATCAGCATCATATGCGGGATAGTCAATCCCACGGGCGGGACAGTGCTCGCCGACGGACACGACATCGCGCGCGAGTACCGCGCGTCGCGCAGCAAGATCGGTCTCGTGCCGCAGGAACTGTCGACCGACGCGTTCGAAACGGTCTGGGCGACGGTGAATTTCAGCCGCGGCCTGTTCGGCAAGCCGCGCGACCATGCTCTCGTCGAGAAGATCCTGCGCGACCTTTCGCTCTGGGACAAACGCGATGCGAAGATCATGACGCTGTCGGGCGGCATGAAGCGCCGCGTGATGATCGCCAAGGCGCTGTCGCACGAACCGTCGATCCTGTTTCTCGACGAACCGACCGCCGGCGTCGACGTCGATCTGCGCCGCGACATGTGGGCCATGGTCCGCGGCCTGCGCGAGCGCGGCACGACCATCATCCTCACGACGCACTACATCGAGGAAGCCGAGGAGATGGCCGATCGCATCGGCGTGATCTCGAAGGGCGAACTCATTCTCGTCGACGACAAGGCGCAGCTCATGCGCAAGCTCGGCAAGAAGCAGCTGACGCTGCAGCTGCAGACGCCGCTCGAGGAGATTCCCGCAGGCCTCGCCGACTACGCGCTCGAACTCTCCGCCGGCGGCAGCGAACTCGTCTACACCTTCGACACGCAGGCGGCGCAGACCGGCATCGCCGGGCTGCTGCGCCGTCTCGCCGAGCACGGCATCGACTTCAAGGACCTGCATTCGAGCGAGAGTTCGCTCGAAGACATCTTCGTGAGTCTCGTGAGGACCCGCGCATGAATCTGCACGCCATCCGCGCCATCTATCGCTTCGAAATGGCGCGCACCGGCCGCACGCTGATGCAGAGCATCGCCTCGCCCGTGCTGTCGACGTCGCTCTACTTCATCGTCTTCGGCGCGGCGATCGGTTCGCGCATGGGCGCGGTCGACGGCGTCGACTACGGCGCCTTCATCATTCCCGGCCTGATCATGCTGACGCTGCTGACCGAAAGCATTTCCAACGCGTCGTTCGGCATCTACCTGCCGAAATGGTCCGGCACGATCTACGAACTGCTGTCCGCGCCGGTGTCGTGGATCGAAGCCATCATCGGCTACGTCGGCGCCGCGGCGAGCAAGTCGGTGATCCTCGGCGTGCTGATCCTGATCACCGCGCGCTTCTTCGTCGACTACGAGATCGCGCATCCGTTCTGGATGTTCGGCTTTCTCGTGCTGACCGCGGTCACATTCAGCCTGTTCGGTTTCATTCTCGGCATCTGGGCCGACGGCTTCGAAAAGCTGCAGGTCGTTCCGCTGATGATCGTGACGCCGCTGACCTTTCTCGGCGGCAGCTTCTATTCGATCTCGATGCTGCCGCCGTTCTGGCAGAAAGTCGCACTCGTGAATCCCGTCGTCTATCTCGTCAGCGGCTTCCGCTGGAGCTTCTACGGCGTCGCCGACGTCAATGCCGCGCTGAGCTTCGGCATGACCCTGCTGTTTCTTGCGATCTGCCTGGTTACCGTCTGGTGGATCTTCCGCAGCGGCTACCGGCTGCGGAACTGACGTAGGGCGCAACAAGCGAAGCGCATTGCGCCGTCTCACCGGGCGCATTGCGTCGTCTCACACCCGTCGCACGCGCGCCATCACGGTAGCGCGAGGTGTCCTGCTTCGAGCGCCTTGCCGAGTCCGCGCGGCGTGGTCTGTATGACCGCATCGGCCGGCAGTTCGGCCTTGCTGTCGATCGTCGCCCAGACGCGATCGAGCGCGCGGTAGACGTAGGGCAGCAGCGGCACATAGGCCGAGCCGTACTGCGGCAGGCCGAGGAACGCGTCGAAGTGCTGCGCGTTGCGCACCTGCCAGTAGCGCAGATCCGCGCCGGCCGCCTTGGCCTTGGCGGCATAGGGTGCGCTCGTGAATGCAGCCGGCACGAGTCCGTCGTCGAGGCCGTGCAGCACGATGATCGGCAGGTCCTTGCGCGGCAGGCCGGCATGCGTCGCGGCGACGCCCTGCTTCACGCGCGTCGCGGCGGCGTCGCTGCCGGTCCACAGCGCGCGCAGGCAGTTCAGCGCCTCGTGCGGCTCGGCCGGATTCGCGACGCGGATGCCGACGCCGGCGCCCGGCGGAATGCCGCTCGCGTCCGACCACCATGCCGCGCGTTCGGCGCTCGTGCTCGCCCGCGCGCTGCCGTCGGCGTTGACGGCCGCAAAGCCGGCGATGCACGGCTCCTCGCCGGCGCCGAAACGGCCGTAGGCCGATGCATACGTCACGGCGATCGCGCGCCAGAGATCGAAGGTCACGCTGATCGAACCGGCGCGCAGCGCTTCGTCGGTCCAGCCGCCCGCGCGCAGCGCGTCGTAGGCGGCGGTCTGCTGCGCCGGCAGATCCGCGCCTTTGATCAGGCCGGCGGCGGCGGCCGCGGCGCAACGCCTGTCGATGTCGGGCACGCCCGGCAGGCCGAGCTTCGGCAAGGCGCACGGCATCAGCAGCGCGGCTTGCGTCGTGTAGTCGTACAGCGTGCGCGCGCCGGGCGCGTCGACGTAGACGTTCGGTTCGCCGGCGACGACGCCCTTGAGCCAGTCGCCGTCGAGCTCGGCCGCGCGCAGCACGGCGCCGCCGCCGTTGGAGATACCGACCGCGATCACGCGCGTGTTGTCGAACGTGAAGGGCGCCTGCTGCGGCAGCGCTTCGGCGAGCGCGCGCAGGCCGAACTCGGCGGCCTGTTTCACATGGCGGCCCCAGTCCGCCTCGGGGTTGTCCTTGGAATGCGCGTGCTTGAATGCGATGCCGCCGGCCGCCGCGCTGTCGGGCTTGAACGCGAGCGCGTCGCCGGCACCGCCGAGCGTGCCGTCGAGGCGCGCGCCGCGCTTCTCGCCGAGATCGTAATAGTCGGTGCCGGCGCCTTTGTCCGTGTAGGCGATCGCGCAGCCCTTGGGCAGCGCCCACGGTCCGGCGACGGCGATCGCGCCATAGATGCCGCGCGAACCCGACGATGCGGTGACGACGAGGCAGCGTTTCTTCGCGTCGAACGCGTCGGGCACCTGCGCGAGCACGCGATGCGGCTGGGTCGCGCCGGGCACGGTTGCAAAGGCCTGGAATTCGCGGCCCGGCACCATCGGCAGTTCGCCGTAGAGCGTGCCGAAGCCGCCGGCCGGCGTGAGATCGGCAATGCCGCGCCAGTTGCTCCAGATCGCGCGGCGGCGCAATTCCGCCGGCGTCGGCGCGTCGGCGTTCGCGAACGCCGGCGGCGTCATCGCGCGCAGGCCGTCGAGGCCGAGCCCCGCGCTGAGCAGATCATCGGCGTCGCGGTGCTCGCTGACGCGGTGGGCGCTGAACATCGCTTTCGTCTCCGCGGCGTCTTGCGGCGCCGGCTTGGCAGTGGGCGGCGGCGAGGTGGGCGGCGGCGCGCGGTCGCAGGCGGCGAGCAAGGTCAGCGTTGCGAGCGTGCAGACGCGAAGAACGCTGTTCTGCGAGATCAGGGCGATGGTCATTCGCCAACCCTATCAAGCCGGATATGCTCGGCTATCGTACTTTCGTACCAAGCCGGCGCCCAGGGCGGTTGCTAGGCTTGGCTTTTGGCGGCCCGCCGACGGCGTTCGCGGGCCGCAAGGAGAATCGCAATGACGCAACGCTGCATCCTGATCACCGGCGCCGGCAGCGGCATCGGCGCCGGCATCGCCACCGAACTGGCCGCGGCCGGCCACCACATCGTCCTGACCGACCTCGACCGCAGCGCGGTCGACGCCGTCGCCGCGCAGATCCTCGCCGCCGGCGGCTCGGCCGAAGCGATCGCGCTCGACGTGACCTCCGACGACAGCGTCGCCGCCGCGCTCGCCGCCGTCACGCGACCGGTCGACGTGCTCGTCAACAACGCGGGCCTGCAGCACGTCGCGCCGCTCGAAGAGTTTCCGATCGACAAATGGGATTTTCTCGTGCAGGTCATGCTCGTCGGCGTCGCGCGCCTCAGCCGCGCGGTGCTGCCCGGCATGCGCGAGCGCGGCTTCGGCCGCATCGTCAACATCGGCTCGATCCACTCGCTGGTCGCGAGCCCGTTCAAGAGCGCCTACGTCGCGGCCAAGCACGGCCTCGTCGGTTTCTCGAAGGTCATCGCGCTCGAAACCGCGAACACCGACATCACGATCAACACGATCTGCCCGACCTATGTGAAGACGCCGCTCGTCGACAAGCAGATCGCCGATCAGGCGCGCACGCGCGGCATTCCCGAAGCGCAGGTCATCAGCGACGTGATGCTCAAGCCGATGCCCAAGGGCGTGTTCATCGGCTTCGACGAGCTCGCCGGCATCGCCGCGTTCCTGATCTCGCCGCCGGCACGCAACATCACCGGCCAGACGATCACGGTCGACGGCGGCTGGACGGTGCAATAGCGGCATGCCATCGCTGCTGATCGCCGACGATCATCCGCTGTTCCGCGCAGCCTTGCGCGGCGCGGCGGCCGATGCCGTCGACGATCTGCGCGTGCACGAGGCCGACTCGCTCGACGGCGTGCTGAGCGCGCTCGAACGCGAGCCCGACATCGACCTCGTGCTGCTCGACCTGCACATGCCCGGCAATCACGGACTCGCCGGCCTCGCCGCGGTCCGCGCGCAGCACCCGGGCGTCGCCGTCGTCGTCGTGTCGGCCAACGACGATCCGCGCGTCGTGCGCCGCGCGCTCGACCACGGTGCCGCCGGCTACCTGCCGAAGAGTTCCGGCCTCGACGAACTCCGCGAGGCCATCCGCACCGTGCTCGCCTGCGAACAATGGCTGCCGGCAAGCCTGCGCAACAGCGTCGCGCGCGCGCAGTCCTCGGCGCAGGACGCCGACCTCGCCGCCCGCCTCGCGAGCCTGTCGCCGCAGCAGTTCCGCGTGCTCGTGCTCGTTGCCGAAGGACTGCTCAACAAACAGATCGCCGACCGTCTCGACGTGCAGGAACGCACCGTGAAGGCCCACCTGACCGCGATCTTCGACCGGCTCGGCGTGCGCAACCGCACCCAGGCCGGGGTCGTGCTGCGCGAACTCGAACTCAGCGATCCGGCGCGACAGCTCTGACGCCGCGCCCGCTTTGACGCAATTGCGTCATTGGAAAAAATTTCCGTCGCCGACCCGTTCTTGCAGCGCCGCGCTCGCTGCGTCGTCGCGCAATTCGCCGCTGCGGCAATGTTCCGCGAGCCGGAGTGCCGCTGGCACGTCTGTTGCGATTGCGCGAGTACGTCCCCAGAGCAACGACGAGGTCGACCATGTCAACGACGCCGGAAAACCGCGCGCCCGACGACCAGCCGAACGAGATGCAGCGCGCGACGGAACTCGTGCGGCGCCCGAGCCGGCGTCCTGCTGCGCACGACGACGAACACCTCCACGGCACGCGGCTTTCCGCCGGCGACCGCGACCAGCGGCGCAATGAACGCAGCCGCGGCTGACGGCGATTGAGGCATCGCCAAAGCGCAGACAGGAACCCGACGCACGGCTGAATCGCAGACGCGCAGCCTGAAACTTTTCGCAGGCGGCGCCGATCAACGGCTGGCACATCGGTCCTCCGCATCGGGGATTGCGGACACCGCCTCGATCAATCGACGCGACATCGAAGGAGACGACATGCACCTGTCGACCCCGAGCGGCCTCGACGGCCGCGGCGCCATCAACATCGCCGTGCGATGGGAATTGAACTACTGGGCCACGCGCTTCGGCCTGACGCCCGACGAACTCATCCGGGTCGTCGCCGAAGTCGGCACCGACGTCGCCGACGTGCGCGATGCGCTGTTCGGACCGGCGCCACGGATGGGTTCGTGCTGAACTCGCCGATTCGGCAGCGAAAAGGAGCGGGCGCACGAGCGCCCGCTCCGGTTTTCTACAGATGCTGCTCAGTTACGGCTGAGCATCGTTGTCGGCGTTGTGGCTACCCGTTCCGTAGATGATCGAGTCCGACACGCCAATCATCGGCGCGTACGTATTTCCAGCGACGACTGCGGGCACCGCGACATTGCTGACGAGCGCGTGCAGCATGCTCGGCGTCGGTGCCGAATCGTAGTAGTAGTTGTCGAGGATCGAGACACGCTCGGTCGTCACTGCCGGCAGCGCGGGCACACTGCTGTTGCAGATCGGCAACGGGATCGCCGCGCTTGCGGGGAAGGTGCCGACGTTGAGGCCGAGCCCCGTCGTCGTGCCGACACCTTCGTTGAACGTGCTGTTTCCCGAAACCAGTACGCCCTTCGCACCCAGCAGGTTCACGCCGGCCGCGTAGTTGTTCGGCCCTTGCCCGCTCGTCATGTTGCCGGCGATCAGTCCGTGGCGCGCGGGCGTCATCCCGATACCCTGCGAGTTGTGGCTGTGGGCGAGATTGAACGTGAAGCTCGTCGATTCGTTGGTCGTGCCGTCCGTATGCAGCCCAAGCGCGTCGATGCCGCCGACACCGGCCGTCGCGTTCTGGCCACGGGCGATGTTGTTGTTGATCACGACGTTCTTGCTGAATTGCGGACCACCAACGCAGGCGGGCCAGTCGCTGAAGACCGAGATGCCGCCGCCATTGCACTGGTTGACGATCGAATTGGAGATGATCGCGTTTTCGACACCGCGGTAGAACGCGAAGCAGACGTCGGCGATGTTGAACACGCGCAGGTTGTTGACGATTACGTCCTCGGAGCCGTGACCGATCGCTGTCGTGTTGACGGAGTCGTGCGCCGTCACGCCGTCGACCAGCACATTGCTGGCTCCATCGAGTTCGAGCGGCCACTGCGGGATACGACGAATCGTCAGACCGCGGATCGTGATGTCGCGCACGTCGACGCTGTAGTCGGCGATCGCGGGACCACCCGATACGATGCCGCCCATGCAGCAGCCCGAGGCCAGCTGCGTGTAGTTGGCATGGCCGCCATCGAGCGTACCCGTGCCTTCGATGATGACGTCGTGCGTGCCGTCTTCGAGCGTGTACATACCGCGTTGCGTCGCCCCTCCCACTGGCCAGACGTAGCCGCTGAGCAGGAGCAGGCCGTTCTGGATCACGTGCGTATTCGAACGAACTATCAACGGGCCGGAAATCTTGCAGCCGGTCGGCGTCGCGGGGATCTCGACGACGGTCATCTCGGGGTTGCCGTGGTTGAGCATGGCCTGCAGTGCAATGGTGTCGTCGTTGCCGGCGCATATTGAGGTTTTTTCGATGCCGGCGATCTTCTCGACCTCCGGTTTCTTCGCCCCCGCCTGCAGGTCCTGTGCCGCAAGAACGGCAAACGGCAACAGGCCGACGAACCCTGCCAGTATTCTGTGTTTCATGGATTTGTTTCCTTCATGTGAATGCAGTTGCAGCGGATCGACGCGTTACGCCCGACGCTCACGGCGTCAGGTAGTTGCGCTGCACGCTGCCGGTTGCGTAGCTGAAGTAATCCAGCAGACCCGTGCTGAAGGAATTCCCCGTCGAAACGATCGGTGCCGCGAGCGTGCCGGCCATCGCGCCGGTCATCGTCTTGGGCGACTGGTCGTCATAGATCAGATTGCCGGTGATGTTGATGCGCGCGCCCGCAGCCAGACCCGGCGCCGTTTCGATGACCGCGATGCCGAGACCCGTGGTCGTGCCCTGTCCTTCGTTGTAGATCGTGTTCGCCGCGACTTTCACCTGGCGCGAGTTGGCAACGAGAATGCCGGGCTGGTATCCCGCCGCAGCGTTGCCGTTGTGATGCGTCATGTTCGACGTGATCTGGCAGTTGTCGCAGGGCACGACGCCGATGCCGTAGTTCCGATTGTGATGTGCCTGATTCGCCGAGATGTTGATGCCGGTGGCGACCGCCGAGCTGGCCGCGCTGCCTACCTGTATGCCCACGTGCGCTTCGCGCACGATGTTGCCGTCGACGGTGACGTTGGCGTTCGCGTGCGCGACCGCGTATCCGCTCGGGCGATCGCCGAATACGTGGATGCCGACGCTTCCGCAGTCGGACACCACGGAGTTCGACACGGTCGACTCGGTAACGCCGCGATAGAGCTGGATGCAGCTCTGGTCGATTCCCGACACGCGCAGATTCACGAGGGCCGCGGATTTCGTGTCGTGCCCGATTTCGATGCCGTAGTACGAGTCCTTGGCCGTGACACCGTCGACGCGCAGATTGTCGGTGCCGTCGATCCGCACAGGCCATTGGCCCATGTTCTTGATCGTCATGCCGTGAATCGTCACGCGCTGCGCATTCGGCGTGCTGCTCGGATAGTCGCCGAGCGTCGGTCCGCCGGCGGTGATGCCGCTGGCTGCCGCGACGTTCTGGCCGTCGATGATGCCGCCGCCTTCGATGCGGACATCCGTCGCACCGTCGGCGAGGTTGTACATGCCGAAAGCGTTGCTCGATGCGCTCCAGGTGGTCTTTGCGCGGACGAGTCCGCGTTGGATGATCGACGTGTTGGAGCAAACTTCGAGCGGCGCCGTCGTACGGCAACCGTTGGGCGTCGCCGGAATGACGGCCGGCGCGCCATTCAAGGAAGCGGCGTGGATCATCGACTGCAGCGCGGACGTATCGTCGGCGCTGCCGTCGCAGACCGGCGTGGTGACGGTCGGTGGCGTGGTCGGGCAGGTTGCCTGTGCGCCGCCGGCGGCGGCAAGCAGCGCGAGTGCGATGAGAGTGCGTCGATAGCAGCGCGGAGAATTCGACTGAGCAACAGACGGACGCGCGAAAACGTGAGTACGCATGAGATGCCTCGGAGTGGGGGTTGAGTACGGTGCCGCCTGTGTTCATTGACACGATGTCGAACGACGGCACCGGAAATGTAGATCCAGGCGATCTCACGGCTTCGGACTTGGCTCAGCGCTCAGCTTCGTTGCCGCAATACTTCGCGACGCAGTTTCGGCGTCGACGATTTTTCACCGAAGCTTCCTGCACACGGCATCTGCGTCGCGCCACGTGAGGTGCCCGTGTCGCCGTCATGCGTGCGCCGTCAGCACGGCCACGCTGCGCAGAATGCGGCCTCGTCTGTTCATGTTCGCGGGCGGCGCCGAGATCGGCTGTTTCGGCAAGGCCGCGAACACGTTCTTAGCCACCAGCCCGGAAGCCGTATCGGCAGCGCGTGACGTCCGTCAGGCGATCCCGCGCAACGCTGTCTCGAACGCACGGAACGTCAGTTTCGGGACTGACGAATCGAGCACTGAAAAGCGCACGCGGTCGAATCGCGACGACCAGGCCGGATCGCGCAGCAGATCCGCAAACGTCGCGGCGACCCGTGCCGGATCGTTGCGGAATACGCCACAGCCCCAGGCGCCGAGTACGAGATGGCGAAACCCGCGCTCGGCGGCAAGCGCCAGCACGCAGGCCGCGCGACGTTTCAGCGTTGATTCGATCGCACCGACTTCGGCCGGCCGCTGATTGCGGATCGCACCCGCATTCGGCGCGGCCGCGGTGATGAACGCCACGCGCTGCGGCCGGCGCAGCAGTGCGCCCTCGTCGTCGCGGAACACCGGGCAGCCCGGCGACAGGATCATCGCGTCGGAATACAGCAGCGACGGAGAGCGGCGATGCCGTTCGTAGAAAGCCGGCGCGTCGAGCTGCGACGCGTACAGCGCGGAGCTGCGCGCGAGCGATTCCTCCTGCGCCTGCGCACCGCCGAGGAATCCACCGCCGGGATTTTTCGCCGATGCAAAATTCAACGCGGCGACGGATTCGCCGCCGTGGTCTGTCACGAGCGCGGCTATTCCCTGCAGCGTCGTTTCGTTCACGACCTCGACGCGCGCGATCGCCGATGCGGGAACCGGCTCGCGTGCCGCTTCGCACAAGGTCTGCAAACGTTCGGGAGTGTAGAGGCGCGTGTCGCTGCGACAGGCGGCGATCGCCGCGGAGATGTCGATCGTCTCGCCCCGAGGCGGGGTATAGCGGCCGGACGCGATGATGCGCAGCGTGTCTTCGGCCAATTGCTTGCGGTGTTCTCGATTCATGCTTCCCGTCCGGGTCCGTCCCATCCGCTGCCCTCAGCGGAAGTCGGCGCGGATGGTACATGGGGCGCACGGCCGTTGTCTCGCAGACTCCCCTATCCGTTCACCGCGCGCGCCGCCAGCACGCGGTCGAGCACCGACTTCAGCGCCAGCGGCTTGATCGGCTTGATCAGCAGCGGCAGCCCGGCTTCGGCGACGGCCTTGCGCGTCGCGTCGCCGGTGTCCGCGCTGAGGATCACGCTGGGGCGCGCGGCGAAGCGTGCGCGCAGGCGTTCGTGCAGCGCGACGCCGGTGTCGCCGGCGTCGAGATGGAAGTCGAACAGCCAGAGGTCGACTTCGCGCTGGTCGAGCAGCGCGGCGGCAGCGGCGGCGTCGGCGGCGTCGGCGACTTCGCAGCCCCAGCTGCGCAGCAGGCGTGTCATTGCATCGCGCGACGCGGCCTCGTTGTCGACGACGAGCACGTGCATGCCGGCGAGGCGCGGCTTCGTGTCGCCGGCGCTCGCGCGGTCGCGCGGCGGCGCAGCGGCGCGCGGTACGACGATGCCGAATGCGGTGCCGCGGCCGACGCGGCTGCGCAGGATCAGCGGCGCATCGAGGAGCTGTGCCATGCGCTCGGCGATCGCAAGTCCGAGGCCCAGACCAAGGCCGGCCGCATCGTCGCCGCGACGGAATTCCTCGAAGATCGTGCGCTGCTGCTCCGGTGCGATGCCGGGGCCAGTGTCGTGGACTTCGACCTGCAACTGCGCGCCGCGGCGGCGCACGCCGAGCAGCACGCGACCGCTCGCGGTATAGCGCACGGCGTTCGCGAGAAAGTTCTGCAGCACGCGGCGCAGCAGTTGCGGATCGCTGCGCACCCACGCGGACGTCGCGCGATAGCGCAGCACGAGCCCGCGCTCGGCCGCGAGTGCGCGGAACTCCGAAACCAGCGGATCCAGCACTTCGGCAAGCGGAAATTCACGCCATTGCGCCGTCAGGCCGCCGGCTTCCAGGCGCGACATGTCGAGCAGGCCGGTCAGGAGATCGGTCGTCGAATCGAGCGCGCCGCGCGTCTGGTCGACGAGTTCGCGCTGCGCCGGCACGGCGATCTGCTGCGCGAGCGCGTCGGTGAACAGATGTGCGGCGTGCAGGGGCTGCAGCAGGTCGTGGCCGATCGCGGCAAGGAAGCGGCTCTTCGCGTCGTTCGCGCGTTCGGCTTCGCGCTTGGCGTGTTCGAGCAGGGTCGTGCGGTCGGCGACGCGCTGTTCCAGCGTCTCGTTGGACTGGATCAGCGCGGCCTCGGCGCGGCGGAACGCGGTGACGTCGGTGAACGTCGCGACGAAGCCGCCGCCGGGCATCGGGTTGCCGCGGATCTCGACGATGCTGCCGTCGGGAAACACGCGCTCGGACAGATGCGGCGTGCCGGCGCGCATGTGCGCGAGCCGGCGTTGCAGCGCCGTGCCGGCGCTGTCCCGGTGCGGCATGCGCTGCAGCGCCCAGGCGGCGAGGTCGGCGACCGGCGCACCGACGCGCAGCAGGTTTTCGGGAAATCCGAACAGTTCCACATAGCGCCGGTTCCAGGCGACGAGGCGCAGTTGCGCATCGACGACGCTGATGCCCTGCGTCATGTTCTCGAGTGCGGCCTCGAGCAGGCGCTGGTTGAAGCGCAGCTCCTGCGAGACCTCGCCGACGATCGCGGCGACGGTCTCGAGTTCGGCGCCGGCCTCGCGCTGCGCCGCGTCGAGCAGCAGCCGCGCCGAGGCACTGCCGAGCACCGCGGCCAGTTCATGCTCGACGCGCGCTTCGATCGCCGCCGGCACGGCGCCGCGCAGCGGCGCGTCGTGCAGCAGTTCGTCGAGACGCTGTTCCGGCAGGAAACGCCGGCCCGCGTTGCGCAGCGCGCGCTGGTCGAAGCCGAGTTTCTCGCGCAGCGGCCCGGGCCGCCACGCGGCCAGCGCGAAGGTCACGAGCGTGCCGACGAACAGGCTCGCGGCGACCGCGCGGCCGAGGCGGCTCCAGCCGGTCAGTCCGAACAGCGCGTCGGGCGCGAGCCAGGGCTGGCCGTAAAGACCGTGTTCGAGCCAGTCCGGCGCGACGCCGCGCACCTGCGCGGCCAGCGGCACGAGCAGTGCCCAGCACCAGATCGCGAAGCCCGCCGCGATGCCCGCGATGACCGCGCGCGGCGGCGTCTGCGGGCGCCACACGGCGAAAGCGAGTGCCGGCGTCAGCGTCGCGAGCGCCGAGAACGACACGGCGCCGACGTCGGCGAGCGCTTCGTTGCCGGCGATGAGCCGGTTGTAGGCCCAGGCCAGCAGCATGATCGCGGCGATGCCGACGCGGCGCAGCAGCAGCACGGTGCCGCGCAGATCGCCGCCGCCCGAGCGCAGCCATGCGCCGCGCAGCAGGCCCGGTGCGAGCCAGTGATTGCCGATCATCAGGCTCAGGGTCAGTGTGCTGACGACGACCATGCCGGTCGCTGCGCTCAAGCCGCCGAGAAACGCGAACAGCGCAAGACCTTCGTGCCCCTGCGACAACGGCAGCGCGAGCACGTACAGATCCGGCGAAAGACCGCTGTCGGCGAGCAGCGCGTCGCCCGCGTGCGCGAGCGGCAGCAGCGGCAGCGCGATCAGCAGCAGGTACAGCGGAAACAGCCAGCGCGCAGTGCGCACGTGCGATTCGTCGCGGCATTCGACGACGCCCACGTGAAACTGGTGCGGCAGCGTGAACATCGCGAGCGCGCCGAGCAGCACGAGCGGCAGGAAGCCCGCGGTGGTCGCGCGCGACGGCGCGTCCGGCTGGGCCGGCAGATCGAGTCCGAACAGCACGAACACGCCGAGCGCGAGCATCGCGGCGAGCTTGAACAGCGATTCGAACGCGATCGCGAGCACGATGCCGCGATTGTGTTCGGCCGCACTGACGCGGCGCGTGCCGAACAGCATCGCGAACACGCCCATCGCGAGCGCGACGTACAGCGCGCCGTCCTGCCATGGCGACGCGGAAGCCTCGGCGCTCGAACGCGTCAGCACGGCATAGCTCATCGCGACGGCCTTGAGCTGCAGCGCGATGTAGGGAATCAGGCCAAGCGCGGCGACTGCAGTGACGCTCGCGGCGACGCCGGAGCTCTTGCCGAGCCGTGTGGCAATGAGATCGGCGAGCGAAGTCGCATTCGATGCGCGCGCCAGGCGCACGAGCTTCACGAGCGCGATCGCCGCGAACGCATACAGCACGATCGTGCCGATGAAAGTCGGCGGCAGCGGCCAGCCGTAGCGCGCCGCCTGCGTGACCGTGCCGTAGAACGTCCACGACGTGCAGTAGACCGCGAGCGACAGCGCGTAGACGTAAGGCCACCAGCGCGCGAGCCCGTTCGGGCGGCGCTCGGCATAGAGCGCGACGCCGAACAGCGCACCGAGCCAGAGCAGCGCTGCCAGCACGACCGGGCCGACACTCAACATAGCCTCGCCTCGCGGAAACGACGCGGCATCGTAAGGCAGAAAAGCAGGAACGAGGGAAGAGAAGTGAGAAACGCGTCGAAGCGCGACGCTGCTCCGCGTTTCTCGCTCCGCTTCACGCTTCACTCAAAACAGGCTTCCGTGCCTCGCCCGATCGGCAAAGACGTCCGGCGCGCGGCCCCGGAGGAGAGAAGAGCCCGCACGCCGGAAAACAGGAACCAACGCAGGAATGGCAATCGGAAGCGCGGTCGTGTACGCCGCGACGGCGTCAGGCGCGTTCCTCACGTTCGCTCCTCCCGCTCTTTCTTCACTCAAAAGTCATACCGCGCGCTGACCGTGTACTGCCGCGGCGGACCGTAGAAGCCCGTGAGCACGCCGAGCACCGGAATGTTGTAGCCCGTGGTGCGGTATTCCTTGTCGGTCAGGTTCGTGCCCTGCAGGGAAAGCGTCCAGTCCGGATTGACCTTCCAGATCACGCCGGCATTGAGCAGGCCGTAGCCGTCCTGCCTGATGACCGGACTCAGGTCCGTCGTCGGCCAGACTTCGCTCTGGTAGCTGTAGCCGACGCGCGTCGCAAGGTTGCCGCCGCTTGCGAGTTCGGTGCGGTATTCCAGATTGACCGCGCCCGAGAAACGCGGTGCATTCGTGAACTTCTGCACGCCGGCGACGTTGACGCCCTGCGTGATGAACTCGTCGTACTTCGCATCGAGCCACGCGAGGTTGCCGCTGAGTACCCAGTGCTCGTTCGGCAGCCACTGGTATTCCATTTCGAGGCCTTCGATGTGGCCCTTGCCGGCGTTCGTGAAATCGCCGAAGAACGCGTCGTCGACGCCGTCGCCGTTGCTGTCGAACGCGGTGAACACCGACAGCTGGATGTCTTCGTATTTGTTGTAGAAATACGCGAAATTCAGGAACAGGCTCTGGTCGGCCAGCGACATCTTCGTACCCACTTCGAAGCTGTCGACCTTTTCGTCGTCGAACGGCTCGGCCGAGCGCGGCACGGCGACGGAGTTCGCGCGGATGTTGAAGCCGCCGGACTTGAAGCCGCGCGAGGCGACGCCGTAGAGCATCACGTTGTCGGTGAGCTTGAAGTCGAGCGCGACCTTCGGCGACACGTTGGTGAAGTTCACCGTGCGATTGAAGTTTGCAACCGTCGTCGTCGGCGTCGTGAACGTCGCGTCGGTATAGCCGCGGTTGAGAACGATCGCGTGCTTGTCCTCGTCGGTCCAGCGCGCGCCGAGATCGAGCGAGAAGCGGTCGGTGAAATCGAACGTCCAGTCGGCATAGGCCGCGAGGCTTTCGGTATAGACCGTGCCCTGCGTGTCGCCGAAGGAGGCATTGAAGAAGTTGTTGAGCACCTGGCCGCCGGCTTCGCCGTCGAAGCTGTAGAGACCCATGACGCCGCGCGCCATGCCGCCGCCGTCGTAGTTGACCTGCACTTCGTTCGTGGTCTGCTCGTCGCGGTAGAACGCCTTCACGTCGGCGATCTTGTTCGGCAGCGTGTCGAAGTCGATGTTGGTTTCGGTATCCGAATCGCGGCGCGCGAAGATGTACTTGAACGCCCAGGAATCGGTCGCACGCCAGTTCGCGGTCGCCGACGCGCCTTTCATCTGCGTGTCGTTGACGTTGGGCATGCCGCTTCGGATGTCGTAGCGGTCGTCCAGCGGTGCGACGCCCGGTGCGAAGCGGTTCGCGGCGAGCATCTTCGCGCCGCGCACGCCGGACTGGTCGTCCATCCAGTCGAACGCGACGTTGACGTCGAAGCGCTCGCTGATGTCGGCGCCGACGCTCGCGCGGAACGCGTTGATCTCCTTGTCGGAGACCGGCGCGCCGTTGGTCAGGTTCTCGCCGAAGCCGTCGCGGTTGAGACTCGCGACCGCGAGGCGCGCGCGGATCGGACTGTCGCTGCCGCCGATCGGACCGCCGAGCGCGCCCTTGGCGTCGAGCTGGCCGTAGTTGCCGACGGTCAGCTGCGCATAGCCTTCGGCGTCCTTCGGCAGGCTCTTGGAAATGTATTTGATCGCGCCGCCGATCGTGTTCTTGCCGTAGAGCGTGCCCTGCGGGCCGCGCAGCACTTCGACGCGGTCGACGTCGAACACGTCGAGCAGCGCGCCCTGCGGACGCGCGATGTAGACGTCGTCGAGGTAGATGCCGACGCCGGGATCGACGCCCCAGAGCGGATCGGACTGGCCGATGCCGCGGATGTACGCGGTCACCGTGCTGCTCGAACCGCGCGCCGCATAGATGGTCAGGTTCGGCACCTGCGCGTCGAGATCGCCGATGTCCTCGACGTTGAGTTTTTCCATCGCGTCGGCGGTGAAGGCGGTGACGGCGACCGGCACGTCCTGCAGCGTTTCCTCGCGCTTGCGCGCGGTCACGGTGACGCGGTCGAGCGTGGTGGCGCTGCCTTCGGACTCGCCCTCCGCAGCGGCGGCCGTCGTTTCCGCCGCGCTTTCCGTCGTCGCGGTCGCCTCGTCGTTCGCCCATGCCGCAGGCGCCGCCAGCACGCAGACAATGGCCAGCGCCAGGTAGTTTCGTTTCATCCGCTTCATTCGCTTCCCCTCGTAGTCAATCTCTGAAAACCGCCGTCCCGGCGATTTTTAGAGTCGCCAAATCCGGCGCAGGTCCGGATTGGGCTCCGCTGATCAAGCGCTTGCGCGCTTGATCGCGAGCGGCGCATGGCTGCGCCGCGGGAACGTCGAAATCCTTCGACGTTCCCGCTACCGGGTGCGTCTTGTCAGCGGACCCCTGCCGCCGTTTGTGCCGCAAAGGCTAGGTCGCACCCGCGCGGCGCGGCATCGTACCTTCGGACAATGGGCCGCCCGCGGACGCTTCCCGACACTCGCCGCGTCGGGCGTCCGGAGCCGGGAATGTCTTTTCTGATCGTGTTGGCCGCTTTGTGTTTCCTGATGTGGATCGCCTACCGCGGCCATAGCGTCATCCTGTTCGCGCCGGTCGCCGCACTCGGCGCGGTCCTGCTGACCGACCCCGCGCTCGTCGCGCCCATGTTCACCGGCCTGTTCATGGACAAGATGGTCGGTTTTCTCAAGTTGTACTTTCCGGTGTTCCTGCTCGGCGCGGTGTTCGGCAAGCTGATCGAGGTGTCGGGGTTTTCCAAGGCCATCGTCGCGGCGACGATCCGCGTGTTCGGCGCCGACCGCGCGATGCTGTCGATCGTCGCGGTCTGCGCGCTGCTGACTTACGGCGGCGTGTCGCTGTTCGTCGTCGTGTTCGCGGTCTATCCGTTCGCGGCCGAGCTGTTCCGCCAGAGCGACATCCCGAAGCGCCTGATCCCCGGCACCATCGCGCTCGGCGCATTCACGTTCACGATGGACGCCCTGCCCGGCACGCCGCAGATCCAGAACATCATTCCGTCGACGTTCTTCGGCACGAATTCCTGGGCCGCGCCGGTGCTCGGCTGCATCGGCGCCGTGTTCATCCTGATCGTCGGCCTGGTCTATCTCGACTGGCGCCGCCGGGCCGCGCGCGCCGCGGGCGAAGGCTACGGCGACGCGGCGAACCTGCAGAACGAGCCCGCGGCGTTCGCCGGCACGGCGCTCGCGCATCCGCTGGTCGCGATCCTGCCGCTGATCCTCGTCGGCGTGACGAACAAGCTGTTCACGAGCCTGATTCCGCGCGTCTACGGCGCGAGCCACGAATTCCTGCCGGCGGCCATGGGCAAGGCCGCGCCGGTCGTGCAGGAGGTCTCCAAGGTCGCCGCGATCTGGGCCGTCGAAGGCGCGCTGCTCGTCGGTATTGCGAGCGTGCTCGCGTTCGCCTGGAAGCCGGTGTCGGCGAGTTTCGCCGAAGGCACGCGCAGCGCGATCGGCGGCGCGCTGCTCGCGGCGATGAATACCGCGTCCGAATACGGGTTCGGCGCCGTGATCGCCGCGCTGCCGGGCTTCGTCGTCGTCGCGCAGGCGCTCGCCGCGATTCCCAATCCGCTCGTCAACGAAGCCGTCACCATCACGGCGCTGGCCGGCATCACCGGTTCGGCCTCCGGCGGCATGAGCATCGCGCTCGCGGCGATGGCCGAGACGTTCGTCGCGAACGCGAACGCCGCGAACATTCCGATGGAAGTGCTGCACCGCGTCGCCTCGATGGCCTCCGGCGGCATGGACACGCTGCCGCACAACGGTGCGGTGATCACGCTGCTCGCCGTCACCGGCCTCACGCACCGGCAGGCCTACACGGATATTTTTGCAATCACGCTCATCAAGACCGCGGCCGTGTTCGTCGTGATCGCGGCGTTCTATCTGACCGGCCTGGTGTAGATCGGGCCGAGCCGCAGGCTCAGCCCAGCCTACGGGGTTTCAGGCGCGTTGCGAGGACGACGCCGGCGACGAGCAGCGCTACGCCGATCAGCGTCAGCGGCTTCGGCATCTCGCCACGCAGCAGGAATGCGTATGCGAGCGCGGCCAGTGTCTCGAACACGATCAGTTGTCCCGCGATCGTCGTCGGCAGTCGCTGGCTCGCCTGGTTCCAGCACAGCGTGCCGAGCCAGGACGCGAACAGGCCAATGGTCAGCATCAGCGCGACGAAGCGCAGCGGCTGCGGGCCCAGCGGCATCGGATAGCCGGGCGCGGTCCAGGCACTCGCGATCCAGACGGCGGCATAGCCGACGGCGGCGAGCGGCAGCGTGACGAGTCCCTGCGCGGTCGCCCAGGCGCGCGGCGAACGGTCCGGATGCGCGCGCAGCCAGTCGGCGTTGCGCAGCGGATACCAGGTCCAGCAGGCGACGGCGGCGAGCGCGAGCAGCGCGCCGATCGCATAGCGGCCGGCATCGGCCGCGGGATCGGCGCGCAGTGCCGCGAGTTCGACCTGGTTGACGCAGGCGACACCTAGCGCGATCAGCGCAAGCGGCACCGCGAGTTCGCGCCAGCGCAGCCGGCCGTCGCGCTGTGCGTTGCGCCGGTTGGCGGTCAGCGCGATGACCACGGGCAAAGTGCCGATGATCATCGTCGGCAGCGGCCCGCCGGCGCGCTGGATCGCGGCGGCGAGACAGACGTAGTAGACGACGTTGCCGATCGCCGAGAGCTTCAGCGCTTCGATCCAGTCGGCGCGCGCAAGGCGGTACAGCTCGCCGCGGTCGAACCACGCGAGCGGCAACGCGATCAGGCCGAACGCGAGATAGCGGCCGACCGACTGCAGCACCGCCGGATAGTCCGGCAGCAGCAGCGGACCGACGAAGACGATGCCCCAGAACAGGCCGGCGACGAGTGCATAGGCGATACCGACGATCATCTGCGCAGCCTGCCGCGGCGTGCCGCCGGCGTCTTGCAGCAGATTGCTCAGCGCTGAACCTGGCGCTGGTAACGCGCCGGCGTCACGCCGTAGCGCTGCGCGAACGCGCGCGTGAGGTGCGCCTGGTCGGCCAGGCCGCAGGCCGCGGCGACGGCCGCCGGCGCGGCGCCGGCGGCGAGCTGGCGCTTGGCCTGCTGCAGCCGCAGCGCCATCAGCATCTGCTGCGGCGTCACGTGGTAGTGCGCGCGGAAGCGGCGCAGGAAGTGGAACGGACTCAGGTTCGCGACCGCGGCGAGCCGGTCGAGCGTCAGCCGCTCGGCAAGATGCGCGTGCAGGAACTCCACGACGCGCTCGAACCGCGGCGCCGCCTCGACCGTCGCCGGCCGCGGCCGGCGCGCATGCGGCGCGAGTTCGTCGAGCAGTGCGAGCAGCAGGCCGTCGAACGCGAGTGGTGCCTGCGCGTGCCAGAGACGTTCAAGCAACGCGGTCACGCGCTGCGCGCGCGCCGCGTCGGCCTGGACCGCGTCGGCGAACCACCAGTCCGGCTCGCCGGTGATCTCGGCGGCGACGTCGGCATCGAGATAGATCATGCGATAGCGCCAGCCCGCATCGGTTTCGGCGCGGCCGGTATGCAGCTCGTCGGGATTCATCAGCACCAGCGAATCCGGCGGCGCGAGATGATCGGCGCCGCGCAGCCGGAAGCGCTCGACGCCGCGCTCGATCGCGCCGAGGCCGAACGCCGCGTGCGCGTGCGGCTCGAACGCGTGACGCACGATGTGCGCGCGATACAGCTCCACGCCGTCGCGATGCGCCGGATGCCGGAACTGCGCGCTGTCGGCCGGAAAAACGAAACTGTCGGGAACGCCCTGCATCGCGTCAGCTTGCCACCGCCGGATCGGGCGCGCGAGCCGCACCTTGGTCGAGTTCGCGCCGGAACCCGCACGCTATGACGGACCTCTGAGCGCGAGCCCGCGCGCCACGGCCGCGGCCGCCGCCGCGACGAACGGCACGCTCATCATCGAATAGTGGCAACCGGGCACTTCGTGCAGCCGGATCGCCTCTGCGGGCAGCACGCGCTCCCAGCCGCGACAGTTCTGCATCGACGGAAAATCACAGCGCTGCGCCTTGATCAGATCGACGGTCAGATGCAGCGACCTGGCGGCATAGCGTCGCGCGGCGATCGCATAGATTTCGTGGCGCGCGAGACACTCGCGGCGCCGCGCCGGCTCGAGCGCGGCAATGTATACCGGTACGTCGATGAAATCGGCCGGCGGCTCGTCCGTCGTCGGTTCGTCGAAGCGGTAGTAGCTGTCGATGAGGCCGAGATAGTCGACCGGCTCGCCC
>NZ_DATIGT010000169.1:0-3717 GCF_035481375.1 Tahibacter sp.
GTGCTGACGCGCTGGAGCTACCCGCCGATCCAGGCCGTGCGCCCGCGCACCACGAGCGCATTCGCAAAATCGTTGTTCGTGCTGCCGAGATTGATCGGGTACGTCGCGCGCCCGTTCGTGCCGAACGACGTGTCGACGCCGCCGGTGAACGTCAGCCGCGTCAGCGCGAAGTCGTAGCCCGAGCCGGCGGTCTGCGTGTTCAGCGCGAACCCGCCGAGCGTGATATGGGTCGGGCCCAGCGTCACCGTGGAGATGTTCTCGAGCGCGACGCCCTTGGCCACGTCGCGATTGAGGCCGCCGATGTCGAACCCGACCGTGCGCCGGCCGGTGCCGTTGAAATCGTTGTCGAGCGCGCCGTCCTCGTCGAGCACGGCGACGGCGTAGTCCCAGTCGTTGCCCGCCACGCAATTCGTACCGGCGATGACCACGCCCGCGCCGGCCGGGCTGAACGGGCTGTAGCGATAGGCAATGCTCGTGACGATGTCGTCCTTGCAGCCGCTGCCGAAGTCGACGAGCCGCGCGCCCGTGCCGTTGCCGCCGAACGCCGTATCGAAACTGCCGTTGACGTTGAGGCGGACCACGCCGAAGTCCGCGCCGGTCGCGGTCTGCTGGCTCGTGCCGGCGACGACGATCTTGCCGTCGCCCTGAATCGCGATCGCCGTGGCGACGTCGTTGAGCGGATCGCTGGTCGACGTACCCCAGCTGTAGATCTGATAGCCGCTCGAATTGAAGCTTGCGTCCGCAGTGCCGTCGGCATTCTGCCGCGTGACCGCGAAGGCGGTCAGCGAGCCGACGAAATTCACCGTGGCATAGCCGGCGGCCACGATCTTGCCGTCGGCCTGCAGCGCGATCGCATTGGCACCGGCATAGGTATAGCCGCCGAGGCTCGGCGTCGTGATGCCGCCGAAGCCGAAACCATCGTCGAGCGCGCTGCCGTCGGCCTTGATGCGGCCGACGATGTACTGCGACTGCCCGTTGCTGTCGGGCGTGTACGCGCCCGCGAACACGATGCGGCCGGCGGCGTCGATCTTGACCGCGTTCACGCGCAGCGATGCACTGCTGCACAGCGCGTTCTGCACGAACTTGCCGTCGCCCGAGAACGTCGTGTCCGGCGAACCGTTGGGTAGCAGCCGCACGACGGCGATGCAGTCGTGCGTCGCGTCGATGCGTTCGTTGCCGGCCAGCACGACGGTGCCGTTGCTCGTGACGTCCATCGCGAGCGCGTCGTCCATGTTGTTGCCGCCGCCGTCGAAGAACACGATGCGGCGGCCGTTGTCGGCGAAATCGCCGTCGAGATTGCCGGCGGCGTGCGCGCCCGCGGCGACGGCAAGGCCGGACAGGAAGACACACGTGCGGGACAACGGCATGGCGGACTCCGGCGAAATCGACTGCGCTGGAATACGCAACGCGAGGGGGAAACGTGACAGCAGGAACGGCGAAAGGAACCCGGGCAGAGGCGTGAGAAAGACGCAGGCGCGCCGCGGTCCTGCGTGTCCATTACTAATTTCATAGTTGACAGGTTTGGCCGCGAACGACTACCGTCCGCCTCACTACGGGTTAATTAGTAGATGACCATGGCAAGACCGGCTTCCGGCACGCTGACCGACTCCGAGCGTGCGATTCTCGACGTGCTCTGGGACAAGGGCGAGGCCTCGGTGCGCGAGGTCGCCGACGTGCTGTCGCAACACAAGCCCGTCGCCTACACGACGGTGCTGACGATGTTCGGCGTCCTGAGCAAGAAGGGTCTCGTGACCCATCGCACCGAGGGCCGCGCCTTCATCTACCGACCGGCGATCACGCGCGAGGATGCCCGCGCGCAGGCGCTGCAGCAGTTGCTGCGGCAGTTCTTCGGCGGCTCGCCCGACGTGCTCGCGCAGCATCTCGTCAGCGAACACGACATCGATGCGGCGCGGCTCGCGGCGCTGCGCACCAAGCTCGATGCGGCGAAGTCGCGGAGGAAGCCGTGATGACCGGATTCATCGACGCGGCGTTGTCGCTCGCGCTGCAGCACCTGTGGCTGAGCGCGGTGGCGCTCGGCGTCGCCGTGTTCGTCATGCGGCGGCAGACGCTCGGCGCCGAAGCGCGCTCGTGGCTGCTGCTCGCGCTGCTTGCTGCGTCCGTGCTCGTGCCGATTGCCGCCGTCGTACCCCGGTCGCCGACAGGCGTCGGTTCCGCGGCGATCGCAACCGCGCGGGCCGCATCGCCGCCGCCCTCGGCGGCGGGCGTCGACGAGCCCATCGCCGCGACGGCCGCCGCCGGGCAACCGATCCGCGTCGCCGTGCCGCCGACGTTCGCCGCAGCGCTCGCGCTCGTCTGGCTGCTCGGCGCGCTGGTGCCGTGCCTGCGCCTGTATCGCGGCGTGCTTCGGGCGCGCCGCCTGCGGCAGGCCGCGTTGCCGGCGCCGGCGCTCGAAGCCCTGTGCGGCGAAGCGCTGCCGCGCGGCGTGCGCATTGCCGTGACCGCGGACGCCGGCCCGATGCTCGTCGGCCTGCGACGGCCCTGCATCCTCGTGCCCGAGGCGCTCGTCGCGACGCTCGACGCGGCTGCGCTCGCCGACGTGCTGCGGCATGAAATCGCGCATGTGCGGCGCGGCGACCTGTGGTCGTGCACGCTGGAGCGCATCGCGCTCGCGATGTTCTGGTGGAACCCGCTGCTGCGCCGGATCGCCGATCGGCTGGACCTCGCGCGCGAGACGGCTTGCGACGCGCGCGCCGCCGGCGGTGCGGCATCCGAGCTTGGCTACGCGGAATCCCTTTTTGCCAGTGTGGAACAGTTGCTCGCCGCGCCGCCGCGCGCGGCGCTCGCGGTCGGCATGCTCGGGCACGGCCGCCAGCTCGAATCGCGGATCGACAGCCTGATCGCGCGCGCCGGATCGACAGTGCCGCGGCGGCACTATGGCGCCGCGGAGTGGGGCACGGCCGCGCTCGTCCTGATCATTGCCGCGCTCGCGGCGCCGCCGCGCGTGCACTCGGCCGCGACGCGCCCCGCGGCGAGCGCCGTCGCGCGCGTTTCCGCGAAGGCCGAACCCGACGCCCGCATCGCACGGCTCGTCGCTGCCGTTGCGAGCGACGAGGCGCAGCGCGTGCGCGACCTCGTCGCGGCCGGCGTCGACATCGACGGCATGGAAGCCGGTCACGGCACGGCGCTGATGTACGCGAGCTGGAACAACGACCTCGAGATGGCGCGCCTGCTGCTGTCGCTCGGCGCCGATCCCGATCGCGGCGCGCCGGGCAAAGGCAGTCCGCTCGTGATCGCCGCAGGGCTCGGCCATCGCGCGCTCGTCGAACTGCTCGTGGAGGCCGGCGCCGACGTGAACCGCGGCGTGCGCTACGCGGGCACGCCGCTCGTCAATGCATTGCGCAACGGCGAAGCCGAGGTCGCCGAGTACCTGCTCGATCGCGGCGCACGCTTCGACGTCCCGGCCGAGCCGGCGACGCCGCAGCCGGCGACGTAGTTCCGATTTTCCCGGCCGCTGCGGCCGGATTCCCTTCGCACTGCCGATCGACACGGCGCGCCCCGGCGCGGCGCGCGAGGGCGTGCGCGCTCGCGACCCACTTTCCCGCTCTCATACGGAGAACCCGATGAAAACCCTGCCGCTGCTTGCCGCGTTGCCGCTGGTCCTGTCCGCTGCGTTCGCGCGCGCCGAAACGCCGCCGCCTGCGGCGTCCGTCGCCGGGACCGCGGCCGCCGATTCGCCGCGCACCACGCCCGACGGCC
>NZ_DATIGT010000170.1:0-11274 GCF_035481375.1 Tahibacter sp.
GTCTGAAAGCAGTCTCCTGCGTCAGCTCGTCGCCGTGTCGTCGCCGGGTTCGGCCGCCGGACGCCGCGACGGCGGCAGCGGCGTTTCCGGACGCGCCGCGGCGCGAACGGCCCGGACTGCCTGCGCCGCGGCACCGGGATCGACGGCTTCGACCGCCGGGCGCAGCGGCCGGACGACGGCGCGCTCGCTCTTGATGAGTCGGTCGGCGGTTTTCATGATCGCCGCGATATCGGCGCGCGGGATGCGGTCGCCCTCGAACTGGGCCAGCAGTTCCGGCAGCGCCGCAACGGCCTGCTCGACGACGGCGACGACCGGCGGATCGGGGCTCAGGGATTTGTCGATGACGCGATCGAGCAGGCGCTCGAAGCGCGCATTGAAATCGCCGAGCGTCGGCGCGCCGACCATGCGGCTGCTGCCCTTGAGCGTGTGAAACGAGCGCCGCAGCGGCATCACGCGGTTGAGGTTGGCCGGGGCGGCTTTCCAGAGCATCAGGTTCCGGCGCAGGTTGCCGATTTCCGATTTGACTTCGGCGATGAACACGCCGCGCAGATCGTCGTCGACGTCGTTGCCGCCGCCATGGCTGCGCCCGGTCGTGGACGGTCGCGTCTGGCGGCGACCCAGCCAGACACCGACGCCGATCAGGACCGCTGCGACCGCGGCAAACAACAGGTAAATCATGAACCCCGCCTCCCGACGGAATGTGCCCCAGCACGTTTTACCGGTGCGTACGGGCGCTTGTAAACGCATCCAGGATCTTTTGCGCGGAATTTGCGGTCGCAGTCCGCAACGGGTAGAACCGCTGCGTCGGTTGCCGCCGACGCGACATGCCGCCCGATGGAGGCTTCCATCATGACCGCCGCCGATCGTCGTCTCCGCGTGCGCCTGCTGCCGCCGGCCGCCGCCTTCGCGCTGTTCGCCGCGGCGATGGCCGCGCTGGAGCCCGCCATGTCGCCCGCCGCCCCCGCATCGCCCGAGCCCGTCGCTTCTGCCGAGGGGGGCATCGTCCTTCGCGACGCCGCCGTGACCGTGCCGCTGATGCCGGCCGGCGGCGCGGCCGCATTGCGCGGACGCGTCGCGGCGCTTGCGCCCGGCGGAGAGATTCACCTCGTGCTCGACGCGATCGCGGTCGACGCCGACCCGGGCGCGCTCTATCGCGTCGAACTCGTCGGCGACGCGGCGGCCGGCGGTGCGGCGGTGCCGGTCGGAACCTTCAACGTGTTCGGCGTCTCGCATGCCGAAGGCGCGACGGCACAGCGCAGCTTCGTCGTCACCGGCGCGCTGCGGAAGCTTGCCGCGCAGGGCGGCGTCGCCGTCCGCATCGTGCCGGATGCCGCAGCGGCGGCCGGCGCGCAGGTCCGCGTCGGCCGGATCTTGCTCGTCGCGCAATGAGCGGCCGCGTGCCGTATTGAAGTCGTCATTGCGCGGGTGTATACCTGTGGCGTTTTACCAGTATTAACCGACGCCGCACTAGGGGATTACGCCATGACCACGATTTCCCGCCGCGACTTCGTTCGCGGCGCCGCTGCCGTTCCGCTTTCGCTGTGGCTGCTCAAATACGCCGGCGCCCAGGGGACCCGCGTACGCTACGACGCGCGCAGCGCCAAGGGCCAGGAGATGCTGAAGATCTACGCCGGCGCAGTGAAGAGCATGCAGGGGCTCGCCGGCACCGACCCGAGCAACTGGACGTTCCAGTGGTATACGCACTTCGTCAAGAGTTCGACGACCAAGAGCGCCGAGATCACGCGCATCTTCGGCACCGGCCCGAGTGCGCACAAGGATCTCGCGGTCGCCATGTGGAATACCTGCCAGGCCCACAGCGGCCAGAACGAAAACCTGTTCCTGCCGTGGCACCGCATGTTCGTGCTGTTCTTCGAGAGCATCGTGCGCGCGGTCAGCAAGCGCGACGAGTTCACGTTGCCGTACTGGAACTATTCGGCCAGCGGCCCGACGCACGGCGTACTGCCGGGCGAATTCCTGAAGAAGGACGATCCGGTCTACGGCCCGCTCTACATCGCCGAGCGCAACCAGCTCGCCAACGCGGGCAAGCCGATCGACCAGGGACAGCCCGACGATCCGCTCGGCCTGCAGTCGCTGACCCAGGCGCAATACTCGCCGAGCGGCGCGCTGCAGGGTTTCTGCCTCGCGATCGACTCGGGCCTGCATGGCAACGTGCACGTGCTGACCGGCAATCGCGAGAACATGGGCGCCGTGCCCTGGGCCGCGCGCGACCCGATCTTCTGGCTGCATCACTGCAACATCGACCGGCTCTGGGCGAGCTGGAACGCCAACGGCGGCGTGAATCCGAAGGCGCCCTGGAACGACGACACGTTCGTGTTCGCTGATACCAAGGGCACGCGCGTGGTCGCCAAGGTGTCGGACTATTTCGACATCGCGAAGCTCGGCTATTCGTATGACCGTCTCGAACCCAAGCCCGGCAAGACGGTCGCCGCGGGCGAAGTCGCGACGCGCAAGCCGCAGCGTGCGGCGCGCGTCAGTGCGGAGAGCGGCGTGGCGCTCGGTGCGAAGCCCGTGCGCGTGCAGTTGGACACGGCCGGAGCGACCGAGTCGGCGCAGCCGCTGCCGCAGCGTCTGCAGGCGGCGCCGAAGGAGCAGCGCGTGTTCCTGGTCCTGAGCAAGCTGCAGGCGCAGGTGCAGCCCGAAGTGCTCTATCACGTCTATCTGGAACTGCCGGAAGGCGCGGCGCCGGAGAAGAACGCCGACTATCACGTCGGCACGCTGACGTTTTTCGACGCGCTGAAGCTCGACCACGGCGACGGTGGTCACGCGGGTCACGGCAGCGGCGAGGACAAGTTCTACAGCTTCGACGTGACCGATCTCGTGCGCCGCCTCGGCGCGAACAAGACGCTGAGCGAAAATCCGAGCGTGACGATCGCGCCGGTCGGCGAGCCGGCCAGCGCGGCCAAGCCGGTCGTCGGGACGATCGAACTGCAGGTGCAGTGACGAAGGAAGGCCGGGCTCCGCAGGCGCGGAGCCCGGCGGTCGGGATCAGCTCGCGACGGCGGCAGCGCTCAGCGCGGCGCCGATCGTGATCGTCGCGACGACCGCGGCGATGATCCAGCTCAGCACGATCGAGATCACGAGGATGACGGCGAAATAGCCGCCGGTGCGCTCGGGCGGCGACTTCATGGTGTGCGGCAGCGCGAAGTACAGCTGCACCAGCGAGTAGATGCCGCCGGCCAGGGAAATGATCCAGCCGACGAACGGAATGATCAGGAAGACGCCGGCGACCCAGCTCGCGGTGTAGGCGTAGGCGACGGTTTTCAGCGCCTGGATCTGGCTCTTCTGCGCGCCGAAGGTCGGTGCGAGCGCATCGATGATGAGCGCGATGACGAACACCATGCCGAGGCTGACTGCATAGCTGAAGATCATGACGCCGAACGCGAGGCCGAAGCCCATCGGGCTGAACACGACGCTGCTGAGGAAGCCGAACACCGCGGGGATCGCCGCGAGAATCATGATGTAGCCGGTGTAGAGCTTTGCGATGTCGGTCTGTTCCTGTGCGATCACAGGCCATTCCGTCTTAGGCGACAGCAGGACGTTCTTGATGCGTTCGATCATCTTGTTGATATCCATGTTTCTCCCAACCCCAGTCGACGTTGATGGCTCAGTGCGCGGCCACCGGCGCAAGCGGAGCGATTCTAGCCCCGTACGGAACCTGACGTGCGAAGCCGCGGTCGCATCCCCACTGTGAGCAGTTGCCGGCACAAAGCGTGCATCCGGTCACAGGATGCGAGCTGCTAAACTCGTGCGCTTTCGCGAAATTCGGAACCTTTCATGGCCAGACCCAACCCTGCGGCGGCGCAGACCATTCCTGCGAATGCCGAGAACCGTTACGAAGTGACGCCGGCGGACCTGCCGCTGTCGTGCCCGATGCCCGGCATGAGCCTCTGGAACTCCCATCCGAAGGTCTATCTGCCGATCGAGGACGAAGGTGGCGAATCGGTCTGCGCCTATTGCGGCGCGCGCTACGTCCTCACGCGCTGACCGTCACCCGTGCAGCAGGGGCGCCGACTCACCGTCATTCAACTCGTACCGGCCCTGGAAACGGGCGGGGTGGAGCGGTCCACGCTCGAAGTCGGGGCGGCGCTGGTCGCCGCGGGTCACCGTTCCATCGTCATATCGGCCGGCGGCCGGCTCGTGCCGCGCCTGCTGGCCGAGGGCAGCGAGCATATCCAGCGCACGATCGGCGCGAAGTCGCTGCTGAGCCTGCGCCACGTCGCGGGCCTGCGCAGCCTGTTCCATGAGATCAAACCCGACATCGTCCACGCGCGGTCGCGCCTGCCGGCCTGGCTCGCGCATTTCGCGCTGAAGAACGGCCCGCCGAACACGCATTTCGTGACGACTGCGCACGGCCTCAACACGCCGGGACGCTACAGCGCGATCATGACCCGCGGCGAACGCGTGATCGCCGTGTCGCATACGGTCCGCGACTACCTGATCAGTCATTACGAGATCGATCCCGAGCGCATCGTCGTGATCCCGCGCGGCATCGACCTCAACGAATTTCCATACGGCCACCGCCCCGACGATGAGTGGCTGCGTGCGTTCTACGCCGACTATCCGCGGCTGCGCGGCGCGCCACTGCTCACGCTGCCGGGGCGCGGCACGCGCATCAAGGGTCATGCCGACGCGATCGAACTGATCGCGGCCCTGAAGCAGCGCGGCATCGCGACGCGCCTGCTGCTGCTCGGCGTCGTCGAACCGAGCCGCGGCAACTACGTCGCCGAACTGCAGCGGCTCGCCGACGAGCGCGGCGTCGCGGACGACGTCGTATTCGCCGCGCCGCGCGCCGACGTGCGCGACGTCTACGCGGCCAGTGCGCTCGTGCTGCAGCTGTCGAACAAACCCGAAGCGTTCGGCCGCACCGTGATCGAGGCACTGGCGCTGTGCCGGCCTGTGCTCGGCTATGCCCACGGCGGTGTCGGCGAACTGCTGACAGAGCTGTATCCGTCGGGCCGCGTGCCGTTCGACGATTTCGGGAGGCTCGTCGAGCGTGCCGCGGAACTGCTGCGGCTCGCGCCGGCGATCCCGCCGCTGCGCCGCTACCAGCTCGCCGACATGCAGCGCGCGACGCTTGCGCTGTACAACGCGCTCGTCAACAACGACGAAGCGAGCCTGCGCTCGACCTACGCGATGAGCTGATCCGGCCGCGCGCCGGAAAGCCCGGACGGCTGGGCTATCATCGCGCTCCGCATGAGCACTCCGTCGCTGCGCGAGCGAGTCGCGTCCCTGGTCATGAACGAACGACTCCCGGTCGCGCTGCTGCCGCTCTGGGCGGCGGTCCTGCTGCTGCCGTTCGGACGCAGCGCGGAGTTCGGCGTCGTGCTCTGCGCCGTGGGGCTCGCCGCCGCCGTTCTGCGTGGATCGGCATCGACGCTGTCGTACGCCTCGCTGCGCCTGTTCGCGCTGCTCTGGCTCTGCTATGCCGGCGCCGCGGCGATTTCGGCGCTCGACGCGGTCAATCCGTCGAAGAGCTGGGGCACCGTGCTGGCCGCGCTGCGCTTCGTGCCGCTGGGCGCGTTCGCGCTGGTTGCGCTCTCGACGACGCGGCGGCATGCGCAACTGCGCGACGGCGTCGCGTTCGTCGTCGCGATCTGGCTCGCCGACGCGTGGCTGCAGGCGCTGACCGGCTGGAGCGCGGGCGGCGCCGCCGAAGCCGAGCGTCTGAGCGGACTGTTCGGCGCGGACAATCTCAAGCTCGGTCCCGTGCTCGCGACGCTCGCGCCGTTCCCGCTGCTCGCCGCGCGCGCGCGCTGGGGGCCTCGCGGTCTCGCGCTGGCGTTCGCGTTCATTCTCGTTCCGGTGCTGCTCGCCGGTTCGCGCGCGAGCTGGTTCGCGCTGGCGCTCGTCGCGCTCGTGCTGCTCTGGTGCGAAACGCGCCGACCGCTGCGTTTCGCCGCGGCGCTCGCGGCGCTGGCGCTGGTCATGGGCGCGGCCGTCGCCGTCGCCTGGCAGACGTCCGCCGCGTTCGACGCGCGCCTGCAGCGCACGCTGCAGGCGTTCGACGGCACGCCGGGGGAGATCGATTTCGCGCTGGCCGGACGCGCGCAGATCTGGCACACCGCCGGCGCGATGATCGTGGATCATCCGGTCAACGGCGTCGGCGTGCGCGGGTTCCGCTACGCCTATGCGCACTACGCCGCGCCGGGTGACAGTTTCGTCCAGACCGACGGCAGCGGTGCGGCGCATGCGCATCAGTGGCTGCTCGAAGTGCTCAGCGAAACCGGCGCGATCGGATTCGCGCTGTGGCTTTCGGCGATTGCCGCGGCAGCGATGGCCTGGCGCGGTGCCGGCCGCGCGCAGCGCGAAGCGGCGTTCGCGCCGGGGCTGTCGCTCGTCGCAATGGCGTTTCCGCTGAACACGCATCTCGCGTTCTATTCGGCCTGGTGGGGACTGCTGTTCTGGTGGCTCATCGCGCTGTACTGCGCGGCACTGGCCGCATCACCGGGGGACGACGCCGATGCGTGAGCCGCTGAGTCTCGTCGTGACCACATTGAACAATGCGGCGACCTTGACGCGCTGCCTCGCGAGCGCGGCCTGGGCCGACGAGATCGTCGTGCTCGATTCGGGTTCGACGGACGCCACGCTCGCGATTGCCGCCGAATTCAATGCGCGCGTATTCCATGAGTCGTTCAAAGGCTATGCGGCGCAGAAGCAGAGCGCGATCGACAAGGCGCGGCATCGCTGGGTGCTGCTGCTCGACGCCGACGAGGCGCTGGCCGAAGGCGCGCGCGCGGCGATCGAGGCGGCGCTGGCGGCGCCGCAGGTCGCCGGTTTCCGGCTGCCGCGCCGCGAACAGGTGTTCTGGACCTTCAACCATCCCGGCGTGCGGCTCAATACGCATCTGCGCCTGTTCGACCGCGACCGCGTGCGCATGAACGCGGTGCCCGTGCATGCGGCACCCGAAACGCGCGAGGCGACGACGACGCTGCGCGCCGCGGTATTCATGCATTACGGCGAGCCCGACATCGCGACCAAGGTCGCGAAGATCAACGCGTATTCGAGCGGCCTCGTCGCGCACAAGCGCGGCCGGCGCCGGCGCTTCATGGCCGCGCGGCTCGTGCTGTATCCCTACGTGTTCTTCCTGCGCCAGTATTTCGGCAAGCGCTGGTTCCTCGACGGCTGGGCGGGCTTCATCAACGCCGTGTCGGCGGCGTACTACGTGTTCCTGAAGTACGCGAAAGTTCTGGAAAAAGACCGGGAGGAAACTAGTGGAGAGAAGTGAGAGAAGAGTGGGGTTGTCGCACGCTTCACTCGTTGCTCATTCGTCTTCACTCTTTCCCGCTTTCTCGCTCCCGAGCAGCGACAACGCCATCCCGACGACGAGCAGCGTGCCGGCGACGAGCACGACCCAGAGCAGCAGGTTGCGCCAGTCGGGCTCGCGTGCCGGCGGCGCCGGCGGCACGAGCGCCTGATCGCCGCTGACCGTGCGGCTGTCTTCCGGCACGGCCGGATACGGCTTCCAGTCGGCGCCGTGGCGACGGCGCAGGGCGTCGAGCAGCGTCGCGATCGGCGCGTCATGGCGGCGCGCCTTCGCGCTGCCGGCGGCAATCGTGTATGGGCCTTCGCCCTGGGCGAGAAATACCAGCACTTCGGGCCGATAGCCGAGCACGAGCGCCGGCGCCGTGCGCGGCGCCGGCGTCGCCTCGACCCGCCACTCGCGGTCGCGCAGCGGCGCAGTCAGGCGCTGCGGTGTGGAACTTTCCACGGTGTCGCCCGAAGCGACGCGATAGCCGGTCCACGGGCCGGCGCGCGTGTACCACGGCAGCTTCTCGTTCTCGCGGCTGCGCACGGTCCAGGTCGCGACGCTGTTGCCGCCGTCGGCGCGCAGATCGAGCTGCAGCACCGGGATGCGCGCGTCGAGGCGGTAACGGTAGTGCAGGCGGTCATCCTCGGGCACGGCGTCGCCGTTCACGCTGAGCCAGCGCCATTCGGGTTCCGGCGGCGGCGGGGCGGCTTCGGCGCGGACAGCGCGCAACGGCGGCAGCGTGTTCGTCGCCGCGGCGATGCGCAGATAACGGAAGCTGCGCTCGCGGCCGAGTTCGATGCGGTCGCGGCGCAGGCGCTCCTCGCCGTTGCGAAGGTCGGCGGCGATGCCGCTGCCGATCGCATGCCAGTGCTGCAGGTCCTCGCTCGCGGACACGGCGACGTTGGCCTGGAATGCGGGCACGTCGTCGGCCCAGTCCAGACGCAGTGCCGCGAGCGGCGTGCGGATCTGGCTGAGGTCCAGCAGCAGTTCGCGGCGTGCGTCGCCGCCGGCGCCCGACGCGACGCTGGCATCGATACGCAGCACGCGGCCCTGTGCGTCTCGCTCGGCGCGCAGGTTCCAGTCGTCGCCATTCGCAGCGTCCTGCGCCGAGGGCAGCACGAACCACGGCACGTCGATGAGTTCGCGCGGCCATTCCTGCGCGCTGGTGCCCTCGGGGCCGAGCAGCGTGGCCGGCAGCGATTCGCCGGCCGCGTTGAAGACCTCGATGTCGGCGAGCGCGACGTCCTGCGCCGCGCGGTACATCGGCTCGCTGAGCACGACGCGGAACGCGCCGCCGTCCGCGCGGGACAGGCGCAGCGGCCATTCCTGCGCATAGTCACTGCGCTGTCCGGCCGCCGCGGCGCCGGCGCCCAGCAGCAGGACGACGGCGGCTGCGACGCGTTTCATACCTCGCCCTCGATCTGCTTCGGCGGATTCGGCGCGAACCAGCCGACGATCATCAGCAGGCCGCCGACCGCGAGCACGCCGAGAATCGCATGCAGATCCTTCAGGTGCGTGCGGTCGATCAGGATCAGCTTCACGATGACGAGGCCGACGAGGCAGGCGCCGCCGATCCAGATCGGACGCGAGCGGCGGCGCGCGCCGGTCAGCATCGCGATGAGACCTGCGACGCACCAGACGACCGAGAGGCAGGCCTGCGCGAGCGCCGAGCGCATCATCGATTCGCTGTCCCAGGGCACGCCGCCGAGGAAGTGCACGCCGCGCAGGGTCATGCTCGTCATCAGCGCGATGCCGATGATCGCGAGCAGCTGGGCGCGGAATGCCGCGTCGAGGATCGCGTCGCCGGCTGCGCCGGCCTGGCGGAACCAGTACAGCAGCGCGATGACGAAACCGAGCTGCGCGAGTTCCAGCGGATTGGCAACCGGCACGTAGGCGAGCGGCGCCGGATCGCCCGCGGCGACGAGGCCGATGACCCAGAATGCGCCGAGCAGGATCGAGAACACGCCGAGCAGCGCCGGGCGCGCCGCTTCGGCCTGCTCGGCCAGCGGGAACCGCAGCACGCGCCAGCGGCCCAGCGTGCCCGCGAACGCGACGGCGAACGGCGCGAGACCGAGCAGCACCTGCCAGATCGTGCCGAGGAGCCAGGTTTCGCGCGCAAGGTGGACGAGTTGCGTTCCGAGCACGCCGGTCCATGTGAACACGTGTACCGCGTAGGCGGCGCCGAGTCCCGGCGTCGCCGTCGCGTCGAGATTGCGCTGCACGCGCAGGCTCGCGACGAACCAGCCGAGCCATGCGGCGAGACCGAAGCCCGACAGCGGGCCATGTTCGTTGGCCGCGGCCGTCGCGGCGATGAACGCCGGGGCGGCGAAGATCGCGACCAGTGCGGGCCAGCGCAGCTCGTTCCATCCGAGCCGGCGCGCGGCTTCGCTCGCGAGCAGCGCGGTCAGTGCCATGAAGCCGAGCAGCCAGTTCGCGCCCGTGCCGGCCGGCGCGAAGCGCTCGATCTCGTTGACGCCGAGCGCGAACCACCAGGCCAGCGCCCAGACCAGCTGCAGCTGGGCCATCGCGCTCGTTTCGTTGGAGCGGCGCAGCAGGCCGCTGCAGACGAATCCGGCCGCCGACAGCAGCAGGATCGCGAGGAAATCGCCGTTGAGCATTGGCAGCATCCCCGGCGGCGGGTTGCGGTCGAACAGCACGCTCAGCAGCGACACGCCGGCGGCGAGCTGCAGCAGATAGCCGATCACGCGCGGCAGCTGACGCTGCTGGCGCAGGCCGAGCCAGACCAGCGCCGCACCTTCGACGGCCCAGGCGCAGGCGGTGGAGCGCGCCGACAGCGCGAGCGGCACGGCCAGCGTCGCGAAGCCGAGCGCGAGCAGCGCATGCGACTGGCCGAGCAGCGTCATCGCAAGACGGCGGAACGCGAACCAGGCGACGCCGACGTGCGCGAGTGCGAGCACGAGCGCCGACAGCGCGAGCAGTTTTGTATCGCCGTCGAGCAGCGCGGCCTGCAGCGGGAACGCGAACAGCGGTGTGCCGAACACGAGGCTGCCGTCGACGAAGCCGCGGCGCTCTTCCGGCTGGCGCAGCGCATAGAGCAGCGGAATCAGCAGATAGAACGCATAGAACAGGATCAGAAACGGTTCGGTCGTCGAGAACAGTTCGGGGCGGTACTTGAGGAAGCCCCAGGCCGTGCCGATGCCGAACGTGAAGACGAAGCCGAGCAGGTTCAGCGCGCGCCAGGGTTTTACCCAGGCGATGCCGAAGATCGCCGCGTTGAGCACGGCGTAATACGTGAACAACGCAACGTGATTGCCGCTGTCGCTCGCAGTCAGTACCGGCGCGAGGAAGCCGCCGACGATCGCGAGCAGCGCGAGCGCCAGCGCATCCTGCGCGACGGCGAGGATGCCGGCGGCGCCGACGATGACGACGAGCAGCAGGAAGGCGAGTCCCGGCGGCAGCAGGTTGTGGAGCTTGTAGCTGCCGAACACGACGAGCAGCAGGATGCCGACGGCGCCGCCCTGCAGCGACAGTGCGAACGCGCGGTGGCTCTCGCGCTTGCGCCAGCCGAAAATCAGGCCGGCGATGGCGGCGGCGGCGATGCCGGCCATGCGTACTTCGATCGGCACCGTGAACCAGCCCTGGTCGGCGGCATATTTCATGAGCGCGCCGACGCCCAGGAACAGGATCAGCACACCGATCTTCACCGGGATGTTGCCCTCGGTGAACCAGCGTTTGATCGCGGCGAACGCGCGCTCGAGCGGATCGGGTTCGTCACTGCGCGTCGCGCGCGGCGGCGGCGCACCGGCGGGGCGCGCGGCGCGCGGAATCGGCGGCGGACGCTTGGCCGCCGATGGTGCAGACGGTGCTTCGCCGATCGTGAAAACCGCGCGTTGCGGCGATGCCGGCGGCGGAGGAGGGGTGGCCATGTCGCTGAGATCCAGGTCGAAGTCGAGCGGCGGCGACGGCTCGGCCGGCGTCGCACGCGGGGCGGGTGGCACGGGTTCGTGACGCTGCGGCGTCGCGCTGCGCGCGGCGGCCGGCGG
>NZ_DATIGT010000171.1:0-4997 GCF_035481375.1 Tahibacter sp.
CTAAAGCCAAACCCAAGATGCTCATCATCGGCGCCATGATGCGTAAGCTCGCTCAAGTCGCCTTTGGGGTTATCAAATCCGGCAAGCCCTTTGATCCTTCGCTTCACGGGGCTTGATTCGGACAACAGTATCTACGTTTCCGCGGTCTCGAACCCGTCGGCGAACACCGTTTCGCTGCGCGCGCCGAAGGCCGGATCGCTGATGCCGGGCAGGCCGTTCTCGAGATGCCCGCCGAGGCGGCGCAGCCAGCGCGGATCGTGGTCGCTGGTCAGGCTGAGGTCGTACCAGCGCTGGTTCGCCGACAAGGTCCATTCCAGATCGGCGGTCGCGCCCGCGGCGAGGTCGACGCCGCGTGCCGGCTCGCTGCTGTAGCGGTTCGCCGCGAGCGTGACGCGGCAGGCCGCGCTGCCCGCGTTGTTCAGGCGCAGCACGAGCGCGTTGCGGTCGGTGTCGTAGAGCGCGACGAGTTCGGGGTTCGCGCCGTTTTCCACGCGCGCGAGATCGCCGCCGAAGCTGCGCAGGAAGCCGTTCGGGCCGTGCACGTGCAGGTCGTAGATGCCGGCGGTAACCGCGCGCGCGCTCCAGTAGTCGGTCAGCTCGGTGCCGCCGCCCAGCGAATAGAACCACGGGCCGTCGCTGCGGTTGTCGGCATAGACGTTGAGGCCGGCGCCGCCGGCGCCGTCGTTGAAGAAGTCGAGCCAGTAGCGGCCCGAGGCCAGATCCACGCGGCCGTTGACGTTCAGCGCATAAGGCAGCGCACGCGCGGGCCGCGAACCGCTTTCCTGAGTCGGCAGCGCGTTGGACGCCGGCGGCGTCGCCGGATTCAGCGTGCAGGTCACGTCGGCGTTCGCGATGAAGCCGCTGGTATCGGGCAGGCTCGGCCAGACCGGATCGGCCGCACTGAAATCGAGCGTCGAGGTCAGGTCGCCGGTCATCGCGCGACGCCAGGCGCCGATGTTCGGCTCGTGCACGCCGAAGCGCTGCTCGAGGAAGCGGATCACCGAGGTGTGGTCGAACACTTCCGAATTGACCCAGCCGCCGCGGCTCCACGGCGAGACGACGAGGCTCGGCACGCGGATGCCGAGCCCGACCGGCACGCCGTTGTGGCTTTCGCTGGCGGTTGCGACCGTGCTCTGGCCGAGGCTCGCGGTCAGCGCCGGCACATGCGAGGGCATGTGATCGAAGAAACCGCCGTTCTCGTCGTAGGTGATGACGAATACGGTCTTCGACCAGACTTCCGGATTCGCCGCGAGCGCGGCCAGCAGCTGCGCGGTCAGCGCCTCGCCGTAGGCCGGCGCGGCTTCCGGATGTTCACACATGGAAAACGGCGCAACGATCCACGACACCTGCGGCAGCGTTCCGTTCTGCACGTCGTTGCGGAACTGCTGGATCAGCGGCTGGCCGAGCGTCGTATAGGCGTTCGACGCGTCGGAACCCGGCGAATAGTCGCGGCCGCGGCGATACAGCGACGACGTGGTCGGAATGCCGCGGAAATTGCGGAAATAGGCCAGTGAGTTGTCGCCGTAGTTGTCGTATTCCTGATAGACCTTCCAGCTCACGCCGGCCTGTTCGAGGCGTTCGGCGTAGGTGGTCCAGTCGTAGGCCGGAAACGCGGTGTTGTCGCGCGTCATGTCGGCGGTCCAGTTGCCGTCGTCCACATTGTTGACGCAGTGATTGCCCGGGCGGTTCACGGCGAGCCCGCTGGTGCCGGTGAACAGGTGCATGCGATTCGGATTGGTCGGTCCGTGGATCGAGCAGAACCACGCGTCGCAGACCGTGAACGCATCGGCCAGCGCGTAGTAGAACGGCAGGTCGGCGCGCGTGAAATGGCCCATGCACATCGCGCCCTTCTCGCGCACCCAGTGATCGAACGCCTTCCAGCGCGCGTGGTTTCCTTTCCAGCTGTGGTCGATGTCGTCCATGCACTGCGCGCTGGTCAGCTGCGTGTCGAGGCGGAACGGCATGACGTCGCCGCCGCCGGTGCGCGGCTGGCGCCAGACGTCGGCGCCGCCCGGCAGCCGGATCGTGCGCGGATCGTCGAAGCCGCGCACGCCGCGCAGCGCACCGAAGTAGTGATCGAACGAGCGGTTTTCCTGCATCAGCACGACGACGTGCCGGACGTCCTGGATCGTGCCGGTCACGCGCGCCGGCGCCACCGCGAGCGCTTCGCGTATCGCCGGCGGCAGCGCCGCCATCAGCGTGGCCGCACCGGCCGATTGCGCCGCGAGGCGCAGGAATTCGCGTCGACTCGTACCCGCCATGATCGTGTCCCGTGCTCATCGATACGCCGCGGTCCTCGCGGCGGCGGGCATGCTCGGCACGGATTGTTGCAGTGCGGTGTACGCGGCTTGAACGTTTGGATTTTTTGCCGATTGCGGCGTGAAGGCATCGAACCCCGCAGGTCGGGTCGAGCCGCGGGCCGGGCCCGACATCGAGGTAGTTCCGCGAGGCGGACGCCGGGCGAAGGAAGAAGCTTCACGCGTTCCTGATTCGCCTCGATGTTGCTTCGCCTGCGGTTCAACCCGACCTACTGTTCTCTTTCTCAAAACCCCGCGACCACCCTCAGCAATCCCCAGCAACCGACCGCAAACGCCGCGCCCGCCGCGGCCGAGGCCAGCATGAACGCCATGCCGCGCCGGTTCGCGGCCTGCGAATAGGCGAGCGCATACCAGAAACGCGCCGCTACCCAGACGAGTCCGGCAATGCCGGCGATCAGCGGCGAACCGTACGTCGTGCCGAGCCACAGCGCCGGCAGGAACAGCACCGTGCTCTCGACCGTGTTCATCTGCATACGGAACACGCGTTCGAAATGCTCGTTGCCGGTCGTCGCGGGCGCCTTGATGCCATAGCGTCCACGCGCACGGCCGACGAGCCAGGTCACGAAGATCAGCAGCAGCACGGTGAACACGACGGCGATCGCAGGCAGATGGTTCGACATGAGTGGGTTCCGATGGATGAGGCCGTCACCATAGCAAGACCGTCGGCTTTGCGGCGCCGATGCCCGTCGGGCCGACTGCGGATGGGTACTCAACCGGGCTCCGCCGTCCGTGCTAGGTTCGGGCTCCGCTCCCCTGCCTGAGTAACGATCCATGCGCCCGACCCACGCCCTGCTCGCGCTGCTGCTGGCGGCGCCCGCGGCGACCGCCTCGGCCGCCGCCGACACGCTGCTCGTCGACATCCGCAGCGCCAGCCATGCACAGGTGGAAGCGTATAAAACCGCAGAAGGTGTCGACTGGTGGATCGAACTCGGCGACGAGCTGCTGCTGGCCGGCGACGCGGCGACCCTGCGGGCACAGTCACCGGCCCATCGCGCCGCTCGCTCGCTCGGTGCACTGCGCGCCGAAGACCTCGTGCTGCATGCGCGCGGCTGCGGCGACGGTCCCGCACCCGAAGACCTGCGCATCACGCCGCTCGACGGCAGCTACGAACTGCTGCGCCGTCCGGCCGACCCGGCCCGCCAGCAGGCACTGTCGAGCCGGCACCCGGAGCATCTCGGTGCAGCCGAGTGGATCGCGCTGAAGCCCGGCAGCGTCGTGCTGCGCCAGCATCGCCTCGATCGCGAGGCCGTGCGCGCCGTGCGCGCCGTCGATCCGATCATCGACGCGATCGTCGCGCGCGTGGACGGCCAGCGCTGGTTCGACACCGTGTCGCAGCTGACGACCTGGGACCGGTCGAGCTACAACAGCAGCACCGACCCGACCTCGGGACTGTATCTGTCGCGCCAGTGGATACGCACGCAGTTCGAGGCGCTGGGCCTCGAGGTCAGCGAGCCGGCGTTCTCGATGACGCTCGGCGGCAATCCGGCCGTGCGCCACAACGTCGCCGGCCGGATCACCGGCTGGAAGCATCCGGATCAATGGCTGCTGGTCGGCGCGCACTACGACTCGCGCCAGGAGACGATCACGACGCCGACGCTGACGCCCGGCGCCGACGACAACGCCTCGGGCTGCGCCGGCGTCATCGAGGCCGCGCGCGCGCTCGTGCCGGCGCAGCCGGAAAAGACGCTGATCTTCCTGTGCTATGCCGGCGAGGAGCAGGGTCTCTGGGGCAGCAACGGCCACGCCGGCGATCTGCAGACCAGCGGCGATCTCGCGAAGGTCGAAGGCATGGCGAACATGGACATGATCGGCTGGGTCAGCGGCGCGGCCGGCTTCGGCGTCACCGTGACGACCGCGCAAGGCACGGGCCCCGGCGGCGACCTGGCCGCGAACATCGCGTTCCGCGACCGCTTCGCCGATGCGGCGGCCAATTATGTCCCCGGTCTCACGGTCGTGAAGTCGCAGACCGCGTGCTGTTCCGACCAGCAGCCCTACCTCAACCGCGGCGTGCGCGCGGTGCACAGCATCCACCGCGGCGGCACGTCGTATCCGCATTACCACCGCACCACCGACAGCGCCGCGAACATGAACAGCGCAGGCACATCGGCGACGCTCGGCGGCTATGTCGTGAAGATGAACGTCGCCGCGCTCGCGGAACTCGCGGGCGTGACCGACCGCATCTTCGCCGACAATCTCGATTGACGGACACGCTTGAATTCGCGGGTCCGGGGGCCAACCTCGGCTCCATGAGCCGCGCCTTCGTGAAAGAATCCGACCGCACCGAGCCGCTGCCGGACATTCCTGTCAGCGAGCATCCGAACTGGACCACGCCCGCCGGGCTGGCACGCCAGCAGCAGCGCCTGGCCGAATTGCGCGACGCCGCGAAGCAGCCCGAAACGCTGCGCGACGACGCCGCGCTGCAGACGATCGCGCGCGAGCAGCGCTGGCTGGAAGCACGCATCGCGAGCGCGAACGTCGTCGATCCCGCCCATCAGCCGCACGACCGCGTCGCCTTCGGCGCGTCGGTCGAGGTCGTCGACGAACACGGCGGCGAAGCGCGCTATCGCATCGTCGGCGAAGACGAAGCCGACGCCGAGCATGGCAGCGTGAGCTGGCTGTCGCCGCTCGCGAAAGCCGTCATCGGCGCGAAGGTCGGCGACGAAGTGCTGTGGCGGCGGC
>NZ_DATIGT010000172.1:0-2431 GCF_035481375.1 Tahibacter sp.
CGTGCCGAACGTGCCGTTCGTGGCGGTGAAGGTCAGCGTGCCGTTCGCGGCGACCGCCGGTGCGGTGCTGAAGGTCAGGCTGCCCGTCGTCGAGACGACGTTCGTGGCGAAGGTCAGGGTCTGGCCCGACTCGTCGGCCGGACCCGCGGAAATCGCGGTGTGGAAATTGGCAAAAGATTGCGGACCCGCGCTTTCGAGCACGGACGCCGAGGTGCCGCCCGCGAACGACGGCACGTCGTTGACTGCCGTGACGGTGATCGTGAACGTCTGTGGCGGCGAGGTGTCGACGCCGCCGTTGCCGGTGCCGCCGTTGTCGTGCAGCACGAGCGTGATCGACGCCGTGCCGTTCGCGTTGGCCGCCGCCGTGTAGGTCAGCGTGCCGTCCGCGGCAACCGCCGGAGCGGCGGAGAACAGGCCCGGATTCGTGTTGCCGGTGATCTGGAAGTCGAGCGCCTGCGTGTTGCCGTCGCCGTCGCTGATCGCCGTGGCCCACGGGTTGACGGTCTGCGGACCGGCGTCTTCGAGCGAGGTCTGGTTGCCGCCGGCCGTGAAGCTCGGCGCGTGATTGATGCCGGCAACGGTGATCGTGAAGGTCTGCGCGGGCGACACGTTGACGCCGCCGTTGGCGGTGCCGCCGCTGTCGGTCGCGATCAGGCTCACGGTGGCGGTGCCCGAGGTGCCGTTCTGCGCCGTGAAGGTCAGCGCGCCGTTCGGCGCGACGGCCGGTGCGGCCGAGAACGCGAGCGTGCCGGTCGTGCCGGTCACGTTGGCGGTGAACGCGATCGTCTGCGCGACCTCGTCGGCGGGGCCCGGGCTGATCGCGGTCGCCCACGGATTGACGGTCTGCGCGCCGGCATTCTCGAACACGGTCTGGTTCGGACCCGCCGTGAAGGTCGGAGCATCGTTGACCGGAGTCACCGCGATCGTGAAGGTCTGCGGCGGCGAGGTGTCGACGCCGCCGAAGGCGGTGCCGCCGTTGTCGTGCAGTACGACGGTGATCGAGGCGACGCCATTGGCGTTTGCGGCCGTCGTATAGGTCAGCGTGCCGGTCGGGGAGATCGCCGGCGCGGCGCTGAACAGTGAGGGATTCGTATTGCCGGTGATCTGGAAGTCGACGATCTGCGTGTTGCCGTCGCCGTCGTTGATCGCGGTCGCCCAGTTGGCGACGGTCTGCGCGCCGGCGTCTTCGAGCGCGGTCTGGTTGCCGCCGGCGGTGAAGCTCGGCGCATGGTTGATCGCATTGACGTTGATGACGAAGGTCTGCGCGGCCGAGGTGTCGATGCCGCCATTCGCCGTCCCGCCGTTGTCGACCGCGACGATACTGACCGTCGCGATGCCCGAGGTCGCATTCTGCGCCGTGAACGTCAGCGTGCCGGTCGGGGACACCGCCGGCGCCGTGGTGAACGCAAGGTTGCCGGTCGTGCTGACGACCGTCGTCGTGAAGCTCACGGTCTGGGTTGCGACTTCATCGGGCGGGCCTGCGCTGATTGCGGTCGCCCAGCCGGCGACGGTCTGCGGGCCGGCGCTTTCGGGAACGGCCTGATCGGCACCGCGCGTGAAGCTGGGCACATCGTTGACCGGCGTAACCGTCAGCGACACCGTGGCCGGCACGGAAGAACCCTGACCGTCGCTGCCGGTGTACGTGAAGCTGTCGCTGCCGTTGAAGTTCGCATTCGGCGTGTAGAGCACCGTGGCCGAGGTCGGACCGGTCGGAGTCAGGTTGCTCGTGGTACCCGACGCCGGCGGCGTCGCGATGCTGAAGGTGATGGTCGCGCCTTCGGGATCGGTGCCGGTCAAGGTGACTGTGGCGGGCTGGTCTTCCAGCATCGTGGCCGCGGCCGGATTGACCGTCGGCGGATTGTTTTCGAGATCGCGCACGTCGATGCGCAGGAACGCGCGGCCGGCTTCGACCGCGCCGAAGAATGCTGTGATGTCGATCGCGCTCTCGCCGCTGGTCGCGTCGCCCGGCGGGTCGGTCGCGAGCGGGGAGACCCCGGCCCAGTCGTTGACCTGGCCATCGACGACGAAATTGGCTGCGACGACCATGCCGGTCGCGACGAAGAACAGGGACAACGTGCGCCAGATCGCCGTGCGACGTGCGCGGCGTGCGCCGAAGAAGGCGACGAGGCCGACCAGGATCAGGAGGACCGGGAAGGTCAGGAACGGAATCGGCAGGGCCGGCAGGCCGAGAATGATCGCACCGCCGCCGGCGGTGGTGACCACTTCGTCGGTACCCGCGGCGCTCTGCGCGACGACGGCGAGCCGCAGACCCGCGCTGTTGTTGCGCTGCAGGCTCGCGATCGTATCGGCGAGCTCGATGACGTCGGCACCGCCGACGCCGTTGTTCAGGCCGACCGGATAGCCGCCGCCGATGGTCGTGGTTCCGCCGAAGCTTGCGCCGGCGCAGGTCGACCGGGTGACCGTCGTGACC
>NZ_DATIGT010000173.1:0-6075 GCF_035481375.1 Tahibacter sp.
TCGTTCGCGCTGCTGTCCGGCTGCGCGAGCGTGTCGCGCCGCGAAGGCGCCGACAACGTCGAGCGCCTGCTCCAGACGCGACTGCCCGGTGGATTCGCGTGGCGCAGCGACGCCGACGGCGCCGCGGCGATCGACGCGCGCAGCGCCGAATTGCTGAGTACGCCGCTGACGCCCGACAGCGCGTTCCGCCTCGCGCAGCTGCGCAACCCCGACATCGCGTCGCGCTATGCCGAGCTCGGCATCGCCCAGGCCGATGTCGTCGCCGCAAGCCGCATCGGCAACCCCGGCTTCTCCGCCTCCGCCCTCGCCGACGGCGGCGCGAGCACGGTCACGCTGGGGCTCGGCCTGCCGCTGAGCGACCTGCTGTTGCTGCCCTCGCGCAAGCGTCTGGCCGCCGGCGAATACGAACGTGCGCAGCAGACCATCGCCGCCGCACTCATGAATCTCGCGGCCGACACCGCCGATGCCTGGTATGCCGCGGCCGGTGCCGATCAGGTCGCCGTCATGCGCGACGCGGTGGCGAGTGCCGCGGCCGCATCGGCCGAACTCGCCGGACGGTTTCATGCGGCCGGCAACATCAGCGCGCTGCAGCTGAAACTCGAACAGGCCGCCGCGACGCAGGCGCGCATCGCGGCGACGTCCGCGAGGGCCGACGCGCTGCGTGCGCGGCTCGCGCTCAACGCGCGCCTCGGGCTGTCGGGCGCGCAGGCGTCGCAATGGACCTTCGCGCTGCCGCTGGCCGCGCCGGTCGAGCGCGAAGACGGCATCGACGCCTTGCAGACGCTCGCGCGCGAACAGCGGCTCGATCTCGCCGCCGCGCGCGGCGAGGTGGAGTTGCTCGCCGACGCCCTGTCGCTCGCGCGACGCTGGCGCCTGCTCGGCAGCGTCGAGATCGGCGCCGAGCGCGAGCGCGAAGCCGACGGCAGCCGCAAGTCCGGACCGACGCTCGCGCTCGCGCTGCCGCTGTTCGATCAGGGTCAGGCCGCGATTGCGCGCGCCCAGGCGCGGCTCGAGCAGGGCCGTGCGGCGCTCGCGCGGCTCGAACTCGACATCGACAACGACGTGCGCCTCGGCGTCGAGCGCGTCGCCGCGCAGCGCGAGATCGCGCAGGCCTACCGCGATGCGCTGATTCCGCAGCGCGAAGCCGTCGTCGCGCGCGAGGGCGAGCGCTTCAACTACATGCTGATCGGCGCCTTCGAACTGCTGCTGGCCAGGCAGCAGGAATTCGATGCCTATCAGGGCTATCTCGAAGCCGTGCGCGACTACTGGCAGGCACGCGTCGCGCTCGCGCGCGCCGTCGGCACGCGGCTGCCGAGCGACGCGCAGGCGCCGCGTCCCGCACTCGGCGTCGACGCGGTACTGCGGCCCGCTCCGGCTTCCGGGCACGGCGGGCACGAGGGCCATGGCGACGCGGACACGCGAGACGAACCGCCCGGCGACGTTCACCCGGGCCATGAGGCGATGAAGCATTCCGAGCACGGCGAGACCGGGCACAGCGAGACCGATCACGCCGGGCACGTCACGAAACAGGAGAAAAAGCCATGACGACGCGACGCGAACTGCTGCAGTTAATGGGCGCCGGCAGTGCGGGACTCGTGGCCGCGGCCGGCGCGGCGCGCGCGCAGTCCCCGGCCGCGCCGGTCGCGGCGCCGCCCGCACCGAAGCGCCGCGCGCAGGGCTATCGGCCCGTGCAGACCCTGAACGGCTGGACGCTGCCCTGGCGCATGAACGACGGCGTCAAGGAATTCCACCTCGTCGCCGAGGAAGTCGAGCACGAATTCGCGCCGGGCTGCCGCGCGCGCTGCTGGGGCTACAACGGCACGACACCGGGCCCGACGATCGAAGCCGTCGAAGGCGATCGCGTGCGCCTGTTCGTGACCAACCGCCTGCCCGAGGCGACGACCGTGCACTGGCACGGCATCGATCTGCCCAACGGCATGGACGGCATCGCCGGACTGAACCAGCCGCGCATCGAACCCGGCGAGACCTTCGTCTACGAGTTCACGCTGCGCCAGCACGGCACGCACATGTATCACCCCCATGCCGACGAGATGACCCAGATGGCGTTCGGCATGATGGGACTCTTCATCATCCATCCGCGCGACGGCGAGGAGGTGGCGATCGACCGCGACTACGCCTTCCTGCTGCACAACTGGGCGCTGCACCCGGGCACCTACCGCCCGGATCCGTCGATCATGCAGGACTTCGATCTCTGGACCTTCAATTCCAAGGTGTTCCCGGCGATCGACCCGCTGGTCATGCGCACCGGAGAGCGGCTGCGTATACGCATAGGCAATCTATCCATGTGGAATCATCCCATCCACATGCACAGCAATCCGTTCTGGGTCACCGGCTCGGACGCCGGGCGCTGGCCGCAGGCGCAGTGGCGGCGCGAGGTCACCGAGATCATCGGCGTCGGCCAGATGCGCGACCTCGAATTCCTCGCGACCGAAGCCGGCGACTGGGCGCTGCACTGCCACATGGCGCACCACACCATGGGACCGATGGGCCACGAGATTCCGAATCCGACCGGCGTGGACCAGCGCGGCGTCGAGGAGAAGATCCGCGCGCTGCTGCCGGGCTACATGGCCATGGGCAAGGACGGCATGTCCGAGCATGCGAGCCACGTCGCGATGGGCATGAAGGGGCCGGAGAACACGCTGCCGATGATGGCCGGCGAAGGTCAGTTCGGACCGATCGAGATGGGCGGCATGTTCACCGTCGTGAAAGTGCGCGACGATCAGGCACCCGATGACTATTCCGACCCGGGCTGGTACCGCTATCCGAAAGGCAGCGTCGCGCGGCGCATCAGCAGCGACCCGCAGTTCGGGCAACCGCACCGGCGCTCGCCTTACGGCCCGGCCAAACCGGCGCCGGCCGCGGAACCCGTCGACCACTCGCACCACGGCCACCACGGAGATTGACGCATGACGCTGCGCGCGTTCGGAGTCCTGTTCCTGCTGCTGGGCGGCGCCGCCTCGGCACAGCCCTCGGTGAGCGTCGCCGCCGATCCGCCGGACGCGACGCAGCAGCCGGTGCTCGCCGTCGTCGAACGCTTCGAACGCGCGCTCGCCGCCGGCGACCGCGCCGCCGCACTCGCGCAGCTCGCGCCGGAACTGCGCGTGTTCGAAAGCGGCCATGTCGAGCGCTCGCGCGAGGAATACGCGTCCGAGCACCTCGGCGCCGACATGGAATTCCTGAAGACCGCGCAGACCGCGCTGAAATCGCGCCGCATCGACGTGACCGCCGACAGCGCGCTCGTCCTCAGCGAGATCGAAATCCGCAGCGTCCGCGACGGCAGGACCGCGACGCGCGCGAGCCTCGAAACGCTGGTCCTGCATCACGGCACCGACGGCTGGCGCATCGTCCACATCCATTGGTCGTCGCGCGAGATAAGTCCGTAGGGCGCAATAAGCGCAAGCGCATTGCGCCATCGCAATCGCGCCACGCAACCGCGCCACACAACCGCGCCGCGTCACGCCGTGTATTCCACCGCACATCGATGAAGAGCGAGGCCAGACGGATGCACGGCGCAATGCCCTTCGGTTATTGCGCCCTACGCGTACCCACCGCCTGCACTACGGCAGAGTGCACCGCGTCAGCGTGTTGACCGACCGGAACGTCGGATAGTGAGCGTCGAGATCGTCGGCGTGCCGCCGAAGTCGATGCAGTCGGACTCACCCATCGCGACGGCGTCGGCGTAGGCCTGCTCGTAGTTCGCGTCCTGACCGAAGCCCTCGACCCAGACGACCTCGGCGGACGCGGGCGCCGCGACGGCGGCCAGCGCGGCGCATGCCGCAAGCTTTATGAACTTTGCGATATCCATGATTTTGTCACCTTGGCAATTTGTCTCCCCTGAGATCCCTGGGCAGCACAGCCGCGTGACGGACTCAACCGTGAAGTCGAGCCCCGACCTCCGCCGGACCCGGCGACTCCAAAAAATCGCCGGAACGCCGGTTCTGGATATCCCCTGAAGCAGTTCACGGCGGACTCACCGGCGCCATGTCCCACTCGGCGGTGCCGCCGTCGCCGACACCGGATCATCGAATGACGCCGTCTTCGGACCTGATCGTCGCCACTGCCGAAGGACTCCACTGCCCCGCCGGCGGCTTCCATATCGATCCGCTGCTGCCGGTGCCGCGCGCCGTGATCACGCACGGCCACAGCGACCACGCGCGCGCCGGCATGGGCTGCTACCACGTCGCCGCCGAATCGCTGCCGCTGCTGCGCTGGCGGCTCGGCGAAGCGGACTGCCGCGTGCATGCCTATGGCGAGACCTTCGAGCTCGGCCGCACACGCGTGTCGCTGCATCCGGCCGGCCACGTGCTCGGTTCGGCGCAGGTGCGCGTGGAATGCGACGGCGCGGTGTGGGTCGTCTCCGGCGACTACAAGCGCCAGCCGGACCCGACCTGCGCCGCGTTCGAACCGCTGCGCTGCGACACCTTCGTGACCGAGACGACGTTCGCGCTGCCGGTCTATCGCTGGCCCGACACGCCCGCCGTCGCCGCGGACATCCATGCCTGGCGCGCGGAATGCGCCGAGGCCGGCGAAGCCGCCGTGCTGTACTGCTACGCGCTCGGCAAGGCGCAGCGGCTGCTCGCCGAACTCGCGCCGGGACTCGACCGGCCCGTACTGCTGCACGGCGCGATCGCGGCCGGCGTCGAGGTCTACCGCGCTGCCGGCATCGCGCTTCCGCCGACCGAACTCGTCGTCGATCAGGCGCGCGCGAGCGACTACGCCGGCCGGCTCGTGCTCGCGCCGCCGTCGGCGGCGGGCAGTCCGTGGATGCGCCGGTTCCGCCGCGCGCAGACCGGTTTCGCGTCGGGCTGGATGCAGGTGCGCGGCAACCGGCGCCGGCGCAACGTCGATCGCGGCTTCGTCGTGTCGGACCACGCCGACTGGCCGGCGCTGCTCGCAACGATCGAGGCGACGCGCGCGACGCGGGTCGTCGCGATGCACGGCGACAGCGACGCGCTCGTGCGGGTGCTGCGCGAACGCGGCCTCGATGCCGGCACGTTCGGCGCCGCGCCCGAGGTCGAAGACTGATGCGCCGCTTCGCCGCGCTCTACCAGCGCCTCGACCGCAGCACGTCCACGCTCGCCAAGCGCGCCGCGCTCGTCGGTTATTTCCGCGACGCGCCGCAAGAGGACGCGGCCTGGGCGTTGTGGCTGCTGGCCGGCGGCAAGATCGGCGGCGCCAAGGCACGCATCGCCGGCACGCGCGAACTGCGCGACTGGATCGCGCAGGCCGCCGGCATGCCGGCCTGGCTCGTCGACGCGTCCTACGACCATGTCGGCGATCTCGCCGAGACGCTGACGCTGCTGCTGCCCGATCCGGAAACCGACGACGACACGCCGCTGCATGTCTGGATCGAGCAGCGTCTGCTCGCCGTCGCCGGTGCCGACGAGGCGACGCGGCGCGATCTCGTCGTCGGCGCGTGGCGCTCGCTGGCCTCCTCGCAGCGCTTCGTGTTCAACAAGCTGCTGACCGGCGCGCTGCGCGTCGGCGTGTCGCAGCGGCTCGTGCAGCAGGCGCTGGCCGAACTCGGCGGCATCGACATCGCGCTGATCGCGCAGCGCATGCTCGGCGCGTGGCGGCCGGGCCCGGGCTTCATCGCGCAGCTGCTGTCGCCCGGGCAGACCGCCGCCGACCGCGCGCAGCCCTACCCGTTCTTTCTCGCCTCGCCGCTCGAGGGCGAACCCGGCGCGCTGGGCCCGGTGTCGGACTGGCTGCTCGAATGGAAGTGGGACGGCATCCGGCTGCAGCTGATCCGCCGCAGTCGCGAGATCGCGCTGTGGTCGCGCGGCGAGGAGCGCCTCGACGGACGGTTTCCGGAAATCGAAGCCGCGGCGGCGCGCCTGCCGCGGCACTGCGTGCTCGACGGCGAACTGCTCGCATGGCGCGACGACGAGCCCGCGCCGCTGCCGTTCGCCGCGCTGCAGACGCGGATCCAGCGGCGCAAGCCCGGCGCGAAGAGCCTCGCCGAAGCGCCGGCCAGGGTGCTCGTCTACGACCTCCTCGAACTCGACGGCGAGGACTGGCGCGCGCGTCCGCTGTCGGAGCGGCGTGCCGCGC
>NZ_DATIGT010000174.1:0-4156 GCF_035481375.1 Tahibacter sp.
CCCCGCCGCTACCGAAACCGCGACATTGAAACCAGACCGATTGCGAGCATGCGAACCTTCGTACTCAGAGCCCGGGCGGCACCCACGGACAGTCAGAAACTCCTTGCCGCAGTCGGCCAGGAGGCGCACACCGAGATCCTCGCGCACACGCTGATGAACGCCATCTTCGTCGCGCAGTCGCATCGCCCCGACGTCGTCGTGTACCTGGTCCTGGAGAGCACGCAGGACTACTCGCGAACGATCCGTTTCGACGCAAGCGAAATGCACGACATCGGCGGCTTTCACGAGCAGGCGTTGCTCGGCAAGATCGCGAAGGCGCTGGACGTGTCCCGGGGAATGGGCAAGGAAGAGACGCGGCCCGTGGAGACCGGCGTCGTCGTGCGCACGATCAGTTTCGAGCGGCTCGTCGCCGAGCTCGCCGAACACAGCCCGCTCTATGTCATGGACCGCAAGGGGACGCCGATGCGCGAACAGACGTTCGCCGCGGATCCCTGCTTCCTGCTGACCGACCACATCCCGATGCCGAAGAAGACCTTCCACAGTCTCGAGCGCCAGGGAGCGAAGAAGATCTCGCTCGGATCGAAGATGCTGTTCGCCTCGCAGTGCGTGGTGCTGATCCATCATGAACTGGATCAGCGTTAGCGGCCGGAATCGGTCGCCGCGAATCGGGAATCGCCGGAGCCGGAGCGCCGGCGCTCGTTTCAACCGTGCGCCGTGCTCTCGTCGTTGCCGGCCGCAGCCTGCGCATTCCGGCATTCGCCCTGGCAAACTCGGCACTCCCGCCCGCCAGCTGACACGCGCCGGTCTCGCCATGGAAAATTCAAAGGTATTTGCCCTCCCGTTCGCAAAGATCTATCCGCTCTACGTAAAGAAAGCCGAGACGAAGGGACGCACGAAAGCCGAGCTCGACACCGTGATCGGCTGGCTGACCGGTTACGACGCACAGGGTCTGCAGCGGCAGATCGACGCGGGAAACGACCTGCAGACGTTTTTCGCGCAGGCGCAGCTTCATCCGAATGCGTCGAAGATCACCGGCACGATCTGCGGTCACCGCATCGAAGCCATCGACGACGAGCTCATGCGGAAGATCCGCTACATGGACAAGCTCGTCGACGAACTGGCCAAGGGCAAGGCGATGGAGAAGATCCTGCGGAAGTAGCCGCGCGCCGCCCGGAAGATCGCGTCGTCGCCGATCGTTCGCAGAAACATCCGTCGCGGACGGCAACGCGCTGTCGCGATGCCGTCGCGATTGCCGAACGGCCGTGCCTTCCCGCAGACGCCAGTGTCCTGTTCCGCAAATACGTTGAAAAAAATTTCGGCTGGATTTCGTCGCGAGACCAGGCGCACCGAGGCGCCAGCGGCGCTGCGGCATGCCTCGGCAGACGACCGCGCCCCTTGCACGGCGGCCGCATCCTACGCATTTGCCCGCGCACGCGGCATACCGCTGCCGTACGGTCTATCGCATGCCGGATCTGCGCCACGGATCCGCCATGCCGGCCGGAAACCCGACCTGCGGGCCAGAAATTCGCGCTGTGAATTCTTAGAAAATATTTCAACGTTGCCTGCGCCGACGGAACGCGCGCCGCACGCGTCGCGTCACGCGAACCCGACGGCAAAATCCCGCTGACTGTGCGAAACCGCAGCCGGTCCGTGTCTCAGCGCCTGCAAGCCGCCCTGCAGAGCCGCTCGATCACCCGGCTCCCCTCCTCCGCCTCGCGCGCATCCGCCGGCGAGAATTCGGTCACCGTGAAGCCGACGAGATCGGCTTCGCGCGCGATGCGAGCGACCAGCGCGACGGCGTCGTCGACGGCGAGATCGCCGTCGGTATAGGCCAGATACGGGAATTCGCGCGGGTCGAGCACGTCGAGATCGAAGTGGATATGTACAGGACCGCGCAACGGATGTTCCGGCGCGAAGGTCTTCAGGTCGAGTTCGCGCTGCAGCGCCCAGTCGCCGTCGTCGCCGACGCGGATGCCGCAATAGCGGAATCGGGCCGGGTCGATCGGCGCGCCGAGAAACGGCCGCATCGGCGCCGGCGCGCGGCCGAGAATCGCGGCGACCGGCATGCCGTGGAAGCTGCCGCTCGGCGAGGTCTCGGGCGTGTTCGCGTCGAGGTGCGCGTCGATCCAGATCACCGTGAGTCCGGGATGGACGCGGTGCAGATAGTCGATCACCGCGACGTCGACCGCGCAGTCGCCGCCGGCCGTCAGCACGCGCCGCGCGCCCGAGCGCGCGAGGAGATCCTGCGCGCTGCGGAACTGTTCGAGGATCGCATGCCAGCGCCGGACGCCGTGCGCATCGCCGTCGGCATCGCTGGCCGGAACCTGCGTCCGCGGCGCGAAACGACCGCAGACATCCGCCGCGGCTGCGGCGCCGCGTGCAAGGTTCTGATGTCGCCCCGAGCCCTGCCACTGCGGATAGGCCAGGACCAGGTCGAACGCGTTCGACGTCGATTGCATCGGACTGCCTCGTGCGTTGTCGCGCGTGCGGACGCGGCGACGTTTTCTTCTACACATCGCAGCTTCCCTCTACCGCATTCCACGGCAGAGGGAGGCCGCAGCGACGACCTTACTTCGTCCGCACGATCGCCGTCGTCAGCGGCGCCGTCGGCGAGACGCCGCCCTGGGTCAGGACGATCGTCGCGGTCTGCCCCGCGGCGATGCCGAAGCGCGCATAGCGCGTACCGCCGCCGGGACCGAGCACGAAGTTGGACAACGCGACGCCGTCGGTCAGCGGATTGACAGTCAACTGATACGTACCATTCAGCGCGATGTACATCGAACGGTAGTTCCACGTCGGGATCGTGTACTCCGGTGCGACGCCGGCGACGGCGTCGTCGGTATACAGCGCGATCAGGAAATCGCGCGCCCAGTCGTCGAGGTCCACGCCCGCGCCCATGACGCCCTGCAGGTTCGCGCGGCCGACCGCCGTCGAATTCAGCAGTGCGCCGAGCTGCACCGCATCGCCGGTGTTTTTCCGGTCGATCAGGTAGCGCAGGAACATGGAGGTACCCATGTAGTTGATCGCGGCATTTTCATGGACTGTCGGCGTCGTGCCGGCGTTGTGCGGGTTCTCGCGCAGCGGGCCGAAGCGCTTGTTGCCGTTGCTCCCGCCGAGCTGGAGCAGGAACGCTCGCGCCCCGCCGAACATCGGGTTCTCGTAGGTGTTGAACGCGGCCACGCGCTGCGCCGCATTGGGTCCGGTCGTCAGGTTGGACACGATGATGTTGCTGCGCGGCGCGATTCCGGTGATGTTGTGGAATACGAGACTCTGCAGCATGTAGGCGAGCGCCTCGTCGAGCCACATCTGTTCGAGCTGCGGCGCGCCGTTGATGTAGATATGACGCGTCGCACTCAGCAGATGCTCGTAGTGGTGCGTGATCGTCGGTCCGGCGTTGCCGTAGACCTGCGAATACGTGCGCACGTTGCTGTTCACCGACCCGGTCGGGTCCGGCACCATCATGTAGAGCATTTCGCTCTCGTTGCTCGCGGGACAGCTGCCCGGCGCCGACGAGAACAGGTCGCGCGACTGGAACATGCCCGGGACCATCTGCGAGCTCGCCGGTGCCGTGAGCTCGTTCATCTTTTTCGTGAACAGCACGATCACGCCGCCGTTCGCGTCGAGATCGGTCAGCTCGCCGAAGTTCGCCGTGGCGATGTCGATCATGCCGGTCTTCTGCAGCGAGCTGGGCGTCGAACCGCTGCCGACGGGCGTCGAGCCGGGAGGTGCCTGCACCATCGAGTCGATGATGTTCTGGAAATCGACGGTCTGGAAACCGCCGGGGACGACCGGGTGCCAGTCGCCGGCGCCGGAGCTGGTTTCTTCGACTTCCTGCAGCGCGTACAGCACCTGCTGGCCCGTCGACTGCGGCGTCGTGATCGCCTCGACACGCGCCTTGCGCAGGTCGAGCGCGCTCGAGCAACCCAGCGACACGTTGACGTCGACGAGCTGGCCGACCGTCAGCGGTCCGGAGATCTTCGTGCGGCCCCGGATCAGATCCGACGGCAGCGGATCGCGGCCGCCCGGCAGCGGCGAGCGGTTCGAGAACGTGTCGGCAGCGGTGCCGTGCATATCGACCGGATCGGCGTTCCCGGCGGCAAAGTCCGGCAGCTCGTACGGCACGAGCGGCGACGGTTCCGGACGCGGCGACGGCGGG
>NZ_DATIGT010000175.1:0-2406 GCF_035481375.1 Tahibacter sp.
GGAATCAGCGGCACGATCGCGAGCGAGCCGATGAACAGCGCGAACGCGAGCCACAATGTGCGCGTGCGATGCGCGAGCGCGCTCTCGACGAGGCGCAGGTACCAGCGCATCAGCGGGCCTTCCTTCTCCTCGTGTGGCTGCGGCTTCAGCAGGTAGGCCGCCATCATCGGCGTCAGCAGGCGCGCGACGAGCAGCGAGAACAGCACGGCCGTGGCCGCGGTCCAGCCGAATTCGCGAAAGAACTTGCCCGGGATGCCCGGCATGAACGCGACCGGCACGAACACCGCGGCGAGTGTCAGCGAGGTCGCGATGACCGCGAGGCCGATCTCGTCGGCCGCATCGGTCGCGGCTTCCTGCGGCGACTTGCCGAGCCCGAGATGCCGCACGATGTTCTCCACCTCGACGATCGCGTCGTCGACGAGAATGCCGACGACGACCGCGAGCGCGAGCAGCGTGATCATGTTCAGGCTGAAGCCGAACCAGTGCATGACGGCGAACGTCGGGATGATCGACAGCGGCAGCGCGAGCGCGGAGATCCAGGTCGCGCGCCAGTCGCGCAGGAACAGCCAGACCACGAGCACGGCGAGCAGCGAGCCTTCCCAGAGCATGGTCATCGACGATTCGTACGAGCCTTCGGCTTCCTCGACGGTCGAGCTGACTTCGGCAAAGCGCAGGTTCGGATACGTGCGGCCGAGTTCCTCGACCTTCGCGCGCACGGCGCGTCCCGTGCCGACCTCGCTCGATCCGCGCGTGCGCGTGATCGCGAAGCCGACCGCGGGCTTCCCGTCGAGCAGCGCGAGCTGACGCTGCTCGGCCGCGGCGTCGCGGATGTCGGCGAGCGCGGAGAGCTTGACCTGACGGCCGTCGGGCAGCGTGATCGGCATGTCGCGCAGTTGCGCGACCGCATCGACGGTGCCGACCGTGCGCACGATCTGTTCCTTGCCGCCCCAGTTCGCCTTGCCGCCGGGCATCTCGACCTGGATGCGCGCGAGCTGCTGCGATACGGCGCCCGCCGTGATGCCGTGCCCTTCGAGCGCACCGGGCTTCAGATCGATGCGCACTTCGCGCTCGACGCCGCCGGTGCGCTTGACCTGACCGACGCCGGGTACGCTGAACAGCGCCTTGGTCACCGTGTCGTCGACGAACCAGCTGAGCTCATCGGGCGCGAGCGTGTCCGATTCCACGGTGAAGCTCAGCATCGTGCCGCCGACGACATTGATCTTCGCGACGACCGGTTCCTCGATGTCCTGCGGCAGGTCGGTGCGGATGCGCGTGATCGCATCGCGCACTTCGTCGAGCGCCTCGTCGAGATCGCGGCCGAGTTCGAATTCGATGCGCGTGTTCGACACGCCTTCGTTGACGGTCGAGACGAGCTTGTCGATGTCGGCGAGGCTCGCGACAGCGTCCTCGACCTTGCGCGTGATCTCGGTTTCCATCTGGCTCGGCGCGGCGCCGGGCAGGGTCACCGTGACCATGACCATCGGCAGCGAGATATCCGGAAAGCGCGAGACCGCGAGACTGCGGAAGCCGGCGACACCGGCTGCACAGAGCAGGATGAACAGCAGGATGGCCGGCAACGGCCGGCGGATCGCCCAGGCGGAGACGTTGATGCTCATGGCGTCGCCGTCCCGGCGACCACGCGCACGCGGTCGCCTTCACTGAGGAAACCCGCGCCGCGTGCGACGACCGGGTCGGTCGCGGTCAGACCCGACACGACTTCGATCTGCTCGCCGTCGACGCGGCCGATCTCGATGCGCTGACGCGTGACGCGCTGCTCGCTGCCGACGCGGAATACATAGCTGTGGCCGTCGCGCTGCACGACGGCGGCGAGCGGCAGCAGCAGCGCGGCGCTTTCGCCGAGCAGCAGATCGCCCTGCGCGAACATGCCGGCGCGCAGATTGCCGGGTTCGGCGAGCGTCGCGTAGACCACGCCGGTGCGGCTCGCCGTGTCGAGGCTCGCGGCGACGCGGCGCACGCGGGCCTCGGCCTTGCTGCCGTCGGGACCGCTGATCTGCACGACCGTGCCTTCCTGCACGCGTACGAGTTCGGCTTCGGGCAGGTTGCCGCGCCATTCGAGCTGGCCGTGGCGGATCAGACGCAGCAGCTCGCCGCCCGAGGAAACGACCTGGCCCGGCTGCACGTCGCGGCGCGAGATCACGCCGTCGTCGGGCGCGCGCAGCTCGGCGAAACTCAGGCGCAGCGCGACCGCTTCGCGCTGTGCGCGCGCCGAGTTCAGCCGCGCCTCGGCCTGTGTCGCCGCACCCCACATTTCATCCGCATCGCGCGCGCTGATCAGGCCCTTGTCGCGCAGCGCGGCCATGCGTTCGTTGTTGCGTTTCGCGACCGCGAGCGCGGCTTGCGCCTCGGCGACGGCCGCATCGGCCTGGCGCTGTTCGCTGCGCAGCG
>NZ_DATIGT010000176.1:0-21129 GCF_035481375.1 Tahibacter sp.
GCGCAATGACGCGCTGCAGCCGCGTCTGCGTGATGCGCGGATGCGAGGCGTCGAGCCGCGCGCGCTGCCAGGCCAGCGTCGCATCGAGTACCGCGAGCCCGTCGTTCGCCTTGCCGTTCTGGCCCAGCAGTTCGGCCAGCCGCAGGCGCGCGAGATTCGCCCACTCGTCCGCGGGGCCTCGCGCGTCGAGCGCCGCGATGGCCGAACGCAGCGTGTCGGCAGCCGCGTCGGCGGCGCCGTCGTGCGCGAGCACGCTCGCCTTCACGACCTGCCATTCCGGCGTCGTCGCGAGCCCGATCGCGGAGGCGGCCTGCAACGCCTCGCCGGCGCGGTCGTATTCGCCGGCCGCGAACAGCGCCCGCGCGCGCAGCACCTGCAGTTCGTAGCGTTCGCGCGCCGTGAGGTCGCCGCGCTGCGCGGCCTGCGCGGCGCGCTCGAACAGCGCCGCCGCTTCGGTCGACAGGCCCAGCGACAACTGCACTTCGGCCAGGCTGCCGGCGAGGCTCGCATAGAGTTCGGGCTGCGTCCCGAAGCGCTGCTCCAGCGCCGGCCGCGCCGCATCGAGCACTGCGCGCACGGTGACCGATTCGCCGGCAACGCGCGCCGGGTCGGCCGACAGGAAGGCGGCGCGCAGCAGACCGAGCGCCTCCTGCGCGCGATCGCGCTCGCGCGCCGCGGCGACGTTGCGCGCAAACAGCGCGGCGAGCACGCCCGCGAGCGCGACGGCGAGCAGCGCGCCGAGCGCGCAGCTCACGCGATGCCGCGCGACGAACTTGCGCAGGCGATAGAAGCGCTGGCCGTCGTTCGCACGGATCGGCCGCTGCGCGAGAAAGTTCGCGATGTCCTCGTCGAGCTGCTCGACGTTGGCGTAGCGCGCGGCCGGCTCCTTGCGCAGACAGCGCTGCACGATGCGCTCGATATCCCCGGCCAGCCGGCGCTGCAGCTCGGCGGTGCTGCCGAGGCCGCGACGCGCGGCGACGGCTGCATCGGCACCGGCGCAGCGCCGCGCCATCGGCGGCGGCGGCACGTGCAGGATCTGCGTTTCCAGTGCGGCCGCGCTGACGCCCTCGAGCGCGAACGGCGGCAGCCCGCACAGCAGTTCGTAGAGCAGGCCGCCGAGCGCATAGATGTCGCAGGCCACGCTGATCGGGTCGCCGCGCAGCTGCTCCGGCGCCGCATTGCTGAAGCTCAGGTAGCGCTCGCGCGTCGCGGTCGCTTCGAGATCGTCGTCGAGCGTCCGCGCGATGCCGAAGTCGAGCAGCCGGATCTGTCCGCCGGCGTCGACGAGCACATTGCCGGCCTTGATGTCGCGATGCACGACGAGATGCCGGTGCGCATGCGCAATCGCGGCGAGCACCTGGCGAAACAGCTGCAGCCGCTCGTCCAGACGCAGGCCGCGGCGATCGGCGTAGCCGAGCAGGTCCTGGCCATCGACGAATTCCATGACCGCGTACGGCGTACCGTCGGCGAGCGCGCCGGCGTCGAGCAGCCGGCAGATGCCGGGATGATTCAGCGCCGCGAGCAGGCGGCGCTCCGCCGAGAAGCGCCGCAGCAGCGACGGATCGACGAGCTCCTGGCGCAGCAGCTTGATCGCGACGTCCTGGCGGAAATCCTCGGTCACGCGTTCGGCGCGAAACACGCGGCCCATGCCGCCGACGCCGATCTGCGCGAGCAGCGTGTACGGGCCGATGCGCGCGCCTTCGCCGAGCAGCCCGGGCACGGCAGCGGCGGCACGTGCCGCCAGGTCGCCGAACTGCGCGGCAGTATCGCGCGCAGCCAGGCGATGTTCCTGGCGCAGCAGCCCACGCACGGCAGCCGCGGTCTGCGGATCGTCGGCGCAGGCGCGCGCGACGAACGCATCGCGTTCGCCTTCGGGCAGATCCATCGCGTCGTCGAACAATTGCTGCATGCGCGCGAACGCGCGCTGCTCCGCATCCATCACTCGGCTCCGCCGCCGTCGCCGGTCTCGAGCTGCGCGGCCATCCAGACGCGCGCGAACCGCCACTGGCGTCCGACCGTCGCGGTCGACGAACCGCAGACCTCGGCGATCTGCTCGACGCTGAGCCCGGAGAACAGGCGCAGTTCGACGACGCGCGCCGATGCCGGATCCTTGACCGCGAGCTGCGTCAGGGCCTGATCGACGGCGAGCCAGTCGACGAGATCGCCGGCGCCGGCGATCGCATCGGAATCGGGGTGATCCAGCGCGACGAAACGCACGTCGCCGCCGTGCTTCTCGCTCATGCGCTGGCGGATATGGTCGATCAGCACGCGGCGCAGGACCGTCGCGGCGATCGCGTAGAAGTGCTCGCGGTTCTGCCAGTCGACGCTGCGCTGGTCGGCGATGCGCTCGTAGGCGTCGCTGACGAGCTCGGTAGGCCGCAGCGTCAGCACGCCGCCGCGCCCGAGCACCTGGCCGCGCGCGATGTCGCGCAGCACCGGGTAGATCAGGCTCGCGAGCTGGTTCTCGACGCTGCGGTCGCCGTTTTTCCACTGCGCGAGCAGCGCCGTGATCGTTGGAGCCGGACTGACACTCATGCTGAGCGATCCCCCTTGCCGTGACTCGCCGTGCCGCGACGCCGGCGTTCGCTGCCGCGCACCCTCCCGGTATGCGGCGCCCCGTCTGCGGACGGCGCATCCTAAGCCGCACGGATGGCCGCGTCACGCCGGCGGCGGCCGGGCGCGGCCAGGCGGCATCCCGCGCACGGCGGAAGCGGCGAGCGGGATTTGTGCTGCGGCTCGGGGAGCCGTCCGCTGCCGGCGGCTGCGGCGACGCAGCACGATACGTTCATAAATATAGTTGTTGTCTTTGCTGCACGAATTCACTGCCGGCGGCGGTCGGGTACTCCGCATCGGCGCTTCAGTCCGCATCGCGTGACGGCGCGTGCAAACAAAGGTATTGACCTAAGTTTTGGAACGCCCGATAGTAAGGCACATGCCTAACCAATCAATGCAGCTCAACCAGGTCTTCCAGGCGCTCGCCGATCCCACGCGCCGCGCCGTGCTCGAGCGCCTGGGCAGCGGGCCGGCGACGACGAGCGAGCTCGCGATGCCGTTCAAGATGGCCCTGCCCTCGTTCTCGCAGCACCTGGCCATGCTCGAACACTGCGGCCTCGTGCAGTCGAGCAAGCAGGGCCGCGCCCGCACCTACCGCCTCGTGCCGCGCCGGCTCAAGGCGGCCGAAACCTGGATGACGCGCCAGCGCGCGCTCTGGGAAAAACGCCTCGACCAGCTCGATGCCTACCTCAAGGAGTCTTCGTGATGACTGCTCATTTCTCCCCGTTCGATCCGCGCCGCGACCTCGTGCTACAGCGCGACATTGCCGTGCCGCGCGACCGCGTCTGGGCCGCCTGGACCGAACCCGAACGCCTCAAGCGCTGGTTCACGCCGGCGCCGTGGCAGACCGTCGACGTCGAGGTCGACCTGCGCCCCGGCGGCATCTTCCGCACCGTCATGCGCTCGCCCGAGGGCGTCGATCAGCCGCCGAATCTCGGCTGCTACCTCGATATCGTGCCCGGCGAGCGGCTGGTCTGGACCTCGCTGATGGAGCCTGGCTACCGCCCGGCCGCACCGGTCGCCGACGGCGGCTGCCACGGCCTGCAGTTCACCGCCGTGATCACGCTGCAGGACCATGCCGGCGGCACGCGCTACCGCGCACTCGTCATGCATCCGGACGAAGACAGCGCGCGGCGGCACGAGGAAATGGGCTTCAGCGAAGGCTGGGGCACGACGCTCGACCAGCTCGTGGCGCTGTACGGCGGATCCCGCAACTGACACCGGGCTCGCGCGCTGCGTGAGTATTTTTCCGTGTTTTCTACAAAGGTTATTCCTGCGGTTTTATTGCATTTCCGCTATTCCCCTCGTTCACTCCTGCGCACGGCGCGCCTACCATGGCGACGCTGCCCGCAGGCAGCGCTGCTCCGACACGCGCGGCGTTCGCGGCCTGGTCCGCGGCGCCGCGCATCGCCCCGGCTGACCGAGGACTACCGCATGCACGCGTACCGTTTCGGCACGTTCGCCACCCTGTTCGGTTCCATCCTGCTGCTCGCCGGCTGCGCCGCCTCGACCGCGCCGCGCGGCGGTGCGGCGCGCGCGGGCGCCGCGCCGCCCGACGTCATCATCGTCGACACGAACGTCGTCACGCTGGCCGCGTCGCCTGCACCGGCAACCGCGCAGGCGCTCGCGATCACCGCCGGCCGCATTACCGCGATCGGCACGAGCGCGCAGATCCGCGCACTCGCCGGCCCCGGCACGCAGACCTACGTGCCGCCGCCCGGCACGTCGCTGCTGCCGGGATTCATCGATCCGCACTCGCACATGTCGGCCGTCGGCTTCTACAGCGACACGGCGCACTGGCTCGACGTGTCGAGCGTGAACCTGCTGTTCAAGCCATTGCCCGACGACGCGGCCTGCAGCGACCGCACCGACCCGCAGACCTGCTTCATCCCGGTACGCAACCAGGACGACGTCGTCGCGCGGCTGAAGAAGGCGGTCGCCGCCGTGGATCCTGCCGGCGCGACGCCCTATGTGCTCGCGTTCAACTACGACCCGTCGCGCCTGGGCCGCAGCAAGGGCTGCAAGGGGCTCGCGTTCCAGTGCACGAACTTCGAGAACGGCAAGGCGCGCGCGCAGCTCGACGCGATCTCGCGCACGGTGCCCATCGTCGTCGGTTCCGAGTCGGGGCACATCGTCTACGTGAATACGCCGGCGCTGAAACTGCTGAACATCTGCAAGACGCCCGGCGCGACGAAAGGCTGCTACACGCCGACGACGAATCCCGCGGTCGAGACCGCGCTCGCGATCAAGGGGCAGCTCGACGAGGACCTCGCGCTCTATGCGATCGGCTACTTCCAGGGCAAGGTGCTCAAGGCGAACCACGGACTCGGCAACCAGCTGCTGCTGAAGGCTGCGCAGATCTATGCGCAGCACGGCTACACGCTCGCGCAGGAAGGCGCGGCGGCGCTCGACCTCATGCTGATGTACGTCGCCGCGCTCGACAGCGCCGAAAAGCGCGCGGCATTTCCGGTCAGCGTCGCGCTGATCGCCTACGACGCGGCGAGCGACGACTACACGAAGACGATAGATGCGGCGAAGGCCGTGCGCGACGCGCTCGCCGTCGCGCCGAACCCGCTGCTCGACGTCGCCGCGGTCAAGACCTTCGCCGACGGCTCGACGCAGGGCTACACGGCCTACATGAACGAGCCGTACCTGAAGCTGTTTCCACCGTTCACCGACCGCGCGCTGTTCCGCAAGCAGCCCTACCTCGGCCTGCCCGACGTCGACGAGCCCACGATGGCGCAGCGCCTCGGCGCCGCGCACGAGGCGGGCTTTCCGATGCTGATCCACCAGAACGGCGATGCGGCGACGGCCGACGCCGTCGCCGCGCTCGCGACCTCGGCGCCGCCCGCGGGCAAGCGCGACGTCGTCATCCACGCACCGATGATCGACGCGGCGCAGCTGGCCGCGCTGAATCCGCAGCAGGTCGCGATCAGTTTTCTGATGCCCAATGTGTATTTCTACGGTCTTCCCGAATGCCAGCAGGTGCTCGGTCCGGGCAACAGCCTGAACATGTATCCGATTGCGTCGGCCGCGAAGGCCGGACTCACGACGACGCTGCACACCGACAGCCCGGTCACGCCGCCGGCCCCGCTGTTCGCGATCTGGGCCGCCGCCACGCGCCAGGCGCAGCAGCCCTCGTGGTATCCGAACCTCGACGCGAAGAACTGCCCGGTCACGATGTCCTCGGACGGCGGCCTCGGGCCGCAGGCCGTCAGCATCCTGCAGGGCGTGCAGGCCTACACCGTCAATGCCGCGTGGCAGTACGGCCAGGAGGCCGACCGCGGCACGCTCGAAGTCGGCAAGTTCGCCGACATCGTCATGCTGTCGGCGAATCCGCTGGACCTGGAAAGCACGCCCGACCGGCTGCGCAACGTGCGGATCCTCGGCACGTACAGCCAGGGGCGGCAGTTCCTGAATCCGGCACCGGAGCGGAATTGGCCGGATTGAGGGCTGCCTGTCTTTGGAGCTGCGGCGGTAACCCATCCCCGCCCATGTCCTCCCCTGCAAGGGCGGAGGACATGGGTAGAGACGGATCAAGCCCATAGCCACCAAAAAAATCTTCGCCATCGTGATCCCTCGTCGTTCCGGACTGCGTACGCCCCAGCAAGTCCTATCCGAGAGGCTCACCATGAAGACGTCGATCCTGCTGTCCGCCCTGCTGCTTGCCCTGGCCGCGAACACGGCGTCGGCCCAGGCCGCACCGGGAAGTTCCCCGCTGGAATACACCTACCGCATCGACAGCGTGGCCGGTGCCGGCTACCGCGCGACGCTGACGGCGTTCCACGGCCCGTTCCAGTACCGCGACATGCCGATGACGCCGCAGGGCTGCGGCGCGAGCGCAGGGTCGCCGGTCTCCAGCGCGGCCGAACTCATCGTGTTCGTGCAGCCGACCGGGCCGATCCACGCGAAATTCCGCGCGCCGTCGACGAGCGGTGGCAGCTGCGAGTTCGTCACCGAGTTCGACCTCAAGGCCGAAGACCGCCCGCCGTCGACGCAGGAAGTCGACCCGGAAATGCCGGGCCAGGGCCAGAAGCCGCGCATGAAGGAAGTGCCCGAGATCCTCGATCTCAGCGCCGCCGACCCGGTGCGGATCGGCCGCACGATGACGCAGTGGGGCGGTGTGGCCGTCATCCCGGCCTCGCAGGCCGTTCTTCGTCGCAACGGCACCTGCTATTTCCCGTACAGCTATCTCAGCATCAACGCCGGCCCGGGCCATGCCGAGGGTTCTTCGAACGCGCTGACGCTCGGCGCGCCGGACGGCCCGCTGCTCGCGCTCGACGACCTGGCCGCGCAGCTGCCGATGTCGGCGGCGACGGTCAGCGGCCGCATCGGCCTGCCGTCGGGCCTGTCGCTCGTCGTGCTTGAAATCGACGCGCCGGGCTACGTGCCCGAGACCATCGCGTACAACAACGTCCGCCGCGTGATGGTCGATGTGACGGGTAGTTGCTACTGAAGCGGGCTGGCTGGCCGACAGTGCCCAGGCACTGTCGGGCGAGAAATGAGTAATCGGGAGTGAGAAACGAGTGAGGACGCCCTGCTCGTTGCTCACTCCTCTCGCCCGTTCGTGACGTTGGAGAGCCACGGGTGAGCCGCAGGCGAACCCCAGCAACGCGGCAGTCGCCTCCGCCGAACGCCGGGCGGAGGAACAGCGACGCGAACGCTCGGAACGACGCCGTTCCTCCGGCACGGATTCTTCGCAGCCGAACCACCGCGATGCCGGGTTCGCCTGCGGCTCGCTCCAGCCTACGTGCGACGCATGATCCCTGACGACGGCGAACTTCGTACGTGCCGGTAACCCCGAACGGAGGAAGCTGCCATGAAATCGTCGACCCTGTTGTCCGCTCTGATGCTCGCCCTCGCCGCGAACGCCGCGACGGCGCAGACCGCGCCCGGAAGTTCCGCGAATCCGGATTACAGCTACCGGATCGACCGCGACGCGGCCGGCGCCTATCTCGTCACGCTCACGAGCTTCCACGGACCGTTCCACTATCGCGACATGGCGCTGACGCCGCAGGGGTGCGGCGCGAGCCCGGGGTCGCCGATCACGAGCGCTGCCGAACTCTGGCTGTTCCCGCAGCCGACCGGCGTGCTCAGCGCGGAGTTCCGCGTGCCGGCGTCGAGCGGCGGGAGTTGCCGGTTCTCGACCACGTTCGACCTCAAGGCCGAGGACCGCCCGCAGCACGAGGAACCCGATCCGGAGTCGCCGCCGCAGGGACAGAAGCTGCAGCTCTGGGAAATGCCGGATTCGCCGACCGATCTCAGTGCCGCCGATCCGGTGCAGATCGGCCCGACGCCGACGCAATGGGGCAGCACGGCAGTCGTGCCGGCCGCTCAGGCCGACGCGCGCCGCAATGGCCTCTGCTATTTCGCGTACAGCTATCTCAGCACCAATGCCGGCCCCGGCCATGCGGAAGGCACGTCGAATGCATTGACGCTCTCGGCCCCGGGCGGCCCGCTGCTCGCGCTCGACGATCTGCCCGCGCAGCTGCCGATGTCCGCAACCGTGGTCGACGGCCGCATCGGCCTGCCGTCGGGAATCTCGGTCGTTGTTGTCGAGGTCGATGCGCCGGCCTACGTTCCCGAGACGAGCGAAACCAACAACGTGCGGCGCGTCGTGGTCGACGTGCAGGGCAGCTGCAATTGACCCAACGTTGAAACCTCGTCGAACCAACGTAGGGCGCATAAGCGCAGCGCATTGCGCCGTCCCGCCCGGGCCGCCCCGCAAGCCGCCGTTCCAAGGTACGACCATGCCGCCGAAGCGCAGTACTTCGGCGGCAGTTAGGGGCTCGAATCGTGTTTCGGCGTGAGCGACCGACAACCTTGCGTTCCCGGCGCAACGCGCTGCACTCATTGCGCCCTGCGCATTCTCAATTCGTCGATGCGCGCCTGCACTTCCTTCGTGCGCTTGTCGTCGGCACCGAAGGCGTTCACGCGCAGCGCGAGCGCGCGCTGCAGCAGCGCATCGCCTTCGGCGGCCTGCGCGGGGCGGCGCAGGTTCTTTTCGAGGCCGAGGAGAATCGGCGCGAGCTGGACGTCGTCGGGTTTCAGGCGCGCTTCGTAGTTCGCGAGCGCTTCGCGCAGCAGCCCCTGCGCTTCGTCGATGCGTCCCTGTTTGCCGATGACGCGGCCGAGATAGAACAGATCGGTGCCGATGACTTCATGCCTGTCGCCGTATTTCGGACGTTGCGTCTGCAGCGCTTCGCGATATTGCCGCTCCGCTCCCGCCAGGTCGCCGCGGGCTTCGAGCACGCTGCCGAGATTGAACACGGCCGACGCGCGCCACGTGTGGTTCGGCTCGTACAACGCCAGCGCCTGCCGGTAATAGTTCTCGGCCGCATCGATCCTGCCGGCGCCTTCGGCGACCCAGCCCAGGTCGCTGAGATTCATGGCGACCGTGGCGTGCCGCTCACCGAGGTGCTTGCGCCGGATGTCGAGCGCACGCAGCAGCAGCGCCTCGGCTTCGTCGCTCTTGTCCCGAGCCTTCAGCGCGCGGGCCAGATTGTTCATGATCGTCGCCACGAACGGATGATCCTCGCCGCGCGTCTGCGTCATGATCGCGAGCGCTTCGCGGTAGTGCGCCTCGGCCTGCTCGTAGCGCTCGAGATTGCGCTCGATCGACGCAAGGCTCGACAGATCCGTCGCGATATGCGGATGCAACGGCGGCAGCAGCTCGCGATGCAATGCGAGCGCCTGCCGCAACAGCGGCTCGGCGCCCGCGTAGTCGCCGCGCGCGCGCAGCGCCATGCCGACGCGGCCGATGCTGTCGGCGACGGCGAAGTTGCGCTCGCCGAACAGGCGCTGCCGCATCATTAGCGACTCGCGGAACAACGCCTCGGCCGCGGCGTAGTCGGCGCGTTCGTATTTCACCTGGCCCCGGTCGCGCACCGTGGTCGCCACTTCGGCGTCGTCGCCGTCGCGCCCCTGCCGGTACAGCGCCTCGGCTTCGTGCAGCAGCTTTTCGGCCTCTTCGAAACGATCCTGCGCGCCGAGCAGCACGCCGAGCGCGCGCAGCGCGGCGGCGCGGTCGTTCGCCGGCAGTTCCGGATGCGCCGCGACGATGTCGCGCGCGCGCAGCAGCAGCTTCTGCGCTTCGTCGTACTGGCCGAGCTGGTAGTAGGTCGCACCGACCGTCGTCAGCAGTTCGACCTGCACGTCGGGCTGCGCACCGAGCTCGCGCTCGATCGATTCCCAGCCTGCATTCAGGAGTTCGCGCGCGGTGAGTTCCTTGCCGAGACTCTGGGTCGGATCCGCACCTTCGAACAGCCGCAGGATCAGTGACTTCACGCGATCGGCCTTCTGCGCCTCGGCCTGGGCGCGGTCGCGCTGCTGCGCGATCGCGCGTGCCTGGACGCTGACCGTCAGCGCATAGGCCGCCGTCAGCAGGAAGATCACCGACGCGGCCGCGACGGCCCAGGCATGCCGGCGCACGAAGCGCGCGGTGCGATAGCTCCAGGTCTCGGGACGTGCGCGCACGGGCATGTGGTGCTGCCAGCGGCGCAGGTCGTCGATGAAGTCGCGCACGCTCGCATAGCGCCGCTCGGGCTCCTTGCGCAGCGCCTTCAGCACGATCAGGTCGAGGTCGCCGCGCAGCCTTCGTGCGAGCGCCGCCGGCGACAGTCCGCCGATGCGCTCGGCGGTGGGCGGCGGCGCCGCTGCGGCCGCGGCGCTCGGCAGCGGCGGATCGTCGCGGCAGACCGCGCGCTCGAGCGAGGCCTGGGTGACGTCCGCCGGCTGCTGCGCGTGCTGCCCGCAGACGAGTTCGTAGAGCAGCAGGCCGAGCTGATAGACGTCCGAGAGCATGCCTGCCGACTGGCCGAGCACCTGCTCGGGCGTCGCGTAGTCGGGCGTGAACAGCCGCGTCGCCGTGCGTTCGTGGCGATCGAGCGTGTCGTCGCTGTCGAGCACCTTGCCGATGCCGAAGTCGAGCAGCTTGACCGTGCCGTCGGCCGTGACCGCGATGTTCGACGGCTTGAGATCGCGATGCACGACGCGGCGCGCGTGCGCGTGGTCGACCGCTTCGGCGACCTGCAGGAACAGTGCGAGACGCGCATCGGGATCGAGCCGGCGCTCGTCGCACCACGCGTCGATGCGCACGCCGTCGACGAATTCCATGACGAGGTAGGGATGGCCGTCGGCGGTCTCGCCGCCGTCGAGCAGATGCGCGATGCCGGGATGATTCAGCGTCGCGAGGATCTGCCGTTCCTGGCTGAAGCGCGCGAGGAAGTCCGGCGCGGCGTAGTCGCTGCGGATCAGCTTGAGCGCGGCCTTCTGCACGAACACGCCGTCCTCGCGCGCGACTTCGTAGACGCTGCCCATGCCGCCGCGGCCGACCTGGCGCAGCAGCCGCCAGGTGCCGATGCGCTGGCCGCTGTGTTCGTCCTTCGCCGCGGCCTGCTCGCTCATGGCCGCGAGCATGTCGTCGCGATCGGCCTTCGCGGTCTGCAGCATGCCGACCGGCCGCTCGGCGAGTTCGAGCAGGTGCAGCAGACGCGCGTGCGTCGTGGGCTGCATGGCCTGAAGTTCGGCGAGGTAGTCGTCGCGCTCGTCGCCTTCGAGCATGAGCGCACGCAGCAGCAGTGCGTCGAGCTTCGCGTCCTGGGTGGCGTAGCCGCTCACGGCGCGACCCCGGACCGTCGTGCGCCGCCCACGTGTGCTGGTTTCGCCGCCGTTGCGACCATGCGCGCCCCCGCCGATGCGCCGCGATTGTGGCGGGAATGCGCGGCAGCGGCAATTTGCCGCCGCCGCGCGAGCATGCCTCAGCCGGCCGGCGCGCGATGGCAGACGAATTCGATGTTGTGCCCGTCGGGGTCGTGCACGAAGGCCGCGTAATAGTGCGGATGAATGCGTTCGAGCAGCGCCGGCGCCGCGCGGTCGCGGCCGCCGCCGGCCAGCGCCGCGGCATAGGCCGCATCGACGGTCGCGCGGTCGGCGCAGTTGAACGCGACATGCGGCCGCGGCTCCGACGGCCCGCCGGGCTTCACCCAGAAATCCAGTGCTTCCATGCCGGTGCCGAAGCCGTTGCTGGGTCCCTGCACATGCAGGGCATAGCCGAGCGGCGCGAGCGCCGCGGCGAAGAAATTCGTCGAGGCGGCCGCATCGGCCACCTGCAGTTCGACGTGATCGATCATGTGTTTCTCCTTAGTCCACCAACAGCCAATCGTGAATCTGTTCGGGCGTCAGATTTCCGCCGCAGAGCACGCTCGCGACGCGCTGCCCCGCATAGGCCTCGCACTGCGCGAGCAAGGCCGCAATTCCGGCTACACCGGCCGGTTCGGCGACGACGCCGGCATGGCGGTGCACGAGCCGCATCGCGGCAATGAGATCCGCGTCGTCGACAGCGACGATGTCGTCGACGAGGCCGTGCAGGTCCGACAGCGCCTCGTCGACCGGCACGCGCACGGCAATGCCGTCGGCGATCGTGTCGACGCGCTCGCCGCAGACCGCGCGGCCGCTGCGCCAGCTGTCGCGCATCGCCGGCGCGCCGCGCGCGACGACGCCGACGATGCGCGTCGCCGGCGAACGCGCCCGCGTCCAGCGCGCGATGCCGTTGAGCAATGCGCCGTTGCCGAGCGGCACGAGCAGCGCGTCGGGCGCGGGATCCTCGCGCAGCAGCTCGACCGCGATCGTGCCGGCGCCTTCGCTGATCTCGACCTCGCGGCCGTCCTCGACGAACTGCGCATTGCTCTGCGATGCATGAACACGCGCGGCCGCCTTGGCCGCATCGAAGTCGGCGCCGTGCAGGCGGACATCGGCACCGAGTGCGCGCATGCGCGCCACCTTCAGCGCGTTGGCCGTCCCGGCCGCGAACACCGTCAGCGCGACGCCGCGCGCGCGGCAGGCATAGGCCAGCGCTTGGCCGAAGTTGCCGGCGCTCGCGCAGACCAGCGCACCCTGCTCGCCGCGCGCGAGGCGCCGCCGCAGATACCAGTCGGCGCCGCGCCCCTTGAAGCAGCGGATCGGATTGAACAGTTCGAACTTCAGCAGCAGGCGGCAGCCGAGCGCGTCGGACAGCGCCTCGTTGTCGTACTGCGGCGAGTTCGCGAACGCCGCGTCGATCGCGTCGGCCGCCGCGGCGATCGAGGCGAGCGAAAGACGATGCACCGGTCGCACCGCGTCCACGAGCGACGCACGCGCGTCGGCCGGGCGGATCGCGTCGGAACCCTCGGCGCGGTCGCTCATGAGCACACCGTCGAGATGATCGAGCTCGTGCTGCACGAGTTCGGCAAGGTCGAACGGCAGCTTCTCCCAGCGCCGCTCGCGTCCCGCCGCGTCGCGATAGCGCAGCGACACTGACCGATGCCGCCGCACGCGCACGAGCCGTCCCGGCAGGCTGAAGCAGTCGTCCCAGACGGCGCGGGTTTCCGGGTCGCGCCAGATGATCTCCGGATCGATCAATGCGATCGGCCCGGCGCCGAGATCCAGCACGACGATGCGCCGCGCAATGCCGAGCTGCGGCGCGGCGATGCCGCGTCCGAAACCATGCGCGGCGCGATACGCATGCAGGCAGGCCGCAAGCGCCGCGACGACGGCGTGCACCTCGGCGCCGATCGCGCCGACCGGCGCCGCGCGCTCGCGCAGACGCGGATCGGCGTCGGTCAGGATGGGCAGCAGTGCGGGGTCGGTCGTGCGCATGTCTCGTCCCTGGTGCAGATGCCGTAGGCTAGCGGTCCCGCCGCGTCGCGAGGCCGCGTTCGACCCGGCTCCGCTGCGCCCAAACCGCATCCGCACCCTGCCTCATGCACAAAGACGACAACGCCGCACTCGACGCCTTCGACTACCGGATTCTCGAGCGCTGGCAGCACGACACGCGCATCCCGGCGAAGGCCATCGCCGACGAGATCGGCCTGTCGGTCGCCGCGGTGCAGCGCCGGCTCAAGCGCCTGCGCGCGCTCGGCGTGATCCGGCGCGAAGTCGCCGAACTCGACCCGCGCAAGGTCGGCAGGCCGGTCACCTGCATCGTCGGCGTCGACCTCGACCGCGAAGGCGCCGAAGACCTCGCGCGCTTCCGCAAGAAGATGCTCGCGAGCGCCGAAGTCCAGCAGTGCTACTACGTGACCGGCCAGAACGATTTCATGCTCGTCGTAATCGCCGCCGACATGGAAGCCTATGACGCATTCACGCGGCGCGTGCTGCTGGCCGACGGCAATGTGAAAAGTTTCACTACCCAGGTCGTGCTGGAACGGGTCAAGACCGGCGTGTCCGTGCAACTGCCGGGCTGACGCGTCGATACGGCGGCATTCCGTTCTTCGCAGTCACCAGATCAAGTCGTCGGGCACCTTGAACTGCGCGTAGTACGCATCGTCCTCGGAGGTTGCGGCCGAGGGCCCGGCGTTCGCAGCCTGACCATGATCGAGCACGATCAGGGCGGCATCGCGTTCGCGCACCTTGTCGGCGGCCGCGCGCGGAATCAGTTCGAAGCGGTCGTCGAGCCGCACGATCACGAGCGCGCCGCAGGCGAGCTTCCCGCGCAGGTCGTCGTTGACGAGCAGCGTGCGGAACGCGCCGTCCACGGCGAAGCGATATTCGATCGTTCCCGCGTACGGCACTTTCTTGTCGGTGATGATCTGCCGCGCCTGCGCACGCAGCTCTGCAATACACGCCTGCGCCTTCTGCTGCGCGGCGAGCGCGCGGTCGCGCTCGACCTTCTCGGCGCGCGCCCGTTCCGCCTCGATCTTGATCTCGCTGGGTCCGGCCGGCGCCTTGGAATGCCGGGCCTTGTTCTGCTCGCGGGCCACTTCGGCCACTTTGGACTTCTTGACCAGGCCTGCCTTGAGCAGCTGTTCCTGGAGAGGATTCGCCTTCGCCATGTCGCCGTTTCGCGCTGAGGATTTCCGGCCCATCATACCGGCCGCTCCCGCCGTCCGCGCTCTCCGGTCGATCATGAACACGCTGAAATACCTCGCCGGCTATCCGCCGCACCTGCAGGCGCGGGTGCGCGAACTGATCGAACAGGACCGGCTCGGCACGATGCTCGCCGACAAATACGGCGAATCTCACGCCGTGCGCACCGACGGGCAGCTCTACGAGTACGTGCAGGCGATCAAGGACCGGCACCTCAGAAAATCAGCGCCGCTGAGCAAAGTGATCTACGACGCGAAGCTGCAGGTCATGAAGCATGCGCTCGGCACGCACACGACGATCTCCCGCGTACAGGGAGACCGGCTCAAGGCCAGCCGCGAGATGCGCATTGCAACGGTGTTCCGCGACGCCCCGGCTGCGTTTCTCCGGATGATCGTCGTGCATGAGCTCGCGCATCTGAAGGAAGCCGAGCACAACAAATCGTTCTATCAGCTCTGTTCGCACATCGAGCCCGACTATCACCAGCTCGAATTCGATGCGCGACTGTATCTGACGCATCTCGAGGTGGAGCGGCGGCAGTGAACGCCGCTGCTCCTCCGATGATCAACAGGCCCCGCCTCGCAGCGATCGACGCGACGAGACGGAATCCGCGCAGCGGAAGGATCGATCGTCGGACTAAGGCGTTTTCGTCTTGCGTTGGCCGCTGCACGACTTGCTGACGATCATCTACATCGCCTTGCAGGACGCGGCGTCCCGCTGATAGACGTCTTTCACAGTAGGACTGTCTGCATCCGCTTACCCGCCGGTCTCGCCATGGCGCATTTTCTGGATGCGGCAACTCAGGGCAGGGGCTCACTTCGGACGCAGGCGGTGGATCAGCGCGCTGGTGCTGCTGGAGGGTTCGAACGTCGCGGTATCGATCGCGTAGTCACTCGCCTCCAGGATCACGCTGCTACTTTCCGCTACTTCTGTGCCGGAGAAAGCCGAATCGAACAACAGGTGTTCGCCAGGAACGGTCAAAAACGTTCCGGCGCTGATGAAAGACAGTTGATCGAGCGCGTCCCTCAAGGCCGCCAGCAGTTCTTCTTCCGAGTTGGCCCACCGCCAACGCACAAGAAGCAGGTCGGACGCACGCAGGAACATCACCGTCCGGTTCGGCTCATCGCCCAGCACGACGGCCTGCGCGTCCCCAAGGTCGATAGTGTCAATTTCGTTCCCGACCGCGCACGCGCGCTGATAGTCCGTCTCCCCGGCCGTCCTTTCAGACGGTGCGGTTCCGGACCAGTGGGCGAGCAACGGTGTCGCGGCGAGCAGCAGCGGGCCGCCCCCCGACTCCATCCAGTTCAAGTTGTTCATTGTGTCGGCTTGTGGGTTGCTCACGGCCTCGCACGTCGAGGCGCAATCTACTTGTGCTCGTGGTCAGAGCCAGGAAAGTCGGTCACGATAACTTTCATATTGATGTTTTGCGAAACCTCGACGTTCAACCCGACCTTACGGCGAAGTCCACGCTGTGCTTTCGCGGGTATGTGGAAACGGGTCACGGGGACCAGGCCCTTGAGGTAGTCTCCTGTCGGTTCAGATGACTGGCATTCGACATCGATCGCAAGTGCGCGTCCGTTGACGCCTATTTCGAAACTGACGATTCCACTCCCCGGCGGCGGCAGGCGTCGTGGACTCGGCAACTTGGGCAGGAACTTCGCCAGCTCTCCGAACTTCGCAAGATTGACACCCTGCGCTACTTCCCGGCAATCGGCAGCACCGGCGGCCAGGATGATTACGAACAGTGCCTGGATCATGTCTATTTCCGATCAGGGGCCTAGGCACATCGTTAGGATAAAACAGGATCTGCGCAAGGGCGGGCCGCGCTCGTTCCGGAACGGTCCAGCGAAGCTTCCCTACCGCAACGGCTCTTTGCCCAAAAGCAGTTCCTGCTCCTGGCTCTCGATCAATGCGTCATCCTCGGGACGCAGTGCCGGTTGCGACGGACAGTTCTGAAGTGCACCCGCATCGTTGAACTTGATCTCGCCGCCATCGCGTATCGCCGCCGATGCGAATGCTGGTAACGGCACACTGTCGACGTCGGGTCCATCACCGGCTCCGGACGTGCTCCAGTAAATGGGCTGCGCTACATCTCCCGAGAGAAGACCACGACGCTTCTGGATGGGATCGAAGCACCAGGTGTCGACATTTGTCGGTGGAGGGTTGACGAAGCAGTTGTCGTAGGGACTGGCCAGAACGGAAGGCGCAATCAGTTCTTTCGATGCCTGCCGATACTGTCCGCGAGTGCCGGAAGATCGGACGGAGGCGTGCGGTGACGTCTGCATGATCGGCACGCCACGGACGGGGAACCGCTGCACGGTGTTGTCGGGGCGGCCAACAATGAGGGCCAAGCGAAGATGGCCCGGTGTCGGCGGAATCCCCAAAGCAACCGACCCGACAGCTCCGCCGTAACGGAACAGCCACTTCGATGGCACGCCGGCACAGACGTAGAACGTGAAAGCATTGCGCTGCGGATACGTGGCGTTCTGGCCAAGATAGTTCGTGCCGTTCCAGAAGTAGTCGGTGTTGTTCCAGAAGCCCACAAACGTTGGTTCGCTGACGTCGTAAGTGCCCAAAGCGATGCCATCGATTTCGTCGCCGAGCTTGCCGCGGTATGCGATCGTGATGAAAAGATCGGTAGCGTTGACCGGGATCGGATCGGACGAAAAATCGAACAGCTTTTCCACCGGAGTGGCCGTGTCGAGTTCACCGGCCGCAATCGCGAGTGGAGCACTCACCGAGATCTCCTGGATAGGCGAGCGGAAAGCACTCGAGCAGGACGGTTCTGTAATCGCTCCCGCATAGTTGCGGACACGTTCGCCGGAAAGGTCCTGCGCGTAGCACAGGTTCCGATGGTATTTCGCGATCGCGACGAGGCGAGAACCCGCTCCACCCGTGCTCTGCGCGACCACGGTTCCGGTCCCGCTCTCGACGATGTCCTCCGAGACGTTACGAACGCGCAGTCGAACTTTCTCGAAACCGAACACGCGTGTCGGGTTCGCGAACTGACGCGGAAACCCTTCGGAATCGACCGTGTGCAGATCGCCCTGATTCAAGACTGCAATCATGTCCTGGTCGATCGGCGTGACTTCCAGCCGGCCACGGAAAAAGTGGTTGATCAGTCCCGCGCTGTAGCCAACCGCACGCGGGATCATGACATCTGCCTTGAACCGCATGTTGTCGTAGGTCAGCGTCGCGTCCAGCTCGGCGTGATAGGAGGCGAGCGAGCCGGGGATAAGGTCGTGCCAGATACCTTGCGTCAGCAACGGTGCGCGACCGGCAAAAGGAGCCAAAACACCGGCATCGTAGTTCGCCGCCAGCGGGTCCGTGATCTGCTGCGTATATACAGTCGTGTATACGATACGATTTCCGACACGCAAACCGAGCGTCGTCGACAGGTCCATTTTCACATAGGATGGGTCGGTCAGGTTCGACAGCGGTAACGGATATGTAATGTTGGCCGTCGGAACGCACGTAGGACTTCCCGGAGACTGGCATTCGCGGAATCCGGGAAGCGTGCCAGACGTAAAGAAGCTGCGATTCGAAATGTCGGATAAACCGCGCCGACTGCGCAAACTCGCAAGATCGCTGCCCGATTCAACGGCATTGGTTGAAAAGAACTTACCGGGCGTGCTGAACTGAACCCTTGCACCGCCACCAGGATAGACATTGCCGTCGCCGAAACGCAGTTGCGGCAAGTTATTCGGGGTCGGGAGTTCATCGTTGACCATGCGGCGAAGCGGGTTACCCAACCGCAAGTTGATTTCTGTCGCCCGGCTGTAGTCTCTCAACAGGCGATAGTTGGTGTAGGCCTCGAACGCGGAGTCCGCTTCCCCTTCGCTGGGATCGGAAATGACCACGACGTTGGGCGGGGCGTGTGCGTCGTTTCTGACATGCTGAGGCTGGGCAGTATCTTCGAGAAGATGCATGACATGCCCAATGGACTTCACCGCTGTGGCGTGGCGGAGCATTCGCTCGATGCCGTCGTAGATCGCGTCGGAATAGTCAAACTTCCCATCAGCGGTCGTATCCCGCTTGAGCGTCAGCGCCCACCAGAGGTTGTTGCGAGCGTCCTGCCACGTGAAATGGTTGCGTCTCGACGTATCGTCCGCATCGCTCGCCGGGTGGAGCGGGTCTGTCCTCCCCACCGCCCAGACCACAGACCGGACGCAGGTGTATTGCGCGCAGGTATCCGGATAGAAATACGCACGGTCATGCACGGGGTCGTAGAAGTGCCGGGTAGCCCGAGGCGTCGGGCCGAACGGGTCGGGATCCCGCTGATCGAGCGTGGACCAACCGACGCCGGGAATCGGCACGAAGCCATCATTGTCGTCTTCCCGCACAGCGCCTCTTATGAGCCAGGAGCGCACTCGCTGTTCGGCAGCTACGGCTGACGGGCCTGCGATGAAACCACGATCGATCAAATCTTCCAGGACGTTGCGCTCCTGGATCTGCGGCAAACGGTCGTAGTTCGAACCATAGACGGGAGAAAAATCTGCCGGGTTCGCCACTGCCGCTTCATCGCGATAAGACGTCCCCGTTGTCCCGCCGGCGTAGGCAAACGGGTAATCCTGGTTCAGCCGATCGAATCCGAGCGTGGAAACGATGGATTTCGGATCAGCCGGATTCAGAACAGATGCGTCATAGGCTTTCGACGTGATAACGGCGTGGGTTTCGATCTCGTAACCCGATGCGCTTCCGCACAACGCGAACGCTACAAGGACACCCGCTCGCAGGATTTTTCCGTGGCTCATCCGATGCCCCCAAGGGAAGGTTTGATCAAGTGCGCGGCGTTGTTGCCGCACGACCACAACGATTTTTTAGGAAGGTGGAATGCGTGCCTGGGATACCCATGGCAAAGAGACGTTCACCGACTTACCGATGATCTGAGGACCATCTCGAGTGCTGGCGCACCGCCCGTAATGCGCGCCCGTCGCCGACATCCCGTTTCACCGATGATCTAGTGGAAGGAGATCAACCCCATCCGTGATATTGCGAACACCATCGCGATAGGCGCGCCGATAGCCAACAGCGGTGCGATAAGCCACCAGCCGGTCTTTTCGCGCACCGCAAGAACACAGCCTCCAATGCTCGAAACGGCGACGAGGCCGAGAAAAACGCGAGCCGCACCGGCCTCGAACTCACGGCTGACAATGCGGCCGTCGTGGGTCAACAGGAGGACCACATAGCCGACCACCAAGAGCGTTGAAACGATGACCATGAGTTTGAGGACGCGGCTCCAGGAACTGGGAGTCGTCGATGATTCGGCTTCCGAACGGTTCGTTTCCAGCTCTTGCATAAGATCACCTGTCACATTGCATCGATCCGCCACACGCCTTGGCGGTCGCGGACCATATGAACGGGGTAGCCTCGAAGCGTTCCAGAGGCGTCCTTCACCGCCACCAGGTCTGCCGTGTCGAGTCCAATGATTCCATCGGCGAGCGTTCCCAGGCCGGGTGCGACAGTCGACATTTGAGATCCGAGCGCATTGAAAAATGACAGCAGCTTCTTGCGAAGCTGGCCGGTTAGTGATCGCACCGCACCGTTTGCATCCTGCGCGAGGAGTCTTGCTCGCAGGTTGGCGTAAACCGAGCATATGTCAGCACGATGCTCAGCGAGATCCAGAGCGATGACCTTGTGAGCCGCCGTTCGAGTCGTGCTGTCCGACAGGGTCACCGTCACGCTTGCAGTATAGATGCCAGGCGCAGCGTAGGTCGTCGCCGGAATAGGTCCCGATCCCGTGTAGTCGGGAGTGCCGTCGGTCTGGAAGTCCACAGAGAAACTTTGCACGGTCAGACCAGTCTTGACGCTTGCCGAAAATCGGACTGGGAGCGGCGAAAATCCGACTTCCGCATCAACCGATAGCGCAGCGTCCGGATCGGTTGTCGAAACCGTGATTGAACGTGATGCCGATGCTGAAAGACCGTCCGGGGCAGTTGCCTCGGCCACAAGCGATGTCTGGGAGGGATCGAGCGTCAGCTCCGGTGTCAGAAACGTGCCGTTGAATACATACGCACGCTGCCCGTTGACGACAACGCCCACATTAGGCGGGCCCGAAACCGTTCCGACGACCTGCACGCGTCCTTTAGGAAGACTTCCACCGGTCGGCGATGTGATGCTGATCGCTGGTGTCACGCCGCTAGCCGGCGCATTCACAACACCGTAAGCGGGACCGAGGCCAGAACCCGGGACATTGAAGCCATCCACGAAGATGCCATCAAAGACAGCATTCTGAAGTCCGCAAACTTCAGAAGCACCAGCATCGCAGCAGGCGAGGAGCAGCCCAGCTGTCGCCCATACCGCGCGCCGGGTCAATGAAACACTCTTTATTTTCTCGCGAGTGCGAACCGAAGATTGCTCGGCTATCACTATGCGTTCGTCACGCATGACGTCGTCCACAGAAATCTCCATGATCAAAGTGAGCCTGACAACCTGCGAGCGCAGCGATCGGCAATCGATGCACCTTCAAGCATTTTCGACGCCACAAACGTAACATGCGCAAGAATACCCCTGGCGCCTAACAGCGCCGAATGCTGAGAACTACCTGGCTTCTGTGGCAACAGACGACAAGGTCTGCGTTTTCCGGCTTGGCACCCGGTCCATCCCCCTTAAAGTGAGCCCAGGGATTAGTAGAGACTCTCAGCAAAGGAGAGTCCCATGCGGAAGTCGAAGTTCAGCGAAGTACAGATTGCGGCGATCCTGAAGGAGGCCGAGGCGGGAATGGCGGTGGCGGAG
>NZ_DATIGT010000177.1:0-3169 GCF_035481375.1 Tahibacter sp.
GCCCATGCGCTCGCGGCGGACCTTGGTCACCGTGACTTCGACACCGCACTTCTCGCAGACGATGCCCTTGTATTTCATGCGCTTATACTTGCCGCACAGGCATTCATAATCCTTGATCGGGCCAAAGATGCGCGCGCAGAACAGGCCGTCACGCTCGGGCTTGAACGTGCGGTAGTTGATCGTTTCGGGCTTCTTGATCTCGCCGAACGACCACGAGCGGATACGCTCGGGGCTCGCGATGCCGATCTTGATCATGTCGAAGGTTTCGGGCTTCGCGACCGGGTTCATGAAGTTGGTAAGCTGGTTCATATGTCTGCTCCATCTTCCCCTCTCGCTTGGCACGAGAGGGGTGAGGAAAAATCTTATTCGGCGGCTTCCGGTAGCGCTTCCGGTCCTTCGTCATCGTCTTCGTCCGCATAGGACGAAAGCTCGACGTTGAGGCCCAGCGAGCGCATTTCCTTGACGAGCACGTTGAAGCTTTCGGGAATGCCGGCCTCGAAGGTGTCGTCGCCCTTGACGATCGCTTCGTAAACCTTGGTGCGGCCGATCACGTCGTCGGACTTCACCGTCAGCATTTCCTGCAGCGTGTATGCCGCGCCATAAGCTTGCAGAGCCCACACTTCCATTTCACCGAAGCGCTGGCCACCGAACTGCGCCTTACCGCCCAGCGGCTGCTGGGTGACGAGGCTGTAGGGACCGATCGAACGCGCGTGGATCTTGTCGTCGACGAGGTGGTGGAGCTTCAGCATATAGATGTAGCCCACGGTCACCTTGCGGTCGAACTTGTCGCCGGTGCGGCCGTCGTAAAGATCCGACTGCCCCGATTCGTGCAGCCCCGCGAGGGTCAGCATGTTCGACACATCGGCTTCCTTCGCGCCGTCGAACACCGGGGTCGCGAACGGCACGCCAACGCGGAGGTTGTCGGCCAGTTCGACGATGCTTTCGGCATCGCGCGACTTGATGTCCTCGACATATTCGCCGCCATAGACGTTTTCGAGCGCATCGCGCACGGCCGCGGGCATCTGCCCGCCGACCGCGTCGGGATTGGCGTCGCGCCATTCGTCGAGCGCCTGCGTGACCTGCCGGCCCAGACCGCGCGAAGCCCAGCCGAGGTGGGTTTCGAGGATCTGCCCGACGTTCATGCGCGAGGGCACGCCCAGCGGGTTGAGCACGATGTCGACATGCGTCCCGTCCTCGAGGAACGGCATGTCCTCGTTCGGGAGGATGCGGCTGATGACGCCCTTGTTGCCGTGACGGCCGGCCATCTTGTCACCCGGCTGCAGCTTGCGCTTGATGGCGACAAAGACCTTGACCATCTTGAGCACGCCCGGGGCGAGTTCGTCGCCGCGCTGCAGCTTCTCGACGCGATCTTCATACTTCGCGTTGATCCGCTTGATCGCGTCGTCATACTGCGCCTTGATGGCCTCCAATGCGGTCTGGGCATTGTCCTCGACCACCGCGAGCTTCCACCAGTCGGCGCGGTCGAGCTCGACCAGCATCTCCTCGGTGACGACATCGCCCTTCTTCAGCCCCTTCGGCACCGCGCTGGTCGTCTGACCGATCAGCAGGTCCTTGAGGCTCGAGAAGGTCGCGCGGTTGAGGATCGCGCGCTCGTCGTCGGCGTCCTGCTTCAGCCGTTCGATTTCCTCGCGTTCGATCGCGATCGCACGTTCGTCCTTGTCGATGCCGTGACGGTTGAAGACGCGGACTTCGACGACGGTGCCCGACACGCCCGGCGGCAGGCGAAGCGAGGTGTCGCGCACGTCGCTGGCCTTTTCGCCGAAGATCGCGCGGAGCAGCTTTTCTTCCGGCGTCATCGGCGATTCACCCTTGGGGGTGATCTTGCCGGCCAGAATGTCGCCCGGGCCGACTTCGGCGCCGATGTAGACGATGCCCGCTTCGTCGAGGTTGCGAAGCGCTTCCTCGCCGACGTTCGGGATGTCGCGCGTGATATCTTCGGGGCCAAGGCGCGTGTCGCGTGCGGTGACTTCGAATTCCTCGATATGGATCGAGGTGAAGACGTCGTCCTTCACGATGCGTTCGCTGATGAGGATCGAGTCCTCATAGTTGTAGCCGTTCCACGGCATGAACGCGACGAGCACATTCTTGCCGAGCGCCAGTTCGCCGAGCTCGGTCGACGGACCGTCGGCGATGATGTCTCCCGAGCGGACGACGTCGCCAACCTTCACCAGCGGACGCTGGTTGATGCAGGTCGACTGGTTCGAACGCTGGAACTTCTGCAGGCGATAGATGTCGACGCCCGACTTGCCGGGTTCGACCATGTCGGTCGCGCGGATAACGATACGCGTCGCATCAACCTGGTCGATCACGCCGCCGCGGCGTGCGGCAATGGCGGCACCCGAGTCGCGTGCCACGGTGCCTTCCATGCCCGTGCCGACGACCGGAGCCTCCGCGCGGAGCAGCGGCACCGCCTGACGCTGCATGTTCGATCCCATGAGCGCGCGGTTGGCGTCGTCGTTCTCGAGGAACGGAATGAGCGACGCTGCAACCGAAACGAGCTGCTTCGGCGACACGTCCATCAGCGTGATCTGGTCGCGCGGGGCCATCAGGAATTCGCCCGCTTCGCGTGCCGAGATCAGTTCGTCGATGAAGCTGCCGTCGGGGTTGAGGTCGGCGTTCGCCTGCGCGACGGTGTGCTTCGACTCTTCCATCGCCGAGAGATAGACGACTTCGTTGGTGACCTTGCCGTCGACGATGCGGCGGTACGGCGTCTCGATGAAACCATATTTGTTGACGCGCGCAAAGGTCGCGAGGCTGTTGATCAGACCGATGTTCGGGCCTTCGGGCGTTTCGATCGGGCAGATGCGGCCATAGTGGGTCGGGTGAACGTCGCGGACTTCGAAGCCCGCGCGTTCACGCGTCAGACCGCCCGGCCCGAGCGCCGACACGCGGCGCTTGTGGGTGACTTCGGACAGCGGGTTGGTCTGGTCCATGAACTGCGACAGCTGTGAGGAGCCGAAGAATTCGCGGACTGCGGCAACCGCCGGCTTCGCGTTGATCAGGTCGTTCGGCATCACGGTCGACACGTCGACCGAGCTCATGCGCTCCTTCACCGCGCGCTCATGGGATCGAACATGCAGCGTCAGGCGGTGCCGCTGCTCCGCGCGGAGGCTCCGGTCGTCGGCACGGGCATGGAAGGCACCGTGGC
>NZ_DATIGT010000178.1:0-3182 GCF_035481375.1 Tahibacter sp.
CACCCGAGCCGCATCGACGAGCCGTTCGGACCGCTGGCGCAGTTCCGCATGGACGGCACCTCGGTCTTCCGCCTCGCCGCGCGCCGGCTCGGGCCGTTCATCGACACGCTGCTCGCCGACGCCGGCCTCGCACGCAGCGACATCGACGTCGTGATCCCGCACCAGGCGAGTCGCCACGGCCTCGACTTTCTCGCGCGCCTGCTGCGCCTGCCGCGCGAACGCACCGTCGACATCTTCGCGACCCACGGCAACCAGGTCGCCGCATCGCTGCCGAGCGCGCTGCATCACGCGCTGAGCAGCGGCCGCCTGCAGCGCGGCATGCACGCGCTGCTGATCGGCACCGGTGCCGGCGTCAGTTTCGGCGGCCTCGTGCTGCGCTGCTGAGGCCATCGAGTGAAACCCGCATCGCGACTCCGCGTCCATCTGCTGCAGGTCGGCCACTGCCGTCATCCCGAATGGGTCACGCTGCGCGGCGGACGCTGGACGAGCGCGGAATTTCCGGCGCTGGCCGCACTGCTGATCCATCCGCGGCACGGCGCGCTGCTCTATGACACTGGCTATTCCGCGCATTTCGAAGCGGCCACGCAGCGGTTCCCGGAACGCCTCTATCGCTGGATCACGCCGGTGCAGCTGCCGGCGACGCAGACGCTGCAACAACAGCTCGCGCGGCACGGCGTCGCGCCCGCCGACGTCGCGCGCGTGCTGATCTCGCATCTGCACGCGGACCACATCGCCGGCCTGCGCGACCTACCGCGCGCGCGCTTCACCGCGCTGCGTGCCGAGATAGCGCAGCTCCGCGACGTCGGCCGCCTGCGCGCGCTCATGCACGCGGTGCTGCCGGCGCTGCTGCCGGACGATTTCGCCGCGCGCCTGGACTATGCCGACGACGCGCCCGCGCGCGATCTCGGGCCGCTGTGGGCACCGTTCGCGCGCGGCTTCGATCTGTTCGGCGACGGCAGCCTGATCGCCGTTCCGTTGCCCGGCCACAGCAGCGCGCAGATGGGACTGCTGCTGCGCGACGCGGACGATCGCCCGCTGCTGCTCGCGGCCGACGCGTGCTGGTCGGCGCGCGCCTGGCGCGAACAGCGCATGCCGTCGCTGCTCGCGCGCCCGCTGATGCACGACTGGGCGGCCTACCGCACGACGCTCGCGGGCCTGCTCGCGGTCGCGACCCGCCAGCCCGACCTGCTGATCGTGCCGTCGCACTGCGGCGCGACCATCGCGTCGTACTCACCGCGCGCGCAGGAACGCGCCGCATGAGCGCACCGCGGCACATTCTCGTGACCGGCGCCTCGGGCTTTATCGGCTCGGCGTTTCTCGACCGCTTCGCCGCGCGCGAGGATCTCGTGCTCCACGGCGTCGGCCGGCGTCCGCTCGCGCGTCCGAACTACCACGCGATCGATCTGTCGCAGCCGTTCGATCTCGACGTCCGCGCCGACGTCGTCATCCACGCGGCCGCGCGCTCCTCGCCCTGGGGCACGACCGCGGACTTCCGGCGGCACAACGTCGAGGCGACGCGCCGCGTGCTCGACTGGTGCCGGCGCAACGGCCTGCCGCGACTCGTCTATGTTTCATCGAGCTCGGTGTTCTATCGCGACGCCGATCAGTTCGGACTCACCGAAGACAGCCCGATCGGTCCCGCGTTCGTCAACGACTATGCCGCGACCAAATATGCGGGCGAGCAGCTCGTCGCAGGCTACGAGGGCAGCTGGGTCGTCGCGCGTCCGCGCGCGGTATTCGGACCCGGCGACACGGTGCTGTTCCCGCGCATCCTGCGCGCGGCGCGGCGCGGCCGCCTGCCGCTGATCGACACCGGCCGCGCGCCGGCGGTCGGCGACCTGATCTACATCGAAACGCTCTGCGACTATCTGCTGGCGCTCGCGCTGCGCGAGGATCTGCGCGGCAGCTACAACCTGACCAACAACGCGCCGATCGCGATCCAGACCTTCCTGCTCGACACGTTCGAACGCCTCGGCCTGCCCGCACCGCGCCGCCGCGTGTCGCTGCGGCTCGCGCGCGCCGCCGCCACCGCCGGCGAATGGCTGTACCGCACGCTGCGCCTGCCCGGCGAACCCCCGATCACGCGCTTCGGCGTCGGCGTGTTCACGCAGTCCAAGACCTTCGACGCGACGCGCATGCTGCGCGACCTCGGTCCGCCGTCGGTGTCGCTCGACGAAGGCGTCGCGCGTTTCGTCGACTGGCAGCGGCGCCGATGCTGACGCTGTGCCTGCTGCTCTGCGCGTGCTACGCACTGCTGCTGTTCGGCAAGGCCGCGTTCGCGCTGCGCTACGTCGACGCAACGCGTCCGGTCGCCGCGACGGCGGCGCCGGCGACGACGATCCTGCAGCCGATCCTCGGCGGCGACCCCGCGCTGCCGGACATGCTCGAAAGCAATCTGCGCGCGCTGCCGCAGTGCCGTTTCCTCTGGCTCGTCGATGCCGACGATGCGATCGCGCAGACCGTCACCGACGAGTTGCGCGCCGCGTATCCGCAGATCGCGATCGTCTGCCTGACCGTGCCGCCGGCGCCGGCCGGCCACAATCCCAAGATCCACAAACTTGCCTTTGCCTCATCGCTGGTCGCGACGCCGCATCTCGTCGTGCTGGACGACGACACGCACCTGCCGGCGGCGAGCCTCGCGGAACTGCTCGCACGGCTGCGACACGACGACCTCGCGACCGGCCTGCCCTGCTGTCTCGACGAGGGCCGCCTCGCCTCGCGCCTGCTGGCGCAGTTCGTCAACAACAATGCCGCGCTGACCTATCTGCCGCTGCTGTCGGCCTGGCCGCCGCCGAGCATCAACGGCATGGGCTATGCGCTGCGCACTGACGCGCTCGCGCGCATGGGCGGCTTTGCGCCGCTCGCGCGCCACCTGACCGACGACCTGGCCGTCGCGCTCGCGCTGCGCGCGAGCGGCGGCAGCATCCATCAGAGCGTCGCCCCGCTGTTCGTGCGTACGAGCGTGCGCAACCTGCGCCACTACGCGCAGCTGCTGCATCGCTGGTTCCTGTTCGCCCTGCTGCTGCTCGAACGCCAGCCACGAAGACTCGCCGCAACCATCGTCGTGCTGCACGGGCTGCCGCCGCTGATCCTGACGGCGGCCTGTGCGAGTGCCGTCGCCGCGTGGCATCCGCTGGCCGGCGCCGCAATCGCGGCGCTGTGCGTGGTGCGCAGTCTCGTGC
>NZ_DATIGT010000179.1:0-8980 GCF_035481375.1 Tahibacter sp.
CGGCCAGCTGCGGCACGCTGACCGGCACCGCCGGCGGCAGCGCGTTCTCGGCCGCGGGCGCGAGCATCGCGGCCGGCGCCGGCAATGCGCTGGCCTATTCGCTGCCGGTGCAGTTCGGCGCGGGCATGACGACCAATCCGCTCGTGAATACGGCGACCGTCGACGGTCCCGACCTCGCCGCGCCGGTCAGCGCGAGCGACAGCGACACGCTGCTCGGCGTGACCGGCCTCACGCTGGCCAAGACCGACGGCAGTCCGACGTATACGCCGGGCGGTACGGCGGTCTATGACCTCGTCATCGAGAACGCCGGGCCGTCGAACGCGAACGCGGTCAGCGTCGTCGACAACCTGCCGCCGGGCGTCACGCTCGCGGGCTCGCCCTCGTGCGCGGCGACCGGCACGGCCTTCTGCGGCACGCTCAGCGGCAGCGCCGGCGGCGCGGGCTTCGGCGTGACCGGCGCGACGCTCGCGGCCGGCGCGGGCAATCGCCTGACCTATTCGCTGCCGGTCGCATTCGCGGCGGATCTGTTGACAGATCCACTCGTGAACTCTGCGACCGCGGACGATCCCGCTGCGCCGTCGCCGAGCACGGCGACCGACAGCGATGCGCGCAGCCCGCTGACCGACCTCGTGCTGGCCAAGACCGACGGCGCGGCGAGCTACACGCCGGGCACGACGGGAACCTACGTGCTGACCCTGACCAACGACGGGCCGAGCGATGCGACCGCGGTCTCGATCGCCGACAGCCTGCCGGCCGGTGTGACGCTGACGGCACCGCCGAGCTGCACGGCCAACGGCAACGCGACCTGCGGCACGATCAGCGGCAGCGCCGGCGGCAGCAGCGCCGGACTCAGCGGCGCGACGCTCGGTGCCGCATCCGGCGACAGTCTCGTCCTGAGCCTGCCGGTGGATTTCGCGCCGGGCCTCAGCGTGAATCCGCTCGTCAACACGGCGAACGCGACCGACAGCGCGGATCCCGACGGTGCGCAGGCCGACGACAGCGATGCGCTGCAGGCCGTGTCCGGCCTCAGCGCGACCAAGGACGACGGCGCGAGCAGCTACACGCCGGGCGGCACGGCGACCTATGTCGTCGTCGTGACCAATGCCGGTCCGTCGAATGCGGCCGCGGTGAGCCTCGCCGACCCGCTGCCGGCCGGTACCACGCTGACCGCAACGCCGACCTGCGTCGCCGTCGGTGCCGCAGGTTGCGGCACGATCAGCGGCACTGCCGGCGGAACGAATTTCGGCGCGGCCGGCGCGAGCATCGCCGCGGGACCGGGCAACGAGCTGCGCTACAGCGTGCCGGTCGCGTTCGCGGCCGATCTCGCGGCCGATCCGCTCGCCAACACCGTGACCGTTACGGATCCGGCCGACCCGACGCCGGCCACGGCGACCGACAGCAACACGCGCGGCGGCCAGGCGGCGCTCGGCATCACGAAGACCGACGGCAACCTGAGCTACACGCCGGGCGGCAGCGCGACCTACACCGTCGTCGTCACGAATGCGGGGCCGAGCAATGCCGCGAACGTGACCGTCGACGACAGCCTGCCCGCGGGCGTCACGCTGAGCGCGACACCGACCTGCGTCGCGACCGGTGCCGCCCTTTGCGGAACCGTGAACGGCAGCGCCGGCGGTGGCGCGTTCTCGGCGGTCGGCGCGAGCGTGGCGGCGGGTGCCGGCAACGCGCTCACGTATTCGCTGCCGGTGAATTTCTCGGCCGCGCTGACGACCGATCCGCTCGTCAACACCGCGACGGCGAGCGACCCCGACGACGCCGACGGCGCGCAGGCGAGCGACAGCGACGTGCTGCTCGCGAGCACCGGCCTCACATTGACGAAGGACGACGGCAGCGCGACCTACGTGCCCGGCGGCACCGCGACCTATGTGCTGACCGTGACGAACGCGGGTCCGTCGAACGCGAACGCCGTCAGCATCGGCGACACGCTGCCGGCCGGCGTCACGCTGACCGGCACGCCGACCTGTCTGCCGGTCGGCACCGCGACCTGCGGCGCCATCAGCGGCAGCGCCGGCGGTTCCGCGTTCGGCGTCAGCGCGGCGACGCTGCCGGCCGGTCCGCCGAACGGATTGATCTACAGCCTGCCGGTCGCGTTCTCGCCGGCGCTGACGGCCGATCCGCTCGTGAACACGGCGACCGCGTCGGATCCGTCGGATCCGATACCCGCCGTCGGCAGCGACAGCAACGTGCGCGCCGGCGGCGTGGTCCTGCAGGTGGTCAAGACCGACGGCAGCGCGACGTATACGCCGGGCGGCACGGCGACCTATCTGGTCACCGTCACGAACGTCGGCAGCGGCAACGCCGCGGCGGTCAGCGTCGCCGACACCTTGCCCGGCGGCGTCACGCTGAGCGCGCTGGTGACCTGCGCGGCGACGGGCAGCGCGAGCTGCGGCAGCGTCGTCAGCAGCGTCGGCGGCGGCGGTTTCAGCGCGAGCGGCGCGAGCATCGCGGCCGGTGCCGGCAACCAGCTGCAGTTCAGCGTGCCGGTGCAGTTCGCCGCGGACCTGACGGCCGATCCGCTGATCAACAGCGCAACGGCGGACGATCCGGATGCGGCGAACAGCGCGACCGGCAGCGACAGCAATGCCCGCGCGGCGTCGGCCGACGTGTCGATCGTGAAGAGCGGTCCGCCGACCGTCAGCGGCGGCGCGGCGATGACCTACACGCTGCTCGTCGGCAACGCCGGCCCCGGCGCGGCCGACGGCGCGTCCGTACATGACGCGCTGCCGGTCGGCATCACCGCGGTCACGGCGGCCTGCGCCGGCGCAACCGGCGGCGCCGTCTGCGCCACGCCGGCCGTCTCGGGTTCGGACGTCGCCGGCTACGCCGTCGACGCCGTCGTGCCGGTGCTGCCGCCCGGCGGCACGGTCACGCTGACGATCACCGGCACCGCGCCGACCGGCCCGACGCAGATGCTCGCGAACACGGCCACCGTCACTGCGCCGAACGGCACGACCGATCCGGTCCCCGGCAACAACTCGAGCACCGCGACGACGACGACGCCGGTACTGCTGCAGCGTTTCGAAGTGGATTAGTAAAAAAAGAAGACGGGCCTCGCGGCCCGTCTTGCGGGAAACCCGCTCCCTCCAGGGCGAGGGTAGGGATGACGACGCGTTCAGCCCCGGCCGTGCCGGCCGCCGCTCACCGCGACGGCGGATCCGGCACGAAACTGTCCGGGAACGGGTCCGGACGATCCGGCCGCGGGCGGTGGCGCGGGATGACGCCTTTCGCGACGAGGTTGCGGTAGCTGTCGTAGCGCACCGACACGAGTTCGTTCGGACGGTCGCTCTGGCGCTGGAACGACGTATAGGTCGCGTTGCTGTATTCGCGGTCGCCGTGGCCCGTGCCCAGCGACTCCTGCACCGGGGCGGCTTCGCGGTGCGCCGTCGAATCCTGCGCCGCGCCGCCGGCGGTCGATGCGCCCGGCGCGGCCGCGGGCATTTCCGGCGCGCGCTTGGCTTCGCCTTCGGTCGCGCGTGCGCTCTTGTCCACTTTGTTGCGATAGATGGGTTTCGGCGCGCGTTCGCGGAAGGCGGCGACGCCGATCACCCCGACGTTGGCCGGACGGCCGGTCTGCGCGGCATACGAATCGCTGAGCGTCGTGAATTCGAACGCCGCGATCTCGTCCATGTTCTTGCGCCAGCCGGCGACCTCGGTGCTCTCGTAAGGATCGAGCACGTAGCCGGTCTGCTGCGTGCCGGCGGTCTCGCCGCTGATCGCATTGACGCCGTCGACCGAGAGCACGGCGAGTACGCGTTCGTTGCTGCGGTTGGTGATGCGCACCGCATAGCGGTGACCCGGTGCGCCGGCGATGTAGGTGTCGCCGCGGTGGTAGTACTGCTGCAGCGTGGAGCCGGATTCGCGGTCGACGATCTGCAGATCGACGAGGCGGCCGGCCTGGGCGGTGGTCGCCGAAGCGATCAGGGCAACCGCGGCGAGCAACCGGTGGCGCAGTGACATGGCAGGTCTCCAGTGAGAAGGCGCCCGGTCAAACGTGACCCCCGCGACGGCGGGGTTAGCGATCGTATGGCGGGCGCGGGACCGCGCCGGAGGCGTTCCGGCGCGAGTCAGATTCGAAGCCCGTCACTCCTCGACCAGCGCCGCGCCCGGTGCGTTGCTGGCGACCGACGCGATGCCGGCGTCGCGCGCCTTCTCGCTGTCGTACATCTCGCTGTTGCCGATGATCTGGCCGTTGCCGGCCTTGAGGCTGAAATGGAACTTGCCGTTGCTCGCGGTCTTTTTCTCGAACCGGCCGGACTGCGCGGCGTTGTTCTTGACCGACTCGACGCCGTTGCGCGCGCCGCTCTTGTCGACGTAACCCTGGCTGGCCAGGATGATTTCGCCGTTGCCGGCCTTGAGATTGAAATAGGTCTTGCCGCCCTTGCCGCTGAAGATCGTGAACTTGCCTGCCATTGGAAGCTCCTAATCGTTGCTGGGTCCCCTGAGCCGGAATCTCCGGAACCGCCGACCGGCGGTCCACGGAGCGACGCATGACTGCGCCGCCGCGCAGTATCCCGCTGCGCCGCCGGGCTCGCCAGCCGTGCGCATATACCGGCCGGGGCTTTCGCGGCCGCAGCGGGCTTTGCCGTAAACTGGCCGGCCCTATCGTCCAAGCCTCGCCATGAGCAAGACCCGCGTTCTCACCGGCATCACCACCACGGGCACTCCGCATCTGGGCAACTACGTCGGCGCGATCCGCCCGGCGGTCGCCGCGAGCCGCAGCCCCGACGTCGAGTCGTACTACTTCATGGCCGACTACCACGCGCTGATCAAGTGCGACGACCCGGCCCGCATCGCGCGCTCGCGCCTGGAGATCGCCGCGACCTGGCTCGCCTGCGGCCTCGATCCGGAAACCGTATATTTCTACCGTCAGTCGGATATTCCCGAAATTCCCGAATTGACCTGGCTGCTGACCTGCGTCACCGCCAAGGGCCTGATGAACCGCGCGCACGCCTACAAGGCGTCGGTCGACGCGAACACGGCCGCCGGGGAGGATCCCGACGCCGGCGTGACCATGGGGCTCTACAGCTATCCGATCCTGATGGCCGCCGACATCCTGATGTTCAACGCGCACAAGGTGCCGGTCGGCCGCGACCAGATCCAGCACATCGAGATGGCGCGCGACGTCGGTGCCCGCTTCAATCACTTGTTCGGCGCCGGGCGCGACTACTTCACGCTGCCCGAGGCGGCCACCGAGGAAAGCGTGGCGACGCTGCCGGGTCTCGACGGCCGCAAGATGTCCAAGAGCTACGACAACACCGTGCCGCTGTTCGACGGCGGCGCGAAGAAGCTCAAGGAGACGATCGCGCGCATCGTCACCGACTCGCGCCTGCCGGGCGAGGCGAAGGATCCCGACAGCACCGCGCTGATGCCGATCTTCACGGCGTTCGCGGAACCGGCGGAAACCGCCGAATTCCGCGCGGCGCTCGCCGACGGACTCGGCTGGGGCGACGCCAAGCAGCGCGTGTTCGAACGCCTCGAACGCGACATCGCGCCGATGCGCGCGCGCTACGAGGAACTGATCGCGCAGCCCGGCCGCATCGAGGACATCCTGCAGGCCGGCGCGCAGCGCGCGCGCGGCATCGCCGCGCCGTTCCTCGCGGAACTGCGCAGCGCCGTCGGCCTGCGCGATTTCCGCACCGACGCGGCCAAGGCAAAGACGGCCGAGACGGCAAAGGCGGCAAAGCCGCAGTTCAAGCAGTACCGCGAGAACGACGGCCGCTTCTACTTCAAGCTCGTCGACGCCGAACAGCGCCTGCTGCTGCAGAGCACCGGCTTCGATTCGCCGAAGCTCGCCGGCCAGCGCATCGCCGAACTGCGGGCCGCGGCGACGTTCGCCGCCGCGGACGACTGCGCGCTGGCTGAAGGCGTCGGCGCGGATGAAGTCGAGCGGGCGCTGGCGGAACTGCAGTAGTCGGAAAAGCGTGAAGAGGAGCGGGAATCGAGTGCGGCGGAGCGCGTCGCCCGCTTTTGCTTTTCGCTGTTCGTGCGGACTTCGTGGCGATGAAGGGAAAGGTGGAAAGGTGCGCTTTACTCATTTCTCACTCCTGTACGCGCTTTTCTCGCTGTTCCCGCCGACCGCCTCCGCCGTCAGCACCACGCCCGCGCCGGTCACCGGCACGGTCCTCGCACCGCTGTCCGAGCCGAAGAAGCTCGATCTCGCCGCGCTGCCGCCCGAACTCGGTTCGCTGCGGCTCGACGGCCTCGTCTCGCGCAATGGCGACAATCTTCCGGGACGCTGCTCCGAACTTGCGCCGATCGCGCATCAGGCTGCGCTGGACGAACCGCAGCGGCCCGGGCCGTTGCTCGTCGTCGGCATCTGCGCGCGTGCGGCAGGCGACAGCGTGGCGGCGGCCGCGGCCTTCGCGCGGCTGCGCGAACGCGTCGAGGCGAGCCTCGCGCCGCCGGGGATCTGGCAGGGCGACGCCTATTACTACGGCGTCGGCACGCTCGATGTGGCCGCAGTCGCCGCGGCGCTCGATCCCGATCAGAACACGACGCTGATCGCGTCCACGCTCGACGCATCGAACGACGGTCATCGCCTGCACGAAGTGCTGTGGCTGCGCACGGCCGACGCGCGCGTGCGCCGCGTGCGCGTCGACCTGACGCCGAGTGCCGAACGCGTCATGCGCTATCTCGCCGATCGCATCGACGACCCGACGTCGCGCGACGTGCACGCGGCGATCGCCGGCTACATGGCCGTCAACATCCAGGCCGGCCAGCTCGCGGCCGACTCCAGCGCGCTGGTCGGACGCGCGCGGATCGCGGCGCGCACCGGCCTCTACGGCGGCATCGAACAGGCGCGCAAGGATCTCGATCGCGCGGTCGCGCAGGACGACGCGTTCGCGCGCTACGCCTATGCGGAATGGCAGCTCGCGCAGGAAGACGGCGACCGCCGGCGCGCGCTCGACCTGCTGCGCCGTGCAGGCGAGCAGCATCTGCCCGAAGCGCAGGTGCTGCTCGCGCTCTGGTGCGAGCTTCACAAGGATTGCGCGCGTGGCGAAGCGGCTGCGGCGCAGTCGGCCGCGGTACGCGCCTATGGCGAGGCCGAGGTCGCGTTGCTGCGCTACGAGGCCGCGCAGCGGTTGAGCCTCAGCGGCGGCGAGCGCGATCTCGAACGTGCGCTCGCCAAGGGCAGCGTGCGCGCGATGGCCGTGCGCATCCACCAGCTTGCGGGCTCGACCGACAAACGCGCGCTGCGCGAACGCGAGGCGCTGCTGCGGCGAGGCACCGCCGATGGTCTTGCGTACGCGCTCGAAGTCCGCGGGCTTGCCGACTACGCGGGCGCGACGACGCGGGAAGCGCGCGCGGCCGCACGCGAGGTGCTGGAGCGCGCCGCGCGACGCGGCAGCGCGCTCGCCGCGACGCAGCTCGGCGTGAGTCACGTCGGCGGCGCGGACGACGATGCGCAGCGCGCGCTGCGCTGGCATCGCCTTGCGGCCGAACGCGGCGACGCGCTCGGGCAATACAACTACGCGACCGTGCTGCTCAACGGCACCGGCATCGCCGCCGATCCGGCCGCGGCGCGTCAGTGGCTGCTGCGCAGCGCGATGCAGGGGCAGCCGCGGAGCCTGCGCACGCTCGGCGACCTCTACGCGAACGGCCGCGGCGTCGCCGCCGACGCCGCGCGCGCCGTGCATTTCTACGCCGCGGCTGCGCGCCTCGGCGACGCGCGCAGCCAGTATCTCTACGCGCTTGCGCTCGACCTCGGCGACGGCGTGACGCAGAACCGCGACGACGCGCGCGGCTGGTACGAACGCGCCGCGGCGCAGGGCAGCGGCGACGCGACGATCGCGCTCGCGCGCATCGAACTCGGCGGCGCGTCGCCCGAGGCCGGCATCGCGCGGCTCGCGGCCTGCGCCGACGCGGGCGACGCGCCGTGCCGGCTCGTGCTCGCCGGCACGCTGATGACCGGACCGGAATCCGTGCGCGACGTGCCGCGCGCGCTCGCGCTGTTCGAGGCCGCCGCGGCCGGCGGCGACGCGCGTGCGCTGCTCGCGCTCGGCACGATCTACCTGCAGGGCAGCGGCGTCGCCGTCGACCGGCCGCGCGCGTTCGGCTATTTCAGGCGTTGCGAGGGCATCGAAGGCGAAGGCGTCGACAGCTGTCTCGCGCGGCTCGGCAGCGCGTATCGCTATGGCTGGGGCGTCGACGCGGATCGCGCGCGCGCGGCCGAGATGCTGAAGCGCGCGCAGGAGCGCGGCTCGGCGGAAGCAACCTGTGTGCTCGGCGAAATCGCGCGCGAAGACGGCGACGCGGCACACGCCGCGCAATGGTTCGCGCAGTCTGCGGCAGCGGGAAATGCACACTGCATGCTGCAGCACGCGCGCGTGTTGCTGGACGGCGATGCGACGCAGGCTGCATCCGCGATGACATGGCTGAAGAAAGCGGCGGCGGCTGGCAATCCGCAGGCGCGCGTCGACATCGTCGCGGCACTGCTGCAGCCCGAATCGCCGCTGCGCGACGAGGCCGCGGGCATCGCCTACGCCGAGCAATGTCTGCGTGAGGCAGCCTACGACTGCGTGGCCGCGGCCGGCGGCGTGTTGCTGCGGCGCGCGGACCGCACCGACAACGCGCGCGGTCTGGCCTGGCTGGAAACCGCCGCGAACAGCGGCGACGCCGCGACGGCGCGCGTGCTCGGCTATGCCGCGTACTACGGCTACGGCCGCGCGCGCGATGCGGCGCAGGCGCGGCGCTGGCTCACGCAGGCCGATTCGTCCGGTCTCGACGGCGTGCTGCTCGCGCGCCTCGACGCGGCGGCCGGCGACGTCGCGCTCGCGAAGGACCGGCTGATCCGCGCGACCCGGGCCGGCAACGCCTATGCGCAGCTGCTGCTCATCGACATCTGCGCGCTGCCCGGTGCGGAGTGCGGCGGCGATGCGCCGACGACGTCCGCGTGGCTCGCGAATCTCGAACGCCGCGGCGAGCGTCGCGCGAGCGAACTGCTCAACGAAGTCGCCTGGGC
>NZ_DATIGT010000180.1:0-4436 GCF_035481375.1 Tahibacter sp.
GCACAGCGCATCGCCGCCGCGCAGGGCCTGCTGCAGCAGTTGCAGCAATTGCCCGAACTCACCGTCGACGAACGCATCGGCGGCTATTTCGCGGTCAACGGCGAACTGTCGCTGCATCTCGTCGTCGCGCACTGCTGGCGCCAGGGCAAGGCGTTCCATCTGCCGGTCTCGGGCGCTGCGCGGCAGCTGCGCTTCGCGCCGTACACCGCCGCGAGCCAGGTGCAGCCGAACCGCTTCGGCATTCCCGAGCCGGCCGCTGCCGACGCCGAACTCGCCACGCCGGATTCGCTCGACCTCGTGCTCGTCCCGCTGCTCGGATTCGATCGTCGCGGACACCGTCTCGGCTACGGCGGCGGTTTCTACGACACGAGCTTCGCATTCCTGCACGGGCGCGAGCGTCCGACGACGCCGCTGCTCGTCGGCATCGGCTACAGCTTCCAGGAGATCGACACGGTCGGCGCCCAAGCCTGGGACGTGAAGCTCGATCTCGTCGCGACCGAGCGCGAACTCATCGACTGCACCCAGCCCGCATCCTGAAGGACTGCCCATGCGTTACTGGCTCATGAAATCCGAACCCGAAGAGTTCTCGATCGACGCGCTCGCGAAGAAGAAGCTCGAACCCTGGAACGGCGTGCGCAACTACCAGGCGCGCAACTACATGCGCGACGACATGAAGATCGGCGACGGCGTGCTGTTCTATCACTCCAACTGCGACGAACCCGGCGTCGTCGGCCTCGCCGAGATCCGCAGCGAAGCCCATCCCGACCCCACGCAGTTCGATCCGAAAAGCGACTACTACGACCCGGCCAGCAAGCGCGAGGAACCGCGCTGGCTGCTCGTGGACGTCGGCTTCAAGCGCAAACTCAAACGCACGATCACGCTGGCCGAGCTCAAGGACAAGCCCGAGCTGCAGGACCTCGCACTCGTCAAGAAGGGCAATCGCCTGTCGGTGCTGCCGGTCGCCAGGAAAGAATGGGATTTCATCCTGTCGCTCGAATAGCGCGTCTTCGCGCGCAGGCTGCGGTTGCGCCGCCGCCGTCGAATTTTCCTCAGCCGCCATTGCCTCCCGGAGTTCTAATGGACCGCGAACAGCAGAAACGCCTCGCCGCGCAGCGCGCGGCGACCTATGTCGAAAAAGGCAGCGTCGTCGGCGTCGGCACGGGTTCGACCGTCGCCTACTTCATCGACGAACTCGGCAGGATGCGCGACGACATCGACTGCGCCGTGTCGAGTTCGGAACGCTCCACCGAGCTGCTGCGCGAGCGCGGCATCCGCGTCGTCGATCTCAACAGCGTCGGCACCGTGCCGCTCTATGTCGACGGCGCCGACGAATGCGACACGCACAAGCGCCTGATCAAGGGCGGCGGCGCCGCGCTGACGCGTGAGAAGATCATCGCCGCCGCGTCTGAGCGCTTCGTCTGCATGATCGACGCGGCCAAGCGCGTCGACGTGCTCGGCAAGTTCCCGCTGCCGGTCGAGGTGATCCCGATGGCGCGCAGCTACGTCGCGCGCGAGATAGCCAAGCGCGGCGGACAGCCGGTCTGGCGCGAAGGCGTCGTCACCGACAACGGCAACTGGGTGCTCGACGTGCACAACCTTTCGATCGTCGATCCGGTCGGGCTCGAGCGCGAATACAACCAGATCGTCGGCGTCGTCTGCGTCGGGCTGTTCGCGGCGCGTCCGGCCGACGTCGTCATCATCGGCAGCGAGCTGATGCCGTGATCGACCGGCGCACCGCGCGGGCCGCCGTCGCGCTCGCCGCGGTGTTGCTCGCCGGCTGCGCGGCGACGGCGTCCGATCGTGAGATCACGCTGCAGTACCTCGATCGCGACTACGTCGTCTACCGCGTCGAGGCGGGCGGCCAGGGCAGCTACGAGCAACGCAGGTTCGACAAGGTCGTCCATCAGACCGGTCGGCTCTACATCGACGACGTCAAGCTCGAAGCCTTTCTGGAACTTGCAGAACAAAGCCACTTCTTCACATTGCCGCAAGACCTGGACGAACTGCCCGAGCCGCCCCGGGGCAGCTGCGATCCAAGCCTCGCGCACGATCCGGGCTGCGAACCGCTCGAAGTCATCGAAATCGCCTCCGACTGCGGACCCCATTCGCGCCTGCGGATCAGTGATGGAGAGCGCAGCCACGAAATCAGCTGGAGCTGCAGCAAGCGCAAGGGCGAACGCCTGCTGGCGCCGCTGCTCGACGCCATGCGCGGGCTGTTCGCCGATCAGCCAACCGTGCGGGACGCGCCGCCGGTGCGCGGATGGCGGCGCTGAGGCGGCTTCAGCCGCCGAAACCGTCGCGAAACAGCCGATCGGACGTGCCGTACTGGTATGCACCGGCGTCAGGCGGCACGGTGCGCGACGCACCATAGAACTCCGTCGGCGAACTCGCCGACGCGTGGCCTGCACCGACCATGGCGGCCGAAGCGGAAGCCGCTTCCAGCTGGAAACCCGGACCGGCCGGTGACGCGAAGCCGGGTGCCACGGCGAGCGATGCGGCGTCGAAGCCCGATGCGGCGCGCCATGCTGCGAGGCTGCCGGATCCCTGCTCCCATTCGCGCCCTGCGCCGGTCACGAAGCCGCAGACATTGTTGTCGACAGCGGCATAGGCACCGAACGCGAGATTCAACGAGAGACACGACCAGGAACCGCTCGTCGTCGTGCTGTGCAGCGCGTTGCTGACGACGACGTGCTGACTGCCTTCGTCGCCGAGACGAATGCCGATGCTCGACGGCGCCGTCAGATACAGCGAATTGTTGCGGACGGTCAGGCGCGCCAGCGGCAGGTCGTCGGCCGCGCGTGCGACGGCCGGCGCGGCGATGCCGATGCCGCCGAAGCTCTGCTCGCCGACGATGACGTTGTTCTCGACGACGCAGTCCTGGCAACTGCCCAGCGCGATCGCGATGTTGCCGACGTTGCGGAACGTATTGCCGCGAACGATCGTCCGCACGAAGCCTTCGGGCGTGCCGTAGGCCGGCGTGATGCCGAGACCCCAGCACGCCGGGTCCGCCGCGCCGAGGTCTTCGCGGATCGTGTTGCCTTCGATCAGCAGGTCCGTGTGCTCGCCGTGCACGGCGAACGATCCCCCCTGGCAGCTGCCGCTCGCGGACGCCGCCGAGCGATACAGCGCGTTGCGCACGACGCGTATGCGATGCGTCGCGCCGTTGGACTGGCTCAAGTACACATTGTGCTGAAATACCGTCCCGGTGCCGTTGCCGGCGAACCGGTTGCCGGCGAGCAGCAGATCGTCGCCCGCACCGAGCCAGCCCTGCGTGCGATTGCCTTCGATCTCGCTGTCGACCAGCTCGATGCGCGAGCTGTGTCCGTCGCAGCCCGGATCGCTGCCGCAGGGATTGGATCCGGCGAGATGCACGCCGATGCCGAAGCCGGTGATGCGCAGCCGCTCCAAGCGCACGTCGTCGACGTCGTTGAAAAAGAACAGGCCCCAGTCGTCGTTCGTGCAGGCGGTGCAGGCGAGTTCGAGATCGCGCACGCGATAGCCGCCGTCCGGCGCGGCGTCGCCGGCATTCGCGAAATTGAAGCCGTGGCCGCTCGACTGCACCAGCCGCGGCCGCGCTTCGCCACCCGACGCCCAGGCCGCGGAGTACGCCTCGATCCCGCAGCGCTGCGCCGCCGTGCACTGCGTGTTCAACCACTGCGTGCTGCCGGCGATCGGAAACACGCCGCCGCGGCAGAAATGGATGCTGTCGCCGGCGGCGAGCCCCGACCATGCATCCTGCGCGCGGTCGTAGCTGCGCCAGGCGGTCGCCGGCGAATTGCCGGCTGCCGCGTCGTTGCCGGCGACGCAGCCGGGCGCGGCGCCCGTCGCGCAGTCGCAGACGAAATGGTCGGCGGCCGCCAGCGGCGCGCACAGGAACAGGCACAGCACGAAACCGATCGCGCGCCAGTATCGGCCGCGGCGTCGGAATTCAGCGGAAAGGCGGCGGACGTACGAGGAATCCGGGATCTCGGACATGCAGATACTCCATGACGGCTGCAGGGACGCAGCACGCGGGTTGTTTGCAGGCTGCCGATCGACAAGCGCGGTTTCGCCGGCGCGCAGGACCGTCGTATCGCGTCGCGCAGCGCGATCGCAGCATCGACCGCGACGAGCGGCGCGAATCGGCCGATGCGTGCAACGGCCGCGCAGCGGTCGGCGGCCGGATCGCGGCGACGCAGGGATCCGCGCGACGGCGCGAATCTTCAGCTGTCGCGCGTTTCGGAAACGAGCAGGTCGATCAGCGCGCGCGTCGCTGCCGACTGACCGCGATGCGGCGTGTAGACGAGCGAGAAAGGACGCGTACGACCGCGAAGCTGCGGCAATATCTCGACCAGCGTGCCGCGCGCGATGTGGTCGCGAACGACGAAGTCGTAGCTTTGGCAGATGCCGACGCCTTGCGCGGCGAGCGACACGACGCCGAGCACGTCGTCGGACAC
>NZ_DATIGT010000181.1:0-36586 GCF_035481375.1 Tahibacter sp.
GAGCCGTCGCGAGGTCGCGACGGCGTCGGCGCGCTTGCCGAGGAAGGCGAGTCCGAGGCGAAAGCCGAGGCTGTGCTTGAGTTCCTGCAGCAATTCGATTTCGGCTTCGGGGTCGGGCTCGGCGGCTTCGAGCGTGTCGACGCGGCGCGCGATTTCGCTCGCGATCGCGCTGCGGTCGATGGGCACGGCATCCAGGCGCGGATCGAACAGGTCGTCGATCAGCAGCGGATGCGCGATCACGCGTTCGGCGAGCCAGGCGCTGTCGGCGAACAGGGCGATCAGGCGCTTGCGCGCGCCGGGCTGTTCGTCGAGCAGGACGAGGTAGGCGGCGCGGCGCACGATGGCGTGCAGCAGGCGCACGAGGCGTTCGAGGCAGGCCGCCGGCGCGCGGCTTGCGGCAGCGGCCTGCAGCAGCTGCGGCATCAGGCGGTCGAAGCGTTCGCGCGAGCTCGTGGCCATGCTGCGCACGGCGGGCGATCGCGTGAGTCCGAGCAGCGCTTCGCGCACGGGCTCGGCCGGCGCGAAGCCGGCATCGGCGAGTTCGCGCGCGTCGCCGCCGTCGCGGTCAAGATTGCGCCACAGCGCGATCCAGCTCTCGGGCGTCTGCGAGGTTTCGCGGCGGTCGAGCGGTGCGAGCAGGTTGCGGAATTCTTCGGCGACGAGGTCGCGTTCCTGCGCGAGTGCGCCTGCAAATGCGGCCGTGCCGGCGTGACCGAGCGACTGTGCGATGCGCTCGACGAGCAGCGCATCGCCCGGCAGCGCGTGGGTCTGTTCGTCGCGCAGCATCTGCAGGCGGTTCTCGGCGCGGCGCAGGAACAGATAGCTGCGGCGCAATTGCTGCGCACGCGCTTTTTCCAGTACACCCAATTGTTCACACGCGGCCAGCGCGGGCAGCAGGCCGCGCACGCGCAGGCTGGGCTCGCGCCCGCCGCGGATCATCTGCAGCAGTTGCACGATGAATTCGATTTCGCGGATGCCGCCGGGGCCGAGCTTCAGGTTGTCGGTCAGGTCCTTGCGCGCGACTTCGGCGTCGATCAGCGCCTTCATCTCGCGCAGGCCGGCGAACGCGGTGTAGTCGAGATAGCGGCGGTAGACGAACGGCCGCAGCGTTTCGCAGAGGCGCTTGCCGGCGGCGAGGTCGCCGGCGACCGGGCGCGCCTTGATCCAGGCATAGCGTTCCCAGTTGCGGCCTTCGCGCTGGTAGTACTGCTCCATCGCGGCGAACGACAGCGCGACGCGGCCGGCGTTGCCGAACGGGCGAAGGCGCAGGTCGACGCGATAGACGTAGCCGTCGACGCTGACTTCGGCGAGCAGCTTGACCATCTGCTGGCCGAGCCGCGCGAAATAGGCTTCGTTGTCGAGCGTGCGCGCACCGTCGGTCTGGCCGTTCTCGCTGTAGGCGAGGATGAGATCGACGTCGGACGAAAAATTCAGCTCGCCGCCGCCGAGCTTGCCGAGGCCCAGCACGACGAGGCGCTGGATCTTCCCGTTCGCATCGCGCGGCACGCCGTGGCGTGCGCCGAGGTGATGCTCGGCGTAGCGCAGCGCGGATTCGAGGCAGGTTTCGGCGAGTGCGGTGGAGCCGTCGAGCGTGTCGGCGACGTCGTCGAGACCGTTGACGTCGCGCCAGATCAGACGCAGCGCTTCGCGTTTGCGGAAGCGCCGCAGCAAAGCCATCTGGCGCGCTTCGTCGCGTTCGCCCGGGTCGATCTGCCAGACGCGTGCGTCGGCCGGACGCGGATCGCTCATGAGCATCAGCGCGTCGGGCGCGAGCAGTGCCGGGTCGCGCGAGAAGCAGTCGTAGGCGAAGTCGCTGGCCAGCAGCACGCGCTGCAGATGTTCGGCGACGCCGGCGTCGTCGTAGAACGGCACGCCGGCTTCGCGGCAGCGCGCGAGCAGGTGCGCGTAGCGCGTTTCGAGGAAGTCGGCGAAGGAGGCGGGCATGGGCCGCCGATTCAAGCAGATTCGACTGGAGATTGCGCGGTCATGCGGCGGCGCGGGCGCGCGGGGCGTGGCGACGGATGCGCCACCGCGGCGAGCGCGCAGCGCGTCCGGCGGAGGCTTCTCCGCCGGTCCCCGGCCCTCTCCCCCAAGCTGCGCGTGGAGGAGAGGGCGTTTTTCTCAGGCACAAAAAATCCGGCGGCCGGAAGCCGCCGGCACTACATCAGAGCTCGAAGTCGTCTTCGAAGATCGGGTCGGGCTGGCTCGACGTACAGGCATTGCCGAAGTAGTGCCGCACGTCGTCGACCCAGAAGCCCGTGCCCGCGACCGAACCGTCGCTCGCCGCGCGGAGGCGGAACTTCGCGGTCTGGCCCGAGAACGCGCCGAGATCGACGGTCACCCGCGTCCAGGTCGTACGCGCGCCATGCCATGCCGTGCGCGGGCCGAACGCGCCGTTGTCGTCCATGACGCCGTTGTAGCCGCCTTCGGTGAAGCGGTTCGCATCGGCCGGCACGGAACCCTGGGCGCCGAGGATGTCGGTCCAGGTCGTGCCGTTGTTCAGCGAATACTCGAGCAGCACGCCGTCGTAGTCTTCCTCGGTGTCGTAGCGGGTCCAGAACTCGAGCTTGTTGCCGCCGTTCGCGCCGAGGTCGAGCGCGTTCGTCAGGGTCAGCGTGCGGTCGCTGGCCGCATTCGGATCGCTGACGAAGAACGATGTCGTCGGCGAGTGCGACTGCGTGGTGTTGACCGCCCAGTTCGCGCCGGCGCCGGTGCCGGCGACGGTCCAGTTGCCGATGCCGCTTTCCGCGTTGTCGGTGAAGCCGTCGGTCTGGCCGGGGCCGAACGGACGCGCCGAGCGCTGCACGAGGTTGGTGTCTTCGATGCCGCCGCCGCACAGGCCGCTGCCGGAGCCGTTCGGATCTTCCGCACGCACGATGTAGTGGTACGTCGCGTTGCCGACATCGGTGTCGGCGAGCGACGTCGTGGTGAGGCAGGACTGCAGCAGGTTCGCGGCCGACGGGGTGAAGCCCGCGGTGGTCGAACGATAGACGTTGTAGCGCGCCGGATTCGCGCCGCAGTTCGGCGTCGCCGCAGCCCAGCTCACATCGACTTCGCACGACGCGGTACCGGCGGAGTTCGCGCTGGCGGCGCCGGCGAAGGTCGGGTTCACCGTGCACTGACCGGTCGCCGTGGCGCTGCTGCACGCACTCGCGGGCGACGAGCACGGCTGCGCCGTGTCGACGCTGACGATCTTGTAGCTGTAGGTCGAACCGCCCGACACGGTCGTGTCGACGTAACTCGACACATTGTTCACTTCGGCAATCTGCGTGAAATTGGAACCCGGGCAGGCGCCGCTGCTGCGCTGTACCTGATAGCGCGTGATCCCGCCGACCGGCGTCCAGCTCACCGTGATCGCGTTGGCGGCGGTCGCGGTCGCGGTGACGTCGGCCGGCGCCGCCGGCGCGGTGCAGGCGTTGATGCCGTCGAGCACGGTCGCGGTGCCGCCGCCGATCGGATCGAGGTGGGTCTTCATCGCCGTCGCGGTCGTGCCGCCGCCTTCCCAGGCAACCGCGAGACGGCCGTAGTAGTCGGTCAGGTTTTCGCCGGTCGCGCCGCACGCGGACAGGCCGCCGCTGAGCACGCCGACGAGGCGGCGCTCCACGTTATAGAGCGGAGAACCCGACGAGCCGCCTTCGGTCACGTTCGGCACGACCGAGCTCGGCGGCGGCTGGATGCCCGGCAGCAGCGGCGGGCTCGGATCCCAGTGCACGTACCAGTGCGACGTGCCGCTGCCGGGAGCCGGCTGCAGGTACTGGCGGATGTCCATCGTCTGTCCGATGAACGTGATGCGCTTTTCATCGACGCCCGGATGATGGATGGACGCGCACATGCCGGCGGTCGACGCCGGATCGCCGGGCTGCACGCAGAGCGGCGCGGTGCCGGTGCGATCCCAGCCGGCCCAGTAGTGGTTGAACGCGGGATTCAGCGGGCCGGTGAATTCGAGCAGGGTCCAGTCCGACGAGCTCGTCGCACCGTGGTTCGCGAGGAAGGTCGCGCCGCTGTACGTGGTATTCGGCTTCGGGATCGGGATGCCGCTCGCGCCGGAGCCCGGCGTGCGGCAGGTCGCCGACTCGTAGTTCCAGTAGGCGACGATCGATGCCGCGGCCGAGGCGTTGTTCATGCCGCAGTGGCCGGCCGTCGCGAAGATCAGGCGGCGGTCGTTCGCCGTGTTGTTGACCATCGAGCCGGTGCAGGTGTCGGTGGCGCCGCGCGTATAGGCCGCGACGGCGCGGCGGTTCTCGTTCCACGGATCGTTCGGGCCGAGGCAGGCGACGTCCATGTTGCAGGCGCCCGACTTGCAGTGCTTGGAGCGCACGCCGAAGCCGCGATAGCCCTGGCCGACCTTCACGAGCCGAAGCTGCACGTCCTGCTGGTGCCCGGCCGGAACCGTCAGCGTGAGCCGGGCGTTGTTGCCCATGAGCACTTCGGTCCAGAACTGGCCCGTGACGTTGTTGTTGTTGGCCGTGAACGGACCGATCTGCTTGCCCGTGTCGGACGACGTGATCGTCAGCACCGCGCCGTCGGGCAGATGGAACGGATTGAAGCCGAAGCCCAGATGCACGGCATCCGGCGTCTCGACATCGAAGGTCCAGACCAGGCTGCCGTCGGACTGCGTGGTCCAGGTGCCGTAGCCAGCCGGATTGACGGCAAGTTCGTGACCGATCGCGAAGCGCTTGGGTCCGGCGCCCTTGACGTCGGTCAGCGCATCCTCTTCGGCCAGCTTGTTCATGTCGAGCGCGTCGAAGGTGACCTTGCTCTTGTCGGCATTGAAGCTTTCGCCGGCCCAGGCGCCCCCGGAAACGCCTAGGCCCAGCACCAGCGCGATGCCGATTACGTTCAGATTTCGCACGTTGATCTCCCAGTCTTGCCGTGAACTGCAGTCGGCTCCGTACTCCCCAGACATACGGAACCGATTCGCATTCTGTTCCGGTGCGCAGCACGGAACATCCGCGGCGAGACGGGGTTTTTCGGGGGACATATCCGTCTCGCGCCGGGCTTCGTGTGACACCGGTCACGCCGATGCGCGGAAGTCGGACGGGACGGGAGCCGGACACCGGTTCGGAAGCCGGTGTTGCCGACGCTGCGGGCAGGGGGCTTCACGCGCCCGCGCTGACGCAGGCCGCAGCAGGCGGGAAAAATCCAATAAAAAACCCGCCGCTGCAGGGACAGCGGCGGGTTCCCTCCCGGCAGACTCTCGGGCCTGCGCGTCGGCGATTGTCGCGATTGCCGCGGCCGGGTCACGCCGCGCTGCAACACCACGCCGGCGAAGGGGGCCGGGAATCCGCGCCGTTGCGCGGTTCCGCGAGGTTCGCCCGCACATACCCCTGCGGCATAACCGAATAACACCCCATCCTTTCCTGGCGTGCCGGGCCGCGCCTAGCATCGTCGATCACAAGGGCGTTTGGACGTCCAAATGAACCCGGTGATGCCATGTCCGCGAATCCCGCACTGCCTCTGATCCCGCTGCCCGATGCCAAGGCCGGCGATCTGGCGCGCCTCGTCGACGGGCTCGACTCCGCATCGCTGTGGTGGCTGTCCGGCTACGCCGCGGGGCTGGCGAGCCAGCACACGACGGTCGCGCGCGCGGTGTCGACGGCGCTCGCGAAGGAACCGGTCGCGGCGCTGCGGCTGACCGTCGTCTACGGCAGCCAGACCGGCAACGCCAGGCGCCTCGCCGAACAGTTCGCGCTGAAGGCCGAGACCGCGGGTCTGCAGGTACGCCTGCTGCGCGCCGATGCGTATCCGACGCGCGAACTCAAGAGCGAGCGCCTGCTCGTCGTCGTCGTCAGCACGCAGGGCGACGGCGAGCCGCCGGACGACGCGCGCGGCTTCGTCGACTTCGTGCTCGGCAAGCGCGCGCCGGAACTCAAGGAACTCAAGTTCGGCGTGCTCGGCCTCGGCGACAGCAGCTATCCGCAGTTCTGCGAGATCGGCCGCGTGCTCGACGCGCGCCTCGCCGAACTCGGCGCGACGCGGCTGCTCGACCGCGCCGACGCCGACGTGGATTTCGATACCGTCGCGAAGCCCTGGTCCGAGCGTGCGCTGCAGAGCGTGCGCGATCAGGTCAAGAGCCAGACGCCGCTCGCGACCGTGACGCCGCTGCGTCCGGCGGCCGCGGCCGGCTGGTCGCGCGAAAAGCCGTTCGCGGCCGACGTCATCGCGAACCAGCGCATCACCGCGCGCGCGAGCGACAAGGACATCCGCCATATCGAACTGTCGCTCGAAGGGTCGGGCCTGGCCTACGAGCCCGGCGACGCGCTCGGCCTGTGGCCGCGCAACCCGCCGGCGCTCGTCGACGCCGTCGTCGCGCTGCTGAAGCTCGATCCGAATGCGCCGGTGCGCATCGACGAAACCACGCAGCCGCTGCGCCTGTGGCTCAGCGAACAGCGCGAACTCACGCGGCTGTCGCGGCCGCTGATCGCGCAGCACGCGGCGCTCGCGGGTTCGGCCGAACTCAACCGGCTGCTGTCGCCGGATCATTCGGCGCAGCTGCAGAAGCTCATTGCCGACTACCAGGTCGTCGACCTGCTGCGCGCCTATCCGGCCGCGTGGTCGGCCGACGAACTCGTCGCGGCATTGCGGCCGCTGACGCCGCGGCTCTACTCGATCGCGTCGAGCCAGAAGGTCGTCGGCGAGGAAGCGCACCTGACCGTCGCCCACGTCGCCTATGACGCGTTCGGCAGCGCGCACTGGGGCGCGGCGTCGCACTACCTCGCGAGCCAGGGCGAGGCCGGCCGCGTGCCGGTGTTCATCGAGCACAACGAGCGCTTCCGCCTGCCGCGCGACGCGTCGCGCGACGTGATCATGATCGGCCCGGGCACCGGCGTCGCGCCGTTCCGCGGCTTCGTGCAGGACCGCGCGGCCAGCGGCGCGAACGGCCGCAACTGGCTGTTCTTCGGCAATCCGCATTTCCGCAGCGATTTTCTGTATCAACTGGAATGGCAGGACGCGCTCAAGCGCGGCCAGCTCGCGCGCCTCGATCTCGCGTTCTCGCGCGATCAGTCGGACAAGCTCTACGTGCAGCAGCGCATCCGCGAACAGGGCGCAGAGCTGTATCGCTGGATCGAGGACGGCGCGCATCTGTATGTCTGCGGCGACGCGACGCGCATGGCGAAAGACGTGCACGCGGCGCTGATCGAGGTCGCCGTCACGCACGGCGGCAAGAGCCTCGACGACGCGACGGCCTATGTGAGCCAGCTGCAGCAGCAAGGGCGCTACGCCAGGGACGTGTACTGACATGAGCGCCGCCGCCTCGCCCGTCGAAAAGATCAAGGCCGACAGCCGCTATCTGCGCGGCACGCTGCAGGAAAGCCTCGCCGATGCCGTCACCGGCAGCCTGCGCGAGGAGGACCAGACCCTCATCAAGTATCACGGCAGCTATCAGCAGGACGACCGCGACCTGCGCGAGGAGCGCCGCCAGCAAAAACTCGAACCCGACTACAGCTTCATGATCCGCACGCGCACGCCGGGCGGCATCGCGACGGCGGCGCAGTGGCTGAAGCTCGACGCGATCGCGACGCGCTTCGCCAACGGCAGCCTGCGCGTGACGACGCGCCAGGCGTTCCAGTTCCACGGCGTGATCAAGCGCGAACTCAAGCCCACCATGGCCGCGATCAACGCATCGCTGATCGACACGATCGCCGCCTGCGGCGACGTCAATCGCAATGTGCTGTCGGCGGCCAATCCGCTGCTGTCGTCCGTGCATGCGACCGTGCACGCGCAGGCCAAGGCGCTGTCGGAATACTTCCTGCCGAAGACGCGCGCCTACTACGAGATCTGGCTGGACGAGGAACGCGTCGCCGGCAGCGACGCGCACGAGCCCGAGCACGAACCGATCTACGGCACGACGTATCTGCCGCGCAAGTTCAAGACCGCGTTCGCAGTGCCGCCGGTCAACGACGTCGACATCTTCGCGAACGACCTCGGCTTCATCGCGATCGTCGAGCACGACACCGTCGTCGGCTACAACGTCACGGTCGGCGGCGGCTTCGGCGCGACGCACGGCGATCCAACCACGTATCCGCGGCTAGCCGACGTGATCGGCTTCGTGACGCCGGAACAGGTCATCGCCGTCGCCGAAGGCGTCATCACGACACAGCGCGACTGGGGCAACCGCGCCGAACGCAAGCGCTCGCGCCTCAAGTACACGATCGACGACCGCGGCCTCGACCATTTCAAGGCCGAAGTCGAGCGTCGCGCGGGCTTCGCGCTCGCGCCGGCGCGCGCGTTCGTGTTCGACCACAACGGCGACCGCTTCGGCTGGATCGCCGGCGAGGACGGCCGCTGGCATCTGACCCTGCGCATCGAGGCGGGCCGCATCGTCGATCGCGGCGAGCGGCGCCTGCTGTCGGGGCTGCGCGCGATCGCGCAGATCCACGACGGCGATTTCCGCCTGACCCCGAACCAGAACCTCATCGTGGCCAACGTGCCGGTGGCGCAGCGCGCCGCGATCGATGCGCTGGTCGCCGAGTACGGCCTCGATCTGTATCGCAGCGCATCGCCGCTGCGCCTCAATGCGCTGGCCTGCGTCGCGCTGCCGACCTGCTCGCTCGCGATGGCCGAGGCCGAACGCTACCTGCCGGATCTCGTGACGAAGCTCGAAGCGCGCCTCGCCGCGCACGATCTGGCCGACGCCGACATCCACCTGCGCATATCGGGCTGCCCGAACGGCTGCTCGCGGCCGTATCTCGGCGAGATCGCGCTCGTGGGCAAGGCGCCCGGCCGCTACAACCTGATGCTCGGCGCCGACCACCGCGGCCAGCGCCTGAACCGCCTGCACAAAGAAAACATTGCCGAACCGGAAATTCTGGACACCGTCGACGCGCTGCTGGCGCGCTATGCGGGCGAACGCGGACGGGACGAGCGCTTCGGCGACTTTCTCGTACGCGCCGGCCTCGTCGCGGCGAAACCCGGCATCCCGCTGGAGGTGAGGACATGAACTTTCCCGATCTCGTCAGCGCGGCCGAAGACGGCCGCGCGCTGGCCGAGCTGAACCGCCGGCTCGATACGTTGCCGGCCGAGGAACGCGTCGCCTGGGCGCTGCAGACGCTGCCGCAGAGCCGCGCGCTGTCGTCGTCGTTCGGCGCGCAGTCGGCCGCGTCGCTGCATCTGATCACGAAGCAGTCGCCCGACATTCCGGTGATCCTCGTCGACACCGGCTATCTGTTCGCCGAGACGTATCGCTTCGCCGACGAGCTGTCGCAGCGGCTCACGCTGAACCTCAAGGTGTACCGGCCGAACATCAGCCGCGCCTGGATGGAAGCGCGCCACGGCCGGCTCTGGGAAAACGGCGTCGAGGGCATCGACCAGTACAACGCACTGCGCAAGGTCGAACCGATGCGCCGCGCGCTCGACGAACTCGCCGTGCGCACGTGGTTCGCCGGCCTGCGCCGCCAGCAGGCGCGCACGCGCAGCGACGCGCAGGTGCTCGAACTCAGGAACGGGCGCTGGAAGTTCCAGCCGCTCGTGGACTGGACCGACCGCGACGTCTACGTCTATCTGCAGCGCCACGACCTGCCGTATCACCCGCTTTGGGACGAAGGCTACGTGTCGATCGGCGACACGCACACGACGTCGCGCTGGGAACCCGGCATGCGCGAGGAGGACACGCGCTTCTTCGGCCTCAAGCGCGAGTGCGGCATCCATGTGGACATATGAATTTTTACGCATCGCCCTGCGCGAGCGATGTTGACGCTTGCCCCTTGCGGTGCGCACGCGCGCCGGTCGACGAAGCCGCCGCGCGTGCGCACCGCCCCCGATTCCGTGTTGCCCACCAACCGCCTCCCCAGGCTTCGCGCCGCAACTGACGGCGCGACCGGGCGCCCCGCGCCCGCACCAGGAAACGACTCATGTCCACGCGCACCGCTACCGTTCTCGACACCGAATTCCGCGACACCTTGAATCCGCCGCACGGCGGCGTGCTTCAGGAACTCTATCTGCCGGCCGATGCGGCCGAGGCGCTGAAACAGCGCAGCGCGACGCTGCCGGGCTGGGACCTGACCCAGCGCCAGCTCTGCGACCTCGAACTGCTGCTCAACGGTGCGTTCTCGCCGCTGACCGGATTCCTGACGCGCCGCGACTACGACCGCGTCGTGCGTGAAATGCGGCTCGCCGACGGCACGCTGTGGCCGATTCCGATCACGCTCGACGTCAGCGAGTCGTTCGCGGCAGGCATCCAGACCGGCGCCGACATCGCGCTGCGCGACTCGCAGGGCGTGCCGCTGGCCGTGCTCACGGTCGAGGACATCTATTTCCCCGACAAGCTCGCCGAAGCGCGCGAGGTATTCGGCACGACCGACGCCACGCACCCGGGCGTGGCCGATCTGCTCCAGCGCAGCAATCCGGTCTACGTCGGCGGTACGCTGCGCGGCATCCAGCCGCCGCAGCACTACGATTTCGCCGAGCTGCGCGACTCGCCGCGCCGGCTGCGCGACACCTTCGCGCGCCTGGGCTGGAACACCGTCGTCGCATTCCAGACGCGCAATCCGATGCATCGCGCGCACCGCGAACTCACGCTGCGCGCGGCCGAGCAGGTCGGCGCGAAGCTCCTGATCCAGCCCGCGGTCGGCCGCACCAAGCCCGGCGATGTCGATCACTACACGCGCGTGCGCTGCTATCGCGCGCTGCTCAAGCACTATCCGAAGAACGACGCGACGCTGTCGCTGCTGCCGCTCGCAATGCGCATGGCCGGTCCGCGCGAGGCGGTCTGGCACGCGATCATCCGCAAGAACTACGGCGCGTCGCATTTCATCATCGGCCGCGACCATGCCGGCCCCGGCAACGACGCGAACGGCAAGCCGTTCTACGAACCGTTCGCGGCGCAGGAACTGCTCGCGCGCCATCAGCAGGAAATCGGCATTCGCGCGGTACCGTTCCCGGCCATGGTCTACGTCGCGAACCGCGACACCTACGTGCCGTCGACCGACGTTCAGAAGGACGACGAGGTCCGCGACATCTCGGGCACCGAGCTGCGCCGCCGCCTCGTGACCGGCGAGGAGATCCCGGCCTGGTTCACCTTCCCCGAGGTCGTCGACATCCTGCGCGAACGCTATCCGGCCGGCGCGAACAAGGGCGTCGCGCTGCTGTTCACGGGCCTGTCGGGCTCGGGCAAGTCGACGCTGGCCGAAGCCGTGATCGCGAAGCTGCTCGAACGCTCCAGCCGCTCGATCACGCTGCTCGACGGCGACGAGGTGCGCAAGAACCTGTCGAAGGGCCTGGGCTTCTCGCGCGAGGACCGCATCGCCAACGTCACGCGCATCGGCTGGGTCGCGAGCGAGATCGTGCGCCACGGCGGCATCGCGATCTGCGCGCCGATCGCGCCGTACGCGGAAACGCGCGCGGAGATCCGCCGTCTCGTCGAGCAGCACGGCGCATTCGTCGAGATCCACGTGTCGACGCCGATCGAGGTCTGCGAAGGCCGCGACCGCAAGGGTCTCTACGCGCAGGCGCGCGCCGGCAAGATTCCGCAGTTCACCGGCGTCAGCGATCCGTACGAAGTGCCGAAGAATCCCGAACTCGCGTTCGACACGAGCGACGCCGACGCCGGTGCGATCGCGAACCAGGTGCTGGCCTTCCTGCGCAATCGCGGCCTGCTCGCCGACTGATCCGCGCGGCGCGACACGGCGGCGGCCTGCGTGCTGCCGCCGGTTGCCTGCGACTGGTCCCTGTCCGGTGCCGATACCGGAAGAATCCGATATCCGGCCCGGCCGCGCACCGACGCGGAACCGGCGCGCGCGCCCTAACGTGGCGACACACTCACTGCGGAGTCTGTCGCCATGCACCTCGTCTCGTTGCTGCTGCTGTTCCTCGCCGTCTGCGCCGCGCCCGCCCGCGCGCTGACCATCTACAAATGCACGGATGCACAAGGCGGCATCGCCTACCAGGGCGTGCCTTGCGCCGGCGGCTCGAACGGAGCACCGGTGGCGCTGCGACCCGAGCCGGTCGCGGCGGCGCCAGCGACCGTTGCATCGCCTGCGAACGCGCCATCGCGTTCGGCCGCAACCCGTGCGCGTGCGCCGAAGATGCCGCGGCCCCGCACGCCGCGCGAGACCGTCGTGACCGTCGCGCCGGACGCCTCGTGGGAATGCCGCGCGGCGAACGGCGACGTGTTCTACCAGCATTCACCCTGCCCTACCGCCGTCGCCGGCGAAATCGAGATCCGGCATGAGGCGACCCGCGGACGCAGCGCCGGCCGGTCCGCGACGGTCGCCGTGTCGGGCCGGTCGATCGCGCGCACCGAAGCGTGCCGCCGCATCCATGCGCCCAGCGCGAGCGACCGGAGCGGCCACGAGCGCGACGAGGACGTGAGCACGTACGAACGCAATCTCGGGCGCGATCCGTGCCGCTGAGTTTCCCGACGGTGAACAGCAGCCGCGTTCGCGTGCGGCGTCAGACCGGTTTCGGCCGGCAGATGACCTGCGGATCGCAGACGATGAGTTCCCCGGTCTTGATTGGCGCACGATCAGCGCGATCCGCAGCAGGTCGTTGACGTCGTTCTTCACGACCACGCTGACGCTGACGCTGGCGGACCGGACGCGCCGACGCCGCCCGCAACTGATCGGGCGTATCGCTGCTGACGGCGCTGTGCATTTCGAAATTCGCCGCGGTTTCCTCCGACAGCGTGAAGGTCGGAAGCGTGGTGCTCGCTTCGAGCAGAATGCGATTGCGATCGCTTGCGCACGCGAGGGACACGGATCGCCGGTAAATTCAATTGACGAAAAATGCATTCCGGAAACCTGGAGATTCGTCGTCGGGCGATCGTCGCGCCGATGAAACTGCGCTAGCTATCGGCACTGTCGCTGCGTGCGCGTCGCGACAGGACCTCTGCACGCCGCTCCGCCATCCAGGAGACCTTCGTCATGCCCCGCTACACCCTCAACCTGCAGATCGATTCCCAGTCGCTGTCCATGCTGTATGCCGCCGGCCAGCGCATCACGCTCGGTCAACCGGCGAACAACGGAACGCCGAATCTGGCCTGGATCGTGTTCAATCCGCTCCAGAGCAACACCGTGAACTGGGAAGACCAGTACGGTCTCTACGCGTCGACGTCGACCCTGATGCCCGGCGCGAACCTCGTGATGATGTCGGCGGTTCCGCCACCCGCGCAGGATGCGTCGGTCTACACGTTCCAGCCGTCGATGTTCTTCGGTCCGCCGACGCGCGGCGGCGTGCCGTCCGGCACCTACGGCATCCAGAACAGCGCGCAGAGCTTTCAGCCGCTCGCGTTCGGCCTTACCCAGGCGGTCGAGGTCAACGGCGCCGCGATGCCGAGCAGGCCGACGTCGGCCACAGCGATGCTCTCGAACATGATGAGCACCTTTACACCGTCTCCCACGATCTATGTCTGGCTGCAGTCGGTCTACGGCAGCAGCACCTTCATCGGAAACCTCAACGCGCCGTCCACGCGCGTCAACTTCGGCGGCGGCGTCACCTCGCAGACGCTGCGCTACGACCCGGGCCGCGGCGTGTTCGTGCCGTCCTCGTCGCTGCAGGCGGAAAACGCGGCCACGCCGCACGTCGAAGTGTCCGAACCCGCGTTCTACTGATACGACGCCGAGCCTCCGGGCTCGCACACCGCCGGCGCACGCACGACCGCGTGCGCCGGCAATGCCGCGCCGCTTCTGCGCGGGACGACATCACCGCGGCCAGCATCGCCCGGCGGGTTTCTGCCATATCTCTACAACGCATTATTGTTTACAACGCGGCATTCCGCCCGTGCCGGCCCGACGGCACCGGCACGCCGAGCCTGATCTGGATGGCGATCGATCCGGTCGAGACCGCAACGGTCACGTGGGACGACAACGGCGGGCTGTTCGCCTCGACGCCGGAACCGCAGCGCGGCACGACGCTCGCACTCACGGCGACGGTGCCGACGCCTCGATCTATCCGCTCCTGTCGTTCCTACCTTCGGCCCACCCGCGAATGGCGACATTCCGTCGGGCGGCTACGCGATCCAGAACCAGGCACAGGTTCAGCCGCTGTCGTCCGTCCTGATGCCCACGGCCCAGGTATGGCTGCAGTCGCCTACGGCAGCGGAACCGGCATCGAAGACGTCGGTGAACTGAATACGCGCGTCGTCTTCGACGACGACCTCACCACGCGCCCCTCACCTGCGATCCGCTCGGCGGCCTGTTCGTGCCGGTGTCGGCGGGGCAGACGGAAAACGTTTCCGCGCCGGTCGTCGACCGGACCGAACCGCTGTTCTACTGATTGCCGGTGAAGCCGCGTCCGTCGCAAGCCGCAGCCGACGATCCCGCCGCGACGGATGCGGATGCCGGACGGCGGCGGTCCCTCGGCCGAAAATCGCGGAATCCCGGCCCGTGGAACGCAATCGCACCGTGGTCACTTCTGCACAATTCGCGTTCACGCCATTGCGCAACTGCCACGTGTGTCGCAAAAACACGCGCCGCTCGCGTAGGCCTCATAGGCATATGCCATCGCGTAGCTAACAGTATCTGTACAGATTCCTAACGATCCGCGACACTTGCGCCGCGCTGGGGCGCACCCGCGGGGGCGGGTATTTCCGCAGCAGTTGCCGGGCGGCCATTCCGTACGGCAGACGCTGTCGGTCCACCGAATTGGGAGTCAACGAATGAACGTGTCCGTCCAAGGTCGCGCCCACCGGCGTGCCGCGCTGTATGTCGCATTGATCGCCGGTATCGCGGCACTTCCGGCCTTCGCCCAGAACCCGTCCGGCGATGCCGACAAGCTCGAAACCATCAACGTGGTTTCCACCGGTACGCGCGCCGGCAATCGTTCGGATACGGACACCGCGGCACCGGTCGACGTGATCGGCCGCGAAGCGATCGAAGCCACGGGCGCGATCGAAACCGGCAAGCTGCTGCAGAAGCTCGCGCCGTCGTTCAACTTTCCGACCAGCTTCGTCAGCGACGGCACGGACCTGATCTGGCCGGCCACGCTGCGCGGTCTCGGTCCCGACCAGGTGCTCGTGCTCGTCAACGGCAAGCGCCGCCACCAGCAGGCGCTCGTCAACGTGCAGCAGTCGATCGGCCGCGGCTCGGCCGGCACCGACATCAACACCATTCCGATCGCCGCGATCGAGCGCATCGAAGTGCTGCGCGACGGCGCCTCGGCGCAGTACGGCTCCGACGCGATCGCCGGCGTCATCAACATCATTCTCAAGGATCAGACCGACCACACCGAACTCGGCGTCGAAGTCGGCGAGACCTATGCGGGCGACGGCGACCAGTACCGCGCCGCGCTCAACACCGGATTCAAGATCGGCGGCGACGGCGGCTTCCTCAACCTGACCGTCGACTACATGAAGCGCCTGGAAACCAACCGCGCCGGCCCCGACAGCCTCCGCGTCGATCCGCCGCGCGTGACCCAGCGCCTCGGCGAAGCCGATCTGGAAGGTGCGCAGCTCTGGCTCAACGCGGCCCTGCCGCTCGCCGGCGGCGAGCTGTATGCGTTCGGCGGCGTGTCGCGGCGCGAAGGCAACTCCTCGGGCTTCTTCCGCTCGGCCGGTGACGGCCGCACGATCCCGCAGCTCTACCCGAACGGCTTCCTGCCGACGCTGCTGACCACGTCCGACGACCGCTCGCTGGCCGTGGGCTATCGCCACGCGCTCAACGATTCGTGGAAGTGGGATTTCAGCGTGAACCGCGGCTGGAACCAGTTCGAGTTCGCGTCCGAAGGCACGGCGAACGTCAGCTACTACTACGAGCCCAAGCCGGGCGGCGGCATCTACGCAGAAACCCCGACGTCGGCCGAAGACGGCACGCTGCGCTTCAAGCAGACCACGGCCAACTTCGACCTGTCCGGCGACGTGGACTGGGGCATCGGCGCCGAGCCGCTGTACCTCGCGTTCGGCACGGAATGGCGTCGTGACGGCTACCAGATCATCGCCGGCGACCCGGTGTCGTATCAGTACGGCCGTACCAACGACCCGACCATCGACATCCGCAACGCCGTCGGCGGCATCGCCGCGGCGGGCATCCAGGGCTTCCCGGGCTTCACGCCGGCAACCGAGATCGACGCGAGCCGCCGCAGCCTCGGCGTCTACGTCGACGCGGAGTCCTATGTCACGCAGAACCTGCTGATCGGCGCGGCCGGACGTTTCGAGGACTACAGCGACTTCGGCACCAACAGCACCGGCAAGCTGAGCCTGCGCTACAACTTCACCGACGCGTTCTCGCTGCGCGGCACCGTGTCGAAGGGCTTCCGCGCACCGAGCGTGCAGCAGCAGTTCTTCAGCCAGGTGTCGACCAACCTCAACGCCGACGGCACGCTGACCGACACGATCACGGCGCGCCAGGGCAGCGCGGTCGCGCGCGCGTTCGGCGTCAAGCCGCTCAAGGAAGAGTCGTCCGACAACTACTCGGTGGGCTTCGTCTGGAAGCCGAGCAACGAACTCTCGGTGACGGCTGACGTCTATCAGATCAACATCGACGACCGCATCGTGTTCTCGGGCGCGATCGGTCCCGAGCCGGGCAGCGCGAACTGCACGGATCCGGCCGTCTGCCCGATCGCCGTGCTGCTGCGGCCGCTGAATGTCGGCCAGGCCACGTTCTTCACGAACGCGATCGACACGAAGACGCGCGGCGTCGACGTCGTCGCCGAATACAGCACGGAACTCGACGGCGGTGCGCGCCTCGGCATCTCGGCCGCGTTCAACTACAACCAGACCGAAGTGCTGCGCATCAACTCGCCGTCGACGCTCGTGCCGTCCTCGACGCTGTTCGGCCGCGAGCAGGTCACGCTCGTCGAGGAAGGCCAGCCGCGCCAGCGCTCCACGATCGGAACGAACTACCACAGCGGCCCGTGGCACACCGATCTCGCATTCAACTACTACGGCTCCGTCGCCGGCGAAGGCTTCACGCCGGGCCTGAAGCAGAAGTGGGGCGGCAAGTGGCTGACCGATCTGTCCGTCAGTTACAACTTCACCGACGACCTGCGCGTGACGCTCGGCGGCAACAACATCTTCGACGTGTATCCCGACAAGTGGGAGTCGACCGGTCCGGATCAGAACCCGTTCCCGTACCTCGGCTTCAAGTACGGCTGGGAAACCCTGCCGTTCGGCCTCAACGGCGGCTACTACTACGCGCGCCTGAACTACCGGTTCTAAAGCGGCCCCGCCCTGGCCGCCCGACCCGCGTGCGGAGGCGCGCGGGTTTTTTCGGGACCGGAAGTCGGGAACCGTTCAAGCCAAGCAACAGCAAAGCAAATGCAGGGCGGGCCTCGGAACACGAGGCTCGCTTTTTTTTTTCTTTTACGATTCCCGATTCCCCGTTCGCCCTCCCGGCTTCATCCATTCCCGATTCCCGCCATTCATACACCGGACACGAAAACCCCGTTCAGGTGCGCTAGAGTGCCGGCCGAGTCGTGCCTGTACACGGCCGTGCGGCGGATATGGGGATGTTCGTTCGATCGCCGCCGCAGCGTTGTTGCTACATCGTCGCCGTGCGGCGATGCCATCGATACCAGGAGAAACCGATGATCCGCTTTGCTCGCCCGCTCATCATCGCCAGCGCCGTGCTCGTGCTGGCCGCCTGTCAGAAGCAGCCGGAACCGGCCAAGCCGGCCACTACGCCGGCTCCGGCCACCGCGCCGGCCACCCCGCCGCCGGCTGCAGCCCCTGCCACCCCGCCGCCGACCACCACCGCCGCGGTCGATTCGGTCGGCGTGCCGGAATGCGACAACTACATCACCAAGTACATGGCCTGCGTTTCGGGCAAGGTGCCGGAAGCTTCGCGTGCACAGCTCCAGGCCAGCCTCGACCAGATGCGCACCGCGTGGAAGCAGGCGGCTGCCACCGACGCCGGCAAGGCCAGCCTCGCGCAGGCCTGCACCGCGGCGAACGATGCGGCCAAGAGCTCGATGAGCGCGTTCGGCTGCACCGATTTCTGATCGGATTTCGTTTTTCGGCGAATGAAAAACCCCGGCGAGTGCCGGGGTTTTTTTTGAATCGTGAATCGCAGAAACCGTGCCCGGAATCCCGCTTCCGTTTCGCGAATCCTGCTCCTGCGATTCCCTATTCCTGCCAGATCACTGACAGGTAGCGCTGCCGCCCCAGCTCACGCTGAACTCGCTCGCGCTCACGAACGTCGAGTTCCACGACAGGCTGTCGCTGCCGGCGCCGCCGAAACGCAGATCCTTCGTATCCGACTGGTTGCCCGTGATCGAGTCGCTGCCGCCGTTGCCGAACAGGTAGTCGCGCGTGTCGGAACTCGTCGCATAACCGTCGACCGTGTCGTCGTCGGCATTGCCGAAGGCGAAGTTGCGTCCTTCGACCGCGCGCAGACGGTCGTTGCCGCTGTTGCCGAACGTGAAGTCGGTGCCATTGCCCGAATTCAGGCGATCGTTGCCCGAGCCCGCGAACACGAAGTCGCTGCCGTCGGCGCCGTCGAGCGTGTCGTCGTTGTTGCCGCCGAACAGGAAGTCCGCATCCGCATCGCCGCGACTGTAGTCGTTGCCGTCGCCGCCGAACACGATGTCGAGGCCGGTGCCGCCGAGCAGATGGTCGTTGCCCGAACCGCCGAACGCCACGTCGAGACTGCCGTCGCCGGCGATGTAGTCGCTGTCGTCGCCGCCGAACAGGAAGTCGCTGTCCGCGCCGCCCTGGATGTGATCGAGGCCGGCGCCGCCGAAGACGAGGTCGAGACCGTTGCCGCCGACGACGAGGTCCATGTACTCGTTGCCGAACAGCAGGTCGGTGCCGTCGCCGCCGTCGATCGCATCGCAGCCGTCGCCGCCGAACACGAGATCCGGATCGGCTTCGCCGCGGATCACGTCCCAGCCCGGGCCGCCGAACAGGATGTCGAAGCCATTGCCGCCGTTGATCGTGTCGAGGCCGTCGTTGCCGAACGCGATATCGACGCCGTCGTTGCCGCTGATGCGGTCGTCGCCCCGATTGCCGAACAGCAGGTCGATGTCGGCGCCGCCTTCGATGACGTCGTTGCCCGCGTTGCCGAACACCAGATCGATGCCGGCGTCGCCGAACAGGAACTCGTCCTTCTTCTGCGTGTTGTCGTTGCCGAAGACGATGTCGGTCGCGTTGCCGCCGCGGATCGTGTCGGATTCGGCGTTGCCGAACAGCAGGTCGATGCCGTCATTGCCGTTGATGACGTCTTCGGCCGGACCGCCGAACACGAGATCGACGCCGTCGTTGCCGTCGATGACATCGGCTTCGCTCGCTCCGAAGATCAGGTCGATGCCGTTGCCGCCGGAGATGCGGTCCGCGCCGTCGCGACCGAACACGAGGTCCATGCCGTCGTCGCCGAACAGCGTGTCGTTGCCTGCGCCGCCGAAGACGAGGTCGACGAGGCCGGCCGAGCCGCGCACGGTGTCGTTGCCCGCGTTGCCGGTCACGAGATCCATGCCGTCGTTGCCGACGACCGAATCGTTGCCGTCGGAGCCGAACGCGAAGTCCATGTCGCGGCCCGCGTCGATGCGATCGTCGCCGTTGGCACCGAACACGAAGTCGACGCCGTCGTTCGCGCTGACGATGTCGTTGCCGTCATTGCCGAAGATGAAGTCGCCGAGCAGCGGGAACACGCCGGCGATCGTCGTGTTGCTGCCGACGATGGTGTCGTTGCCGATGCCGCCGAAGAAGAAGGTGCCGAACGGCACGTCGATGCCTTCGATGCCGAACACGCCGGGCACGACGTTCATGATCTGGTCGTTGCCCTGCTGGCCGAACAGGAAGTCGATGCCCATCTCGCCGTCGATGACATCGTTGCCGGCCGGGTGACCGAACAGCAGCGCGTCGCCGAACACGAAATCGGTGTAGCCGTTGTCGTCGACGTTGCCGTCGTCGCCGCGGTCGGCCGCGACTTCGCCGCCGAAGATCGTGTCGTCGCCGGCCTGCCCGATCAGCAGATTGCCGAGATCGAATTCGAGCACGACCGGGCCCGCGGTCACGGTGTAGGAATTGCCGGCGCCGCCGTGGATTTCGTCGTTGTCGCGGCCGCCGAGCACGATGTCGTGATCGTCGCCGGCGAAGACGCGATCGGCGCCCGGGCCGGCGACGACGAGGTCGTAGCCCGCATGGCTTTCGATGCAGTCGTCGCCGCGCAGCGCGAAGACGAGGTTGATGTTGCCGCCGGTGACGATGTTGTCGTCCCACGGCGTGCCGATGACGACGCTGGCGGCGCCGATGTTGAATTCGAAGTTCCAGGTTTCGGCGTCGCAGAGCACTTCGCCGCCCTTCGTCCCGGCGCCGTCGGCCTTGGCTGCGCCCGCGTCTTCCGCTGCCGTCTTCGCGTCGGCGATCTCCTGCAGCCGCTTCGTACGCGAGCCCGGCAGCGACGGCACGCCGATCGGATCTTCGCTCGTGTAGGTCGGGCTGACCCAGTCGTTGAAATAGGTCTCGAATGTCGCCGCGTTGGTCGCGATCGCCGTGTTCTCGATGCGCGCGCCCTTGTCCATGCCGGCCGCTTCGAGCGCGAGACGCCACGCCTCCACGCGCGGCTCGATGTCGTCGAGCAGTGCCTGCGCGGCGTTCGCGATCGGCTGATAGCCCGCGCCGTCCTCGTTGACATTCACGGTCGGCGCGTAGTTCTCGAAGCCCAGCGTGTCGATGCAGGCGAGCAGGCTCGTTTCGTTGCGCGCGAATTCCGCTTCGGCGCCCGCGATTTCGGCTTCGAGGCGATCGCTGTCGGTTTCGTCGGGCAGCGCGGAGATGCGCAGATCGAGCGCGTTGAGGCGCTCGCTGATCTTCGCGACCTGGCCGTTGATGCACTGGAGCACCGGGCCCTGATAGCGCGCGGTCTGCTCCGCACCAGCCAGCGTGATCTGCGCGGCCTTGCCCTGCAGTTCGCCGAGATCGGCGTTGACCTGCGCGAGGAACGCATCGTGCTGCGCCTGGATGCCGGCGGCGGTTTCGTCGAGCAGCGCCTGGCCGTTCGGGCCTTCGTGCACCTGCGTCTCGTAGAAGTCGACGAGTTCGTTCTGCGCTTCGAGGCGGAACAGTTCGATCTGGTCGGACTGCATCTGCACGACATCGTTCACACGTGCAAAGATCGCATTCTGCGCATCGATCAGCGCGACCAGATCGGTCTGCGACGCATCGACGGCGACGACCTCGTCGGGCACCGTGATAGCCGCGAGCGGCGCGAGCGCACCGGCCTTCAGCGGCATCGCGATGCCGCCGTCGGCGATCTCGCCGCGGAACGCGAGGCGGAATTGATCGCCGGAAACGCGCAGGTTGTCGGCGAACAGCACGCCGGTCACGGAGTCGCCGAGTTCGATCGCGACGATCTGGTCGATGCCCGGATCGAAGTTCAAGCTGGCCCTGCGCGTGATCGTGTTCGCGGCGGAATCGACGATCCAGAAATGCAGCGCCGTCGTGTCGCGGCTCACATAGAGCGCGCCGGGACCGTTGATCGCGACCGACACATCGGCGGTCGCCTTGGTCGCGGTCGGCGCTGGCCTTGCAGCAGCGGGCGCGACGGTTGCGCTGCGCGCGACGGTATCGGCCTGTACCGCGGCAGCGGACATCAGCGCCGTCGCGGCGACGGCCGCGGCGAGCAGACAGCGCTGCAGGCGCGCGCCGTGATGCGACCGGTTGGCGTTGGGCGATCCCGGGCCGGCGCCCGGGAACAGACGGGATCGAGTGCTCATGACAGTTCTCTCTCGTGGGATCGATGGCTACAGCCGCCTGTGGAACGGCCGTCCAGCGGCACCGATGCGGCGCCGTGGCCGATGCACTACAGCGCCGTATCGGAGCGCTGACGAGAAAAAACCCGGGACGGATCCGGGTCGCTGCCGGTACGTGTCAGGCACGATCCGTACGCAGCTCATTGTTTGAGCGGAGGAAAGAACAAGAAGGATGCCGTTGGGGGGTACGGCAGGCCGCCTCGCGTTCCGGGTGTCCTTGAATTCTGGGTGTCCTCAAATTCCTCCTTGAATTCCCGGGTGTCCTTGAATTCGGGGTGTCCTCGAATTCCCCGATCCTCGCGTTCCGCTTCGCCAACCGTTCTTCGCGGCGAAGAGACTCCGATGTTGCGGTTCGCCTCCGGCTCACCACAACCTACGATTCCCGATTCCCGTCTCCCGATTCCCCGCTCAACGCGCGCGGCGATTCCGGAACGCTTGCCACTCGCGCTCGCTCGCGAAGCCTTCGCGGAGGTTGCAGACGACGAGCGTGACCGCGTTGTGCGGATCGTGCGCGGCGTCGACCTGGCCCCAGTCGCCGCCGGCCGGCAGCGCGACGCCGTGGCGGCGCTCGAACCACTCGCGCAGTGCGCGCGTGCGCGGGCCGTCGGGGCCGCGCTGGTCGCCGTCCATGAGATTCCACGGTGCGATGTCCCAGCGCGCGAGCGGTCCGCCGCTGCCGGCGAAGGTTGCGATGAGCACGGTCTTCTCCGGCTTCCTGCCGCCGCGCGCGTCGAACACCAGGCGCCAGGCCACCGGGCGGCCGTCGTGGTGCAGCCACTCCTCCCAGCCTTCGCGTTGCGCGAGCAGTTCGGGCGCGCGCATGCCGGACCAGAGCGCGAGTCCGGGTTCGGGCGTGAAACGGCCGTTGTCGTCGAGGTTCATGGCGTGCATCACGGTCCCAGGTTGATGCGCGGGCCGACCGGCGCGACCTTGGTCTTGAAGTCGGCGAGGAACACCTGCGTGCCGCCGCCGGCGCCGAAGCCCTTGGACGGATCCTGCGCCTGCGCGATGCCGGTCGCCACACAGGTATCTTTTTTCACGACGTAGGCCTGCACCTGCGGACGGTAGCCGAACTTCGGATGCGGCAGCACCTGCAGGCTCTGCCAGAGCTTGGCCTTGCTGCCGCCGGCCGCGGCCAGCGTCTTGGCATCGAAGTAGAAGCCCGACTGCCCCGGCGCGCCGCCGTAGATCACCGTGCCCTTCTTCAGCACGGTATTGGTCCAGGTGTCGCGGCCCTTGTAGATACCGTGGCCTTGCCACTGCCGCGCCCAGGCCGACGGATTCACGCCGTCGCAGGGATTGCCCGAACACTTCTTGCGCTTGAGGCCGTTCGGATCGATCCAGGCGCCGGGATTCGGCGCGTACTGGTAGCCGTTCTCGCCGCCGAGCAGGTTGACCGGGTCCTGTGTGACGAAGCGGCCGATGTCGGGATCGTAGTAGCGATAGCGGTTGTAGTGGAGACCCGTTTCGCTGTCGAAATACTGGCCTTGATAGCGCAGCGGCTGATGCACGGCCTCCGGCGCCTCGTCGGCGACGAAGACCTCGACGTGCGCCGCATTGCCCCAGGCGCGGTACTGCGCGCGCCAGCGAACCGTGCCGTCGGCGTCGCTGAGTTCGTGCGGCAGGCCGGACTGGTCGTTGTGGTAGTAGCGCACGCGCGTCTCGGCCGCGTCGCCGCTGCCGACGGTTTCGATCTGCGCGAGCGGCGCGAAGCTGTCCTGCTCGTAGACGAAGGTCAGACTGCGCGCGCCGCGGTTTTCGCAGAGCAGGCGATTGCCGCCCCAGCAGAACGTGGTCAGGCCGAACGCATCCTGCTTCCATGCGCGCCGTCCGAGCGCGTCGTAGCCGTAGCGCGTTTCCTGCCGCAGACCGTTGCGCTCGACGTGCGCGGCGACGAGCTGATGCTCGGCGTCGTAGTCGAAGGTCATCCGCGTGTGCGCCGCGACCGTCTTCTCGACGAGATCGCCGTGCGTGTCGTAGCGATAGCGGCGGTCCTCGAACGCGCGCACGCGGTTGCCGGGCACGCGGCTGCCGTCGCTCGTCAGGTTGTGCGCCGGATCGAAGCGGAAGCGCTCCGCGCCGGCGGCGACCAGCCGCGACAGCGGGTCGTAGACGAAATTCCGACTGCCGCCGTGACGGTCGGCGACGTTCAGCAGATTGCCGATGCGGTCGTAGTGGTATTCGCGCGCGACCGGTTCGTCGTGGCCGCGGCGCGCACGCGCGCGGCTCAGGCGTCCGGCCGCGTCGTAGTCGTAGAAGCTCGTGATGCGGCCCTGCGTGCGCACGGTTTCGCGTCGCAGCGCGTCGCGCTCGATCGTACTGAGAGCCTCGCCGTCGAAGCGGATCTCGTGGAGTTCGCGGCCGTGATAGCGCTGCTCGACCAGGCGGCCGTCCGGCAGCTCGGTCGCGACGCAGTTGTCGAGCGCGTCGTAGACATGGCGCACCGAATAGCTGCGCCCCTGCACGAGACTCGTTTCCTCGACCACATGGCCGACGTCGTCGTAGACGAGTCCGACGCGGCCGCCGCTGTTGACCGCTTCGACGAGACGGCCGACCGCGTCGTAGGCATAGCGCACGCGCTGCGCGCGCGCGTCGCGGCCAGTGACTTTTTCCACGACGCGGCCGAGCGCGTCGCGCACGAAGCGCGTGACGATGGTCTCGGGCGTGTCGTCATCGGGAATCGTGACGGCCGGCCCCGGGCGCAGGCCGAGTTCGCGCCGCTGCGTGACGAGTCCGGCCGCGTCGTAGGCATAGCCGGTCACGCGACCGTCGAAACCCTGCTCGGCGATCAGGTTGTCGACCGCGTCGTAGGCGAAGCGATAGTGCGCGCCGTTGCCGTCGGTCAGCACGACAAGGCGGCGCGCGAGATCGTACTGATAGCTCAGCCGGTGACCGAGCGCATCGATGCGCGCGTGCGGCAGGCCGTCGGCGCCGAGTTCCCAGCGTTCGCCGTGGCCGGCGGCGTCGGTCGTCGCGACGAGCCGGCCGAGCGCGTCGTACTCGAAGCGTTCGGTCGCACCGTCCGGATGCACGATCTCGCGCAGATTGCCGCGCAGGTCGTGGCGATAGCGCGTCTCGCGGCCGAGCGCGTCGACGACGTTCGCGAGCCGGCCGCGGCCGTCGTAGGCGTAGCGCGTGACGTGCCCGCTGCAGTCGGTCGATGCGACCAACTGGCCCGCCGCGTCGTAGTCGTAGCGATGACGGCCGCCGGCCGCGTCGGTCACGCGCACGATCAGGCCGCGCGCGTCGTGGTTGTAGCGCGTGCAGCGGCCGAGCGCGTCGGTTTCCTGCACGAGATTGCCGGCCGCGTCGTAGACGTAGGTCGTGCTCGCGCCGTTCGCGTCGGTGACGACGGTCGGCAGGCGCCAGCGCTCGTCGTACTGCATCTCGGTGCGCAGGCTGCCTTCGACGATCGCGACGAGGTTGCCGGCGTCGTCGTAGGCATAGCGCGTCGCGCGTCCGGCCGGATCGACGACGGCGACGACGCGGCCGTAACCGTCGTGTTCGAAGCGCGTCTGTCCGCCCGCGGCGTCGGTCAGGCAGACGAGTTCGCGATCGTCGTTGTAGCGGTAGCGCGTGACGCGCTCGAGCGGATCGGTGACGACGGTCTCGTCGCGGCCGTAGGCGAACTGCCAGACCTGGCCGAGACTCGTCGTGTGACGGATCACGCGGCCGAGCCGGTCGTAGCGGTCGTATTCGTAGGCCGCGGCGAGCCCGCCGGGCTGGCGATGCTCGATGAGCAGATGCGCGCGATAGCGGAATTCGCGCTGCGGCGCGCCGCCGCCGTCGTGTACGGCGACGAGATCGCCCGCGCCGTCGTAGCGGTACTGCACGAGCGTCTCGATGCGCTCGGCCGGCCAGCGGCCGTCGTCAGCGGGGTCGCCGTGCAGCTGCACGACGCGCGTCAGGCGCACGACCGGAATCGGCCCGTCGGCCGGCAGCGTCTCGAACGTGAGTCCGAAATGACGCCCTGCCGAGTCCTCGACGAGACGCGGATAGCCCGCATCGTCGTACTGCACGCGCACGCGGTTGCCGTTGCGGTCCTCGATCGCGATCAGCGGCAGATAGCTCGCGCGCGAGCCGTCGGGGTCGGCTGCATCGAGGTCGAGCGGCGCGAAGATCTGACTGAGGCCGCCGTCGGGAGCGCTGATGCGGTAGCGGCCGTTGGGCTCGCGTGCGAGCAGCACGTCCTCGTAGCGATCGTGTTCTATCTCGCCGGGTTCGAGTTCGGGCAGTTCGACGTCGCGGCCCTGTTCGTCGATGAGCACGAGGCCGTCGTGACGACGCAGCAGACGCACCGACAGCGGCAGCGACCAACCCTGGCCGAGCCAGCCGTTGCCGGCCTGGTCGGAGAAATAGCTGCGCTGCCATGGCAGCGGCAGCGGCGCCGGAAAGTCGAAATCGCGATCCTCGTCGCCATTGAGGAATTTCACGCCGAGCACGGGGTTGACCGGCTTGCCGACGCCGAGCTTGGTCTTGCACGGCTTGGTCTTCTTGCCCTTGCCCTTCACGCCGCCGCCGGCATCGCTGCCGGCCTTCTTCGCGGCTTTCTTGCCGGCGGCCTCGGCGCCTTCCTTCGCGGCTTTTTCGGCGGCTTCCTTGGCGGCCTTTTCCGCGGCCTCTTTTGCCGCCTTCTTCGCGAGCGCCTCGGCGCCTTCCTTCGCCGCGGTCTTCGCGACCTGCTTGCCGACCGCGACGGCGGCCTTGCCGGCCTTCATCGCCGCACCACCGCCCGGAATCAGGTTCGCCGCGGCCGACGCGCCCGAGATCGCCGCGTTGACGTAGTCGCCTTCAGCCGCATAGATCGCGGCGTTCGCGCCGTCGGCGACGATGCCGACGACCGGCACGGCACCGAGGATGTCGAGCCCCGTGTGCACGACATCGCCCCACTTGCTCCACCAGCTCTTCTTCTCGGGAGGATTCGCGCTGCCGGCCGGCGTGGTCTTGGGCAGCATTGGTTCGGCGGTCAGTTTTCCTATCGTGTTGCCTACGGCCATGGTTACTTCCGTTCAGCGGTCTGCACGGAGACAGCGGTTCCTGCCGCTCCCCGGTAGCGGATCGCGCGCCAGATCGGCGCAGATTCCAGAAAATCGGCCGCAGCGGCCGAAGGATTCGCGATCCGTCCGGGATCGCGGCGAGATCGACACGCGTTCAGAACCAGTCCGGCATTTCCTCGGCGATTTCCGCCGGAATGTTGCCGATCGCTTCGACGTTGGCGCGCACGTCGACGAGTTCGGGGTCGGTCGCGAACGCGATACAGCGCTTGCCGGCCAACGTGTCGTTCGCGTCGCCGCAGCCGTGATTGATCGCCTGTTTCACCTGTCCGTAGAAGTCGGCGTCGGCCGCGATGGCGGCATGGATCGCATCGGATGTTGCCGCGTCGATCTGCTGCGACATGCCCTTGGATGCATAGACCGGAAACTCCTCGGGATTCCAGAGCAGCTGGCGATCCGTATCGGCCGTGATCTTCGCGCGATAAGCACTTTCCACGTCGCGCGGCAGCAGGCCGACCGTCAGCGGAAACACGGTCGTGCTGCCTTCGTCGTAGACGATGCCGATGCGGGCGGGATCCTTTTCGGCATGCGCTTCGTAGCAGCGCAGCGCGAGCGCGGCGACGGCCGCATGCACGGCGTAGAGCGGTTCCTGGTTGAGCGGTTGTTGCATGAGTTCTCCTGACAGCGATGTTCAATGCACCAGGTACTCGGTCGCAGTCCGACCGACGGCCATCCCTCGCCTGAATCCGACTTGCAACACGCGGTCGCCTACAGCGAAATGACCGGCCGGCAGACCGCGATACCGCCGTCGAGATCGCTCGACGGCATTCGCATCGAGCACAGGCACCAGACCCATTCATCGTCCTGCCACGGCCAGAAATAGGCGCCACCGCCTTTGATCGTGCGCGTGTCCGCCAATCGTTCCGCGTGCGGCGCATGACTGGCTGCGAATACGTCACCGCACCATTCGGCAAAAAAAAGCCCGCCGGTTCCGAAACGCGTACGCGCCGTGCCGGGATCCGACAGGTCGTATCGCATCCAGGGTTCGATCGCGACTTCGGGCAGCAATGCGTCGCCGAACGGAAACAGCGGATCTCCGCCGGCTTTGGCAATGCATTCCCATTGCGCCTCGCTCGGCAGTGCCGCATCGAGCGCGCGCATTGCGCCAAACGCCGCGCGCTCGTCGAGATACGCCGGGAATTCGTCCTGTCCGTCGAAACTGTTATCGAACAGCGCGCGCACCTGGGCATTCGACAGCGGCAGCTCGGCGACGAGAAACGCATCGACGTCGACGCGCACGAGCGGCGTCATTTCCTCGACCGTGATCTGCGGTTCGTCCGTGATGTTTCGGATCGCCGCGAGATTGCTCCCGCTCAGGCCGACGGGCACATCGTGCGACGGAACGAGTCGGAACGCGATCGACCCGATCGCTGCGCCGTAGTCGACGACCACGCGCGGAACGGCATGCGCGTCGCGCGCGATCGTGAACGGTCGCGTCAATGCGAGTTCCGCGCGCACGTCGGCGAGCACGTCGTCCTTCTCGCGGTCGGGCAGCGCCAGCCATGCGCGGAGCGGCGGGAGATGATTCAGCATTTCTTTTTCTTGCCGCAGTCACAGGACAGTTGAGGATAGTTCCACTCGCCGTCGTTCGTCATATACGTCACTTTGACGCCACGTTCCTTCGCAAACGCGTCCATCGCCGACTGACAGCCGCGACCGCCGGGATTGCACGGCGGACGTTCGCCCAAGATCACGAGATGGTCGCCGGGCGCCGCGACGCCGGAGATCTTCGCCATGATCTTGCGTTCGGTGTGCACCATCAGCTGTTCCTGGAAATTCAGCCGTCGCCCGGGTTTCTTGTCGCAGCCGCTGAACTCGATGCCTTCGGCCTTGACGTTGCCGTTTGCATCCATGAGCGCCCAGACCGCGGTGTGCTTGAGTCCGTGCGGATCGCTCCAGTCGAACGGATTCGGCGCGTACTGGTAGGCATTCGCGCCACCGGCCAGACCTATCGGGTCCTGGCTCACGAAGCGGCCGACATCCGGGTCGTAATAGCGGAAGCGGTTGTAGTGAAGACCCGTCTCGCTGTCGAAATACTGACCCTGGAAACGCAGCGGCTGGTGCACCGTCTCGCCGGTCGAGCCGGGCGGCGCATCCGGATATTCGACAGTGAGCGTATTCCCCCAGACGCGATAGTTCGCGCGCCACGCGACGCTGCCGTCCGTGCCCGTCAGCTCGCGCGGCGCGCCGCTGCGGTCCGTATGAAAGTAGCGCACCACGCCGCCGCCTTCCGCGCCGTCGACCGTCGCCGACTCGATCTGTGCGACCGGTACGAAACCCGTGCCGTCGTAGACATAGGTGAGGCGGCGATCGCGACGCAGTTCCTGCAGCAGACGGTTGCCGTCCCAGACGAACTCGGTCGTACCGAACGCATCGCGTTTCCAGGTGCGGCGGCCGAACGCGTCATAGCCGTAAGTAACCGACTGCTTGACGCCGTTGCGTGAAATGTCGGCGCGCTCAAGGCGATGCTCCGGATCGTAGTGGAGACGAATACAGGTGTGGCCGGCAATGCGCTTCTCGATCAGATTGCCGTGCGTGTCATAGCGGAAACGCTTGTCCTCGTAGACGGTCACGCGATTGCCGCGCACGCTTTCGCCGGTGCCGCCGACGATGTTGTGCGCCGGATCGAACGCGAAGCGTTCCGCGTTGGCTCGCGTGACGCGTCCGAGCGCGTCATATGCATAGACCGTCTGACCGAAACGGCGGTCCGTCATCGCCGCGAGATTGCCGTCGGCGGCATAGGCGTAGCGCCGCGACACCACTTCGTCGGCCGCGACGGCCGCCTGGCGTGCGCGCTGGCCGATACGGCGGCCGACCACGTCGTATTCGAAATAGCTCGTGAGCGCGCCCTGCGTGCGCACGGTCTCGCGTTGCATGACATCGCGCTCGATGTCGGTGAGCACGGCATCGTCGAGCGAGACCTGGTGGAGCACGCCCGGTCCGTAATAGCGTTGCGAAAGCACGCGACCGTCCGGCGTTGCCGTCTCGACGCGGTTGCCGAGTCCGTCGTAGGCGTAGCCGACTCGCCGATGACTGCCGAGTACTAGGCTCGTTTCCTCGACGACCTGACCGAGATCGTCATATGCAAGCCCAACGCGGCCACCGCCGTTCACACCGGCGACGAGTCGGCCGGCGGCATCGTATTCGTAGTGCGTTCGCTGGATGCGCTTGTCGGCCGCCCGCGCCACCGTCTTCTCGATGACGCGCCCCGCCGCGTCGCGGCGATACTGCGTGCGCAGCAGATGCGGGGCCTCGTCCGGATCGACCGCAGCGCGGGTCCCGTCCTGCACGCCGAATTCCTGCTTTTCGGTCACGCGTCCCGCAGGATCGTAGCTATAGCGGACGACACGTCCGTCGAAGCCCTGTTCGGCGACGAGGTTGTCGTTCGCATCGAACGCGAATCGATAGCGGGCATCGTTTTCGTTGACGATGGCGACGAGCCGACGCGCGCCGTCGTACTGATACTGAGCACGATGTCCCAGCGCGTCGGTCCGTGCCAACGGCATGCCGTCGGCCGCGAGTTCCCATTCGGTCACGCTGCCTGCCACATCGACGCGGCGAATCATGCGGCCGAGTGCGTCATAGTCGTAGCGTTCGCTCGCGCTGTCGGCGTAGTGCGCCGACAGCAGGCGGCCGCTGCGATCATGGCGATACTCGGTTCGCGTTCCGTCGGGCTGGATCAGCGCGGTCTGATTGCCGCGCGCATCCCATTCATAGCGCGTCACGTGCCCGACGCAATCCGTATGCGAGACGAGCTGGCCGAAGCGGTCGTAGTCGAACGTCTGCTTGCCGCCATGTGCATCGATCACGCGAACGACCAGGCCACGCGCGTCGTGATTGAAGCGCGTGACGTGGCCCGCGGCATCGACGCGCCGAACCAGATTGCCGGCGGCGTCGTATGTCAATTGCGTCGCCGCGCCGGTCGCATCGACAAGCATTGTCGGCAATTTCCACTTTTCATCGTAGTGAACCTCAGTCACCGACCCATCGGCCTCGACCGTGGCAGTGGTGTTGCCGTAGGCGTCATAGCGGAACCGCTTGACGAGACCCGATGCATCCGTGATCGAAGTCGGTTTGCCCCAGGCGTTGTATTCATAGCGCGTCACGCCGCCGGCCGGATCGATGACGCTGACGAGTTCCTTGTCCTCGTTGAATTCGTAGCGCGTACGGCGTCCGAGGTTGTCCACGACCGTCGTTGCCTGCGTTTCATACTCGAACGTCCAGAGCTGATCGACGTTCGTCGCATGACGCAGCACACGGCCCTGCGGATCGTAGCGGTCGTACTCGTAGCGCGATATCAGCCCGCCGGGCTGCGCGTGTTCGACGAGCATGTGGCTGCGATAGCGGAATTCGCGCAGTGTCCTTCCCTCGGCGTCGACAACGGCCGCGAGATCGCCTTCGGCGCTGTAGCGGTACAGCACCAGCGGCTCGATCTGGTTCGACGCCCAGGTTCCGTCGGCGCCGGCCTCGCCATGCAGCTGGACGACCGCATCGAGACGGCGCTGCGCGCCGGTCGCGGGACTGAGTTCCGTGAAATGCAGGCCGAGCATGCGGCCGGCCGAGTCGTGTACGAACGCCGGAAATCCGTCGTCACCGTAAACGATCCGCGTGCGATTGCCGTTTCGGTCTTCGAGCGCGATCAGCGGCAGATAGTTGCTGCGTTCGCCGCCGGTATCGTCCGCATCGAGGTCGAGCGGCGCAAAGATCTGATGCAGCCCGCCATCGGCGGCGCTCAGCCGGTAGCGTCCGTTCGCCTCGCGGACGAAAGCCATCGATTCGTAGTTGTCGAAATGCATCTCGTCCGGCTCAAGCTCGGGCAGTTCGACTTCGCGCCCGGTGCTGTCGGTCAGAACCAGTCCGGCCGCGCGCCGGTGCAGGAACGCCGAGACCGGCAGCGACCAGCCCTGGCCGAGCCAGCCGTTGCCGACCTGGTCCGAGAAGTATGTTCGCTGCCAGCGCAACGGCAATGGCGCTGGCAGCTCGAAATCCAGTTCCTCTTCGCCGATCAGGAATTTGATACCGAGAACCGGATTGACCGGCGCGCCGACGCATGTCTTGTTCTTGCAGGGTTCCTTTTTCTTGCCCTTGCCCTTTACACCGCCGCCCGCGTCGCTGCCGGCGTTCTTCGCGGTTTTCTTGCCCGCCGCTTCGGCGCCTTCCTTCGCCGCCTTTTCAGCCGCCTCTTTCGCCGCCTTCTCCGCGGCCTCTTTGGCGGCTTGCTTCGCGAGCGCCTCGGCGCCTTCCTTCGCGACCGTCTTGCCGACGGCGACCGCGGCCTTGCCGGCCTTCATCGCCGCACCGCCGCCCGGAATCAGATTCGCCGCGGCCGACGCGCCCGAGATCGCCGCGTTGACGTAGTCGCCTTCGGCCGCGTAGATCGCGGCGTTCGCGCCGTCGGCGACGATGCCGACGACCGGCACGGCACCGAGGATGTCGAGCCCCGTGTGCACGACATCGCCCCACTTGCTCCACCAGCTCTTCTTCTCGGGAGGATTTGCACTGCCCGCCGGCGTGGTCTTGGGGACCATGGGTTCGGCGGTCAGTCTTCCTATCGTATTGCCTGTGGCCATGGCGCTTCCGCTCCAGGGATCCCGCTGTCCGGCCCGTGCCTTTTGCCTGCCCCCCGACAGACCACGAACCCTGCTTTTTTAACGCTTTATACGTTTACCTTCTGCCGCAGCGGCGTCCTGCCGCGTTCCGCTACTGGATCTTCAGCGGCTTGTCCGGCTGCTGGCCGCGCGCGAGCATGCGTTCGCGTTCCTCGTCGCGCGTCGGCGGCGGCCACGCGACGCCTTTCGCGACGATGCGATCGCGGATCTCGAGCATCTTCAGCTGCGCCGGCGAACCGGCCTGCTGGCGCTCGAGCTGGAATTTCAGCTGGCCCGCGAACGACACGCCGTTGACGTTGACGAAATCCGGATTCGCGCCGCGATCGAGCAGGTAGATCGTCTGGTCGAGCTGCAGGCGCATCAGCGAGCGCATCAGCGCGGTATTGCCGAGCGTGTCGGTCTTGTCGATCGTCGCGCCGCGGTCGAGCAGCAGCTTCAGCGTGTCGAAAGTGTGTTCGTGCGTGACGACGAACAGGATCGGCGTGCTGCCTTCGACCGTGTCGGGGCTGAGGCCGCCGTCGAGCAGCGCTTTGACGTAGAGCGGACTTTTGGCCTGCAGCGAGACGCCGACGACGCTGCCGAGCTCCGGCACTTCGTAGCGCGGGTCCGCGCCGGCCTTGACGAGGTGCGTCATGATTTCGAGCTGCCTGGGTTTCTCGCCCATCGCCGCGTGCAGCGCGAAGAACAGCACCGTCATGTCCTCGGCGCCGGGCTTGTTCAGATCGACGCTCGATGCGAGTTCGTCGACTTCGGCCACGTCGCCGCGCTCGATCGCCTGCGCCAGCGTCAGCGTCGGACCGCTGAAGAATTTTTCTGCGGGTTGAGTCTTCATGCCTGCACTTTCCAATGTCCAGAGCGACAGTATCGCCGCAGCCGCCACGCACCATCGCCGCAAGGACGCCACCGTCACCGCTAGCCTCCGCCGCTGATGATGGCCACGTCCTCGTCTTTCTGTTTCTCGATGCCGTCGATGACCTGATCCATGCCGTGGCGCGCGACCGGATTGCCGTGGCCGTCCAGCGGATACATGGTGCCGACGGCATCGGGCATCGCGGCGCTCAGGCCCAGCTTGGCCAGCCCGCCCGCAAGCGCGCCGATGGCCGCGCCGAACGGGCCGCCGAAGGCCGCACCGGCCGCCGCGCCGGCGCCCATGCCCGCGAGCGTGCCTTTCCAGCCCTGCTGCTGCAGGCCGGTCAGCACTTCGTTCGCGACCTGATAGCCGGTGATGTTCTCGCTGGCCGGCACGTGGTTGGTGCCGCCGTAGCGCGAGACGGTATTCGCGTTGAGGCCGGCCGAATTGAACGTCCATCCCGGCGCGCCGCTCGCGCGCGAGGCGGCCGAGGCCATGCCGCCGCCGAGCGAATGACCGACCATGTCGACCGACTGGCCCGAATTGCCGACCGCCGTGCCGATGTTCACGGCGCGATCGTAGTACGGCGAATTCATGTTGAGGCCCTGGCCGAAATTGTTCTTCCAGTCCGTCATGCTCGACGGGTTCGTGCCCTGGAACACGACCGACGGCCGCATGTCGTTGCCGAAGACGGCCGGGTCGGGTTCGTACATGCCGGCGCGGAAGCTCGGTGTGCCCTGGATCTTCAGGTCATCCGGCGTCAGGCCGTATTTCGCCAGCGCTTCCGGATCGTTGCTGATGTTCTTCCAGCCTTCCGGCGGCCCCTTGTCCGGGTTGTAGATGTCCTGCGCGAGCTTGGCCTTCTCGACGCCGACGTTGTTGCGTTCGAGGCGCTCGGCGGCCGCACGGACTTTCGGATCGGAACTCTGCTTGCCCTGCTCGATGAGACGCTTGCGTTCTTCCCAGCGCTCTTTCTTCGTGAGGTTCTTGCCCGGCGGCTTGTTGAAGTTGCCGTTCATGTAGAACATTTCGCCGTTGCGCACGACCCATTTCTGGCCGATGCGCGTGTCCGGCGAATGCGTCATCGCCCAGCAGTCGGCGCCGACGGTGTGGCTGACGACGCCCTTGTTCGTGCCGGCCTGGTCGCCGAGCGTGCGCGGCGCCTTGCTCGCGTCGAACACGAACGCGGGCTTCTTGTTGAGCCGCACCGATTTGACGACGTTCTTGGAGCTGCCGAGGTCCGAAGTCACCGGATACGGCACGGGCGAAGGCACGCCCGGCGTCAGGCAGAAATCCGGCGCGAGGAATACGATGCGCCATTTTCCATCTTTTCGCGCGGCGAGATTACTGGCCATGGGCGGCGTGTCCGGCGGGTTTCGTCATGAGGCTCGGCGGCAGCGGCACGAATTCGCGCACCGTCGGATCGGGGTTCATGCGCGCGGCCTTCCCGCGCTGCGCGTCGCGGTCGTCGGCGGCGATGTAGCGCAGCTGCACTTCGGCAATGTCCAGCTCCTCGGCGAGCGCGAGGCGGTAGGTACAGAACACCTTGCGCGCGTCCATGTCGACGACGATCGTGTCGAGCGTGAGATCGCGCGTCAGGCCGATGCCGCGCTCGAGGCCGACCAGCGCGAACACGGTCTCGACCGGCACCTCGAAATAGACGCCCTGCGCCGGCACGTCGCGTGCCGGCACGAAGTTCTGCAGCGCGATCGGCACGCTCGTCAGCGGCTTGGGATGTTCGAACTGCTGCTCGGGCGGTGCGCCGTTCCAGAAGTCCATGCGGAAATCGCGCGGCAGCAGCGGATGGCGCTCGGCCTGCCACGCCGCGTCGGCGGTACCGGCGTATTCGATGCGGCCGCGCCAGCCGCGGCCGACGAAGCCGAAGCCCGCGGCCGGCAGCTCGTCGCCGATGCCGCGCAGGCGGTGCTCGTAGGACTCGATCTGCGGTGCCGGCAGCAGGTCGCCGCGGAACTGGCGCAGGAATTCGGCCGGATACCAGCCCATGCCGATGATGTTCGTCGACGCGGCGTAGTCGTGGTTCTCGATGTGGTGCAGGCCGCCGCTCGCGTATTCGTAGCGCAGCGGCAGCGCGGCGATCGGCTGCGGCTCGGTCACGGCCCAGCCGGCCAGCCCGCGCTTCCAGCTGCGCGGACCGCAGACCAGCACGCTGCGCGTGCGGTCGTAGACGCGGATCGCCGCGCCGAACGCAGGCGCGTGCCGGTCGCCCGGCGCGTAGGCCGTGCCGTTGACGACGACATCGAGCCGCGGCTTGAACGGCACGATGTCGCTTTCCAGCCGCGTGCTCGTGCGATCGGGTTCGCCGTAGTGTTCGTCGGCCATGCACAGCGGCGCCTGCTCGGCACAGAAGCGCAGAGTCGCCGCGCCGTCCTCGGGACGGATGACGAGGTCGTAGCTCAGGTGCGCGGCCAGCACGCTGAATCCGGCGTCGTGCTGGTCGAGTGCGTCGTAGAGCAGGGCCGGAAAGGCGGTGTGATTGATCAGCTCCGCCATGTCAGTTGATGTCGATGAGCTTGCCGTTCACATCGACATGCTTTTCGCCGATCACCTTGATCTTGTTGCCGCTGATCGTGATCGTGCCGTTCTTCTCGAGCACGATCATCGAATCGCCGCAGATCAGCGAGAGCTTGTCGCCGGCTTCGTAGGTCGCCGAATTGCCGGCGCTGACGCTGATCGTCTTGCCGACCGTCACCGCGAGCTTCACGCCGACGTTGTGCAGGTGCATCAGGCCGACGTTGCTCATCCAGCCCGCGCCGACGTTCAGCGCATACGCGCCGCCGATGTTCGTGACCTGGGCGAGTCCGACGTTGAGCATCGAGCCCATGCCGATGGTCTCGGACTTGTTCTGCCCGATATTGACCTTGCGGTTCTTGCCGATGCTGACCGTCTCGTTCTTGCCGACATCCTCGGTGCGGTTCTGTCCGATCGTGATCGTTTCGTTCTTGTCGACCGTCTCGGTGCGGTTCTTGTGGATCGTGATGGTCTCGTGACCGTCGACGGTTTCGGTGCGGTCCTTGTGGATCGTGATCGTCTCGAAGCCGTCGACGGTTTCGGTGCGATCGTTGTGCACCGTGATCGTTTCATTGTGATCGACCGTCTCGGTGCGATCGTGCTTCACATGCACGGTTTCGTCGTGATCGATCGTCTTCGTGCGGTCGTGGCCGACCCAGTGTGTCTCGTCGTTCTCGACTTCGATGTCCTGGTTCTTCTCCGCATGCAGCCAGACCTGCTCTTCGCCCTTCTTGTCCTCGAACCGGAACGCGTTCGCGTTCTGCCAGGTCGCGCCCATGCTTGATCGCGTCAGGAAGCCCGACTGCGTCGCGTTCGCCGGCAATCCCCACGGATGCGGGTTGTTCGTGTTGTACACCCGGCCCACGATGATCGGCTGGTCCGGATCGCCGTTGAGGTGATCCACCAGCACTTCTTGCCCGATG
>NZ_DATIGT010000182.1:0-4846 GCF_035481375.1 Tahibacter sp.
TGTTCATGGCTGGCGGATTCGTCTGCTGAAGAGGCTGGCCGGATAACGAGCGTGGCAACGGAAGCGGTGACGGATGCGGCGGTCGAGCATAGCTCGCAACGATCGCCGCCAGAGCGCGCATCGCGCGCGGCACGCCGCACAATCTGGCATCCTGCAATGCATTGATCAATCTTGATCGATACGATCAACCTGTTCGCGGACGTCCCCGACTCCCACCCATGGATAGCGATCTGATCCCGGCCGCCGAAGCCTGCCGCATCCTCGGCGTCAGCGCGGCCACGCTGTATGCCTACGTCAGCCGCGGGCTCGTCGCTTCGCACCCGGGACCCGATCACCGCAGCCGCTGCTACCGCCGGCGCGACGTCGAACGCCTCGCGCGCGAGCGCCGCGCCGGACGCGGCGCGGCGCGCGGCGCGGCGCAGAGCCTCGATCGCGGCCTGCCGGTGCTCGACACGCAGATCTCGCTGATCCGGCCCGACGGCCCGTATTACCGCGGCCATTCGGCGATACAAGCCGCGCAGGCCGGCGCGACGCTCGAAGACGTCGCGCGGAGGCTCTGGGACTGCGGCCGCGACGATCCGTTCGCGGCGAGCCCGGCGGCCGGCTGGCCGGCGGGCGTTGCCGCGCTTGCCGACGACGCGTCGCTGCCGCCGCTCGAACGCGCGCTGGCGGCGATTCCGCTGCTGAGCCTGGCCGTGCGCCATTCGTTCACGTCATCGCCGTCCGCCCGCCGCGACATCGCCGCGCAGCTGCTGCGCCAGAACGCGGCACTCATGAGCGGCAGCCGGCCTTCGGCGCAGCCCCTGCACGCGGTGGTCGCCGGCGCCTGGCATCCGCGCGACGCGCGTTTCGCCGACCTCGTGCGCGCGACGCTCGTGCTCGGTGCCGAACACGAGCTCAACGTCTCCGCGTTCGCCGCGCGCGTCGTCGCCTCCACCGGTGCGCATCTGCATGCGACGGTCTGCAGCGGTCTCGCCGCGCTGACCGGTCCGCGGCACGGCGGCGCGGCGGCCCGCGCGCACGCGCTGATCGCCGACGGCGCCGATGCGCTCGCCGAGCGCTGGCAGCGCGGCGACGAACTGCCCGGGTTCGGCCACGCGCTGTATCCGGACGGCGATCCGCGCGCCGCGGAACTGCTGTCGCGACTGCGCCGCCGCCATGCGCGCAGCGCCGCGCTGCGCGCGCTCGATGCACTGATCGCGCGCGCCGAGGACATCAGCGGCCTGCGCCCGAACTTCGATTTCGCGCTCGCGGCGATCTGCCGGCTGCACGCGCTGCCGGCCGGCGCGGCGCTCGTGCTGTTCGCCTCGGGCCGCCTCGCCGGCTGGCTCGCCCATGCGCTGGAGCAGCAGGAACACGGCCGTTTGATCCGGCCGCGCGCACACTATGCCGGCACGCTCGCCTGAGCCTTCGCATCGCCCGGAGAATCTCGCCATGCCGCTGAAGCTCGATCCCGAAACCGGCCGCCGTTGGGTTGACATGGAATTTGTCGCAACCGCGACACGCGAGGAACTCTGGCGCGTGCTCGCGACGGGTCCGGGCTACACCGCGTGGTTCACGCGCTGCGAGATCGACGGGCGCGTCGGCGGCCGGCTGCAGTTCGACTTCGGCGCGAACGGCAGCTCCAGCGGCGAGGTCACGATCTGGGAACCGCCGCTGCGCTTTGGCTATGTCGAGCGCGAATGGGCCGAAGGCGCGCCGCCGGTCGAGACCGAGATCACGATAACTGCGCGCGGCAATGGCCAACACCTCGTGCGCATGACGCATTCGCTGACCGCCGCGTATGACGACTGGGATGCGTCGCTCGAAGGTTTCGAGGCCGGCTGGCCGGCGTTCTTCGAAGTGCTGCGGCTCTATCTCGCCCACTCCGCCGGCGAGCCCGCGGCCTTCGCCTCGGTCATGCATCAGACGCAGGGCGAACAGGCGCCGCTCTGGCGCGCGCTGCTCGACGGACTGCAGATCGCGCATGCCGACGTCGGCGAACATGCCGAGCTGCCGTTCGCCGCCCCCGAAGGACTCGTCGAGTTCGTGCGCCAGGACATGCGCCAGCGCTATCTGCTCGTACGCACGCCCGTGCCGGATCCGCAGATCGTACTGCTCGGCACGTTCTCCCAGGCCGGAACGACGAACGCGAGCGTCGCGCACTACTGCTACGGCCGCGACGCGCAAGCCGCGGCCGCCTCGGCGCAGCGCCACTGGCAGGAATGGTTCGCGCGGCGTTTTCCAACAAGCGACGGCAGGGCGCAATAACCGAAGGGCATTGCGCCGTCGCCCCGCCTCATCCCACCGGAATCACGAGCTGGAACCCGCCGTAGAAAATGCGGTCGCCCGACGGCGGCGCTTCGCAGACGTTCGCTTCGAGCCGGAACGTGTACTGCGCGCATCCGGCCCCCGCATCCACTTCGTTGACGACGATGCTGAACGCCTGGTTCGCCGCGAGCCGGCGCGAGAATGCGATGCTGCCGATCGTGCTGTAGCCGCTGTCGGCGAGATGCCCGGTGTTTGGCGTCGCCGGGTTGTAGTTCGAATACATCGCGATCTGGGTCTGGTTGCCGCCGCATTGCGTGAAGTCGGCGGTCACGGTCACGCAGACGGGCTGCGACGAAATCGCCGCGAAGTCGTAGCGGTCGCGACGCACGGCCGTCGTGTTTTCGAGCGCGGCGGTCTTGGCCGGCGCGGTGCACAGCGACGGTTTCCCGTCGCGCGTGATGCGGCCGGCCTGCTGCACGTCGCCGGCATTGAGCGAGCCGGTGCGCGTCGCGGTGAAATAGCAGGTATCGGCGACCGGCGCGGTCGTGATGTCGAGGCACCAGCCGTCGGAGATCGTGCCGCTGGGCTGCGGCTCCGCGCCGGTGTACTGCGCGGCCCAGAGGCGCCAGGTGCCGTTGGGATTCGTGCCCTTGAGCGAAGCCAGCATCTGCTGCACGGTCGTCGCCGGGGCCGGCGCGGGCAGCGGCAACGCGGCGAACACGCGCGGCAGATAGCGGTTGGTTCTGGCCGGCACGGTGTGCGCGTAGCTCACGATCCCGGTCTCGGGGAGCGCGTAGACCTCGGCATCGTCGGCAAAGGTCCAGTCAGCATTGAGCACCGACGGCAGCGGCGCATCGTCGACGTCGAAGCCGCTGCCGGTCAGGCCGACGAGCTGACCGCCCGGATGCTGCACGCGCGCGCTGAGGCGCGACGTGTTGCCGTGCGTCACGTCGAGCAGTTGGACCTTGACGTCGGTGACCACGCCCGAGAGGCCGGCAACCACGATGTCGCTCGGATACTGCGATGCCGCGCCCGCGCCGGGGAACTGCAGCGGCGCAGCGTTGCAGAAGCGCGTCGTCGTCGCCAGCGCCTTGCTGACGCCGCAGGTCGGCGCCTCGGCGGCGGCCGGCGTCATCGCGGGTTCGGTCAGATCCATGAGCCGCGTCATCGCCGCGGAGATCGCCGGCGGCGAGGCCGGATCGTCGGCCTGATGCGGCGCGTCGTAGGACGGGCCGGCCAGAGCGGCGGCGGAGCTGAGCAACAACGAGGCGAAGACGGCGGTTCGGCGCATGATGATTTCCCCTGGATGTACCCCGGACGTACGGAAGACCGGCCGCGCAGGGATCACGACACACGACCGTAGGGCGCAATAAGCGAAGCGCATTGCGCCATCAACCGCAAAGCGCAACCGCAAAGCGCATCGCGCCATCTCCACGCGACGAGGCCCGCCCACCGCGGCGCGACGCCCTTCGGTTATTGCGCCCCACGTCAACCACCAGCACCCTACGCCCATGCCCACGCCCGAACCCTCCCTGCCGCTGATCGCCGCCGAGCAGTTGTTCGGACTCGTCGCCGCGCTCGGCGGCGGGCTGCTCGTCGGCATCGGGCGCGAGCGCGAGAAGGCGCAGGCGGGACGCGAAGCGGCCGGCGTGCGCAGTTTCGCGGTCGTCGCGCTCGGCGGCGCGATCGCCATGCTGCTCGGGCCGGTCGCGCTCGCCGTCGCCGGTGCGGCCGTTGCCGCGATGACGGTGGCTTCTTACTGGCACAGCGCCGAGCACGATCCCGGCGTCGTCACCGAACTCGCGCTGCTCGTGACGTTCCTGCTCGGTGCGCTCGCACAGTCGCACGCGCAGCTGGCTGCAGCGCTGTTCGTCGCGCTCGCCGTCGTGCTCGAAAGCAAGACCAGTCTTCACCGCTTCACGCGGCAGGTGCTCAGCGAGCAGGAGCTGAGCGATGCGCTGCTGCTGGCCGCTGCAGCGCTGATCGTGCTGCCGCTGCTGCCCGATCGCGCGATCGATCCGTGGCAGGTGCTCAACCCGCGCAAGCTCTGGCTGTTCGTCGTCCTCGTCATGAGCATCAACGCGGCCGGCTATGTCGCGCTGCGCGTGTTCGGCGCCGGGCGCGGGCTCGCGCTCGCGGGACTGCTCGGCGGGTTCGTCTCGAGCGCCGCGACCATCGCCGGCATGGGCCAGCGCGCGTCGGCCGACGCGCACGCCCTGCCCGGCTGCATCGCCGCGGCGTTGCTGTCGTGCATCGCAACCGTGGTGCAGCTCGCACTGATCCTGTTCGCGCTCGCGCCGGCGCTGCTCGCCGATCTCGCCGTGCCGCTGATCGCCGCCGGTCTGGCCGCCGCGGCGGTCGCAGGCTGGTTCGTCTGGCGCAGCCGGGCAGCCGACGAGGACGCACCGCCGGCGGCGCTGGGCCGGCCGTTCGCGCTGCGCCAGGCGCTGCTGTTCGTCGCGATCGTCGCCGCGGCGCTGCTGCTGTCGACCGCGCTGCGCCGCTGGTTCGGCGATGGCGGCGTGCTCGCGGCGGCCGCCGCAGCGGGCTTCGCCGACGTGCACGCGGCGGCGGTCTCGCTCGCCCAGCTCGCGAG
>NZ_DATIGT010000183.1:0-8861 GCF_035481375.1 Tahibacter sp.
GGCAGCGTCGCGATGACGGCGTTGACGGCGCCGGTGCCGTTCGCGGCCGGGCAGACCGCGCCGCCGGCGGCGCTGCAGCTCCAGGCGAACGCGGTGATGCCCGCGGGAACCGGATCGCTGACCGCGGTGTTCGGTGCCGCGACCGAGCCGGTGTTCGTGACGGTCACCGTGTAGTTGATCGTGCCGCCCGGCGTCAGCGTCGCCGTATCGGCGGTCTTGGTCACGCGGATTTGCGGCCCCGGCGGCGTGCTGACCGAACTGCTGCACGGCGGCGGCGTGTTGCCCGGCACGCAGAGGCCGCCGGGCGGACTGGCGCTCGCCGTGTTCGTGATCTGCTCAGGCGGCGTCGCGCTGACGCTTGCCGCGACCGTGTAGGTCACGTTCGCAGCGGCGGGCAGGGTCGCGATCGTTTCGTTGATCGCGCCGCTGCCGCTCGCGTTCGGGCAGATCGCGCCACCGGCGCTTGCGCAGGTCCAGTCGAACGTCGCGATACCCGGCGGAACCGGGTCGCCGACGACGGTATTCGGTGCGGCCACGGATCCCGCATTGTTCACAATGATCGTATAAGTCACCGTGCCGCCGGGCGTCAGCACCGTCGTGTCGGCGGTCTTGGTCACGCTGACCTGCGGCCCCGGCGGCGTGCTGACCGAGCTGCTGCACGGCGGCGGCGTGTTGCCGGGGGCGCAGACGGCGTCGGGCGGATCGACGCTGACGGTGTTCGTGATCTGCGCCGGTGGCGCCGCGCCGACGGTCGCGGTGACGGTGTAGACGACCGAGGCGCCGGCCGGCAGGGCCGCGATCGTCTGGCTGATCGCACCGGTGCCGGCCGGATTCGGGCACGCCGTGCCGGCACAGGTCCAGTCGAACGCGGCGATGCCCGCGGGCATCGGATCGCTGACGAGCACATTGGTCGCGGCGACGGCGCCGGCGTTGCCGACGGCAACGGTGTAGACGACGGTGCCGCCGGGCGTCAGCACGTCCGTGTTCGCGGTCTTCGCCACGCTGATCCGAGGCACGGTCGGCGTCGTCGTCGTCGACGCGCACGGCGGCGCGGTATTGGCCGGCGCACAGACGCCGTCGACCGGCGTTGCGGAGGCCGTGTTCGTGATCTGCGCCGGCGGCGCTGCGTCGACGGCGGCCGTGATCGTATAGGTCGCGACGCTGCCGGGCGGAAACGGCGCGATCGTGTCGGCGAGCGCGCCGCTGCCCGCCGCGGTGCACGCCGCGCCGCCGCTGGCCGTGCAGGTCCAGTCGAACGCAGTGAGGCCGGCCGGCAGCGGATCGCCGACGGTCGTGCCGTCGGCGGGCACGCTGCCGGTGTTGCTGACGACGACGGTATAGGTCAGCGTGCCGGACGGCGTCGCAAAAAAATCAGACGTGGACTTCTGCACAGATATAGTCGGCGCGGCCGGCACTGTCGCGGCCGAGGTGCACGGCGGCGGCGTGTTGCCCGGCGCGCAGACGCCGCCGGGCGCGGGTGTCGCCGCGGCGGTGTTCGTGACGCTCGCCGGCGGAGCGTCGGCGACGGTCGCGGTGATCGTGTAGGTCGCCGTCGCGCCGGCCGGGAATGCCGGGAGCGTGTCGTTCAATGCGCCGCTGCCGCCGGCGGCGCAGACCGCGCCGCCGCTCGCGGTGCAGGTCCACGTGAACGGCGTCGTCAGTCCCGCAGGAATCGGATCGCTGACCGTCGTGCCGCCGGCATCGGCATTGCCCGGATTCGTGACGACGACGGAGTACGTCACCGTGCCGCCGGGTGTGGCCTGCGCTGCCGTCGTGCTCTTGTGTAGCTGGACGATCGCCGCGGCGGGCCGCTGCACGTTCGCGCGGCAGGGCGGCGCGGCGTTGTCGGGCGCGCAGAGACCGCCGCTCGCGGGCGGCTGCGCTGTCACGACGTTGTCGATCAGCGCCGGCGGATTCGCGGCGACCGTGGCCGTGACGGTGTAGTCGAGCGATCCGTCGGCCGGCAGGGTCGCAATGGTCTCGGCGATCGCACCGCTGCCGCTCGCATTCGGACAGACCGCGCCGTTCGCGGCCGAGCAGGTCCACGTGAATGGCGTCGTGAGTCCCGCCGGTATCGGGTCGCTGACGACGCTGCCGTCCGCCGGCACGAAGCCGGCGTTGCCGACGGTGATCGCATAGACGACGGTTCCGCCCGGCGTCAGCACGGCCGACGACGTCGTCTTCTGCAGATCGAGCACGGGAACCGGCGGCGTCGACACGCTCGCCGCGCAGGGCGGCTGCGTGTTGCTCGGCGAACAGGTGCCCTGGTTCGGCGGCGTCGCGCGCGCCGTGTTCGTGATCGACGCCGGCGGATTTGCCGACGTGACCGCGGTGACGGTATAGGTCAGCGAGCCGCCCGCCGGGAAGACGAGCGCGGTCTCGCCGATGCCGCCGCTGCCGCTCGCATGCGCGCAGGCGGCGCCGCCGCTCGCCGCGCAGGTCCACGCGAACGACGTGATGCCGGCAGGCACCGGATCGTTGACGAGCGTGCCGGCGGCGCTGGATGTCCCCGTATTGGTGACGACGATCTCGTAGGTGATCGTGCCGTTCGGCACGACAGCCGTCGCCGAGGACGTCTTCGTGATGCTGACGCTCGGCGGACGCGTCAGCGTGACGGCGCTCGTGCAGGGCGGCGCCGTGTTGTTCGGAAAGCAGGCGCCGTTGTTCGCCGGCGTTCCGCTCGCGGTGTTCGTGATCGACGCGGGCGGCGACGCGGACACGGTGGCGTGGATCGTATGAATGATCTCGCCGCCGGGCGGAAACGCGGCGGCGACCTGGTTGACCGCGCCGCTGCCGCTGGCCGTCGTGCACGTCGCGCCGCCGCTGCCGCTGCAGGTCCATGACGTGAAGGCGAGTCCGGCGGGAACCGCGTCGGCGATGGTCGTGCCGTCGGCGCCGCGGTCGCTGACGTTGCGCGCGAGGAGGGTGAAGACGACGTTCGCATTGGGTACGAGCACCGCTGTCGATGCCGTCTTCTGCAGGCTCATGATCGGCACTGGCGACAGCGCAGCGGCCGCCGTACACGGCGGCGCGCTGTTGGCCGGCGCGCAGACGCCGCCGGGCGGCGGTGTCGCGCGTGCGGTGTTCGTCACGAGCGTCGGCGCCGCCGGACTCACGACGGTCGCTGCAATGGCAAAGCTCACGCTGCCGCCGGCCGGAAGCGTCGCGATCGTCTCGGCGATCTCGCCGCTGCCGCTCGCGTTCGGGCAGGCCGCGCCGCTGGCCGCGGTGCAGGTCCAGGTGAACGGCGTCGTCAGCCCGGCCGGGATCGCGTCGCTGACGGTGGTGCCGTTCGCGGCGACATTGCCGGCGTTCGTGACGACGACCGTGTAATCGACCGTGCCGCCGGCTACGAGACTGGTTGTACTTGTGGTTTTGTTGACACGTATCTTCGGCGCCGCCGGCAGCGCGACGCTGTCGGCGCAGGGATCGGCGTTGCCGTTCTGCGCGCAGGTTCCGCCGCCGGCCGGCGCGGTGATCTGTGCGGTGTTGACGACGCTCGCGGGCGGATTCGCCGCGACCGCGGCCTGGATCGAATACGTCAGGCGGCTGCCGCGCGGCATCGTCGTGATCGTGGCGCTGATCGCGCCCGAGCCGGAGGCGACGGGACAGACGGCACCGCCGAAGGCCTGGCACGTCCAGCCGAAGGCCGTGACGCCGGCCGGCAGCGCATCGCTGAACGTGAACGGCGATGCGGCAGTGACGCCGGCGCTGCCGGCATTCGTGAGGTTCACCGCATAGTTCACCGTGCCGCCCGGCGAAGCCACGGTATCCGGCGTGCCCTTGTCGATGCGTATCGCGGGTCGCGCGGCGATGACGGCCGTCGCGACACACGGCGACGGCGAATTGCCCGGCGCGCAGTCCGCGTCGGCGAGCGTCGCCGTCGCGGTGTTGGAGAGGCTTGCCGGCGGCACGGCGGCAACCGTCGCCGCAATCGTGTAGACCAGCGTGCCGCCCGCGGGGAAGCTCGCCACGGTTTCGCTGATCGCACCGCTGCCGCTCGCGTTCGGGCAGGCGGCGCCGCCCGAAGCGGTGCAGGTCCAGCCGAACGCCGAGATGCCTGCGGGAACGGCGTCGGCAATGACGGTGCCGCCGCCGTCGACGCTGCCGATGTTGCTGGCGGTGACGGTGTAGGTGACCGTGCCGTTCGGCACGAGCGTCGTCGTCGGCGTGCTCTTCTGGAGGCTGAGCTGCGGGCGGATGTCGAAGATCGTGTAATCGAGCGGATTGCTGCCGGGCGAACAGGTCTGGCCGTTGCCGAGCTTGATGCCGGCGCCGAAGTTCGCGAGTGTCATGCGCAGCACGTCGGGCGGGCTGTGCACGGGTCCGTCCGACAGGATCTGCAGGTAGGGCGTCAGCGGAATGCCGGTGGCCGCGGTGCCGTCGTAGGTGCCGGCCGGAATCGGCACGGTGACGGTGGCCGTGCCGGTCGACGTCGAATAGTGCTGGCCGAGCACGGCCGTTCCGCCGAACGCGATGTCGACCGAACTGTCGGCGGCGAGCACGCCGCTGAGCGTGAGCACCGGGAGATTCGCGCCGGGTATCGTTTCCGGACCGCTCGAGGACGCCGAGCTGAACGTGACCACGGTCGCGAGACCCGCGAGGTCGAACGCGTCGAGGAAATTGCCGGCACTGATGCTGCCGGACGCGGACGTGACCGCGCCGACTTCGAACGTGACTTTCTTCGGAACCGCGTTCGTGTTGCTCCAGGCACCGCGCCAGTGGCCCCAGCCGTTGGCGTCGGACGTGAACGGCGGCGCGAGGGCCGAGGAACAGGTCGCGCTCGCGGCCGCAGCGCCCGCGAGCAGCGTGCAGGCGTGGTCCGAGGCCGCTGTCGCATTGCGAATGCTGTTGTCGGAGAACTGCGCAATGTCGGCACCGTCGATCGTCAGCTTCGCGACGTCAGGTGCCGTCGGACCGATCGGTGCGGGGTTCCGGACATGGTGCGCGAGCGACCACTGGAAGGATTCGCCGGGAAACACGCAGATCGACTGCGACACGGTGCCGCTCGTCCAGGCATTGAGTTCGATCAGCGTGCTGCCCTCGAATGCCGGGAAGTCGTACGGGCCCGCGCTTCCCGCGGGACCGCGATTCCAGTTCTCGAACGCGTTGAACTGGTCGGTCGTCGACCAGCCCGGCGTCGTGCCGTTCGCGCGCATGACGCCGAGCGCGCCGCCCGAACCCGGCGTTTCGAAACCGCCGTTGACGAGATAGCGCTGGAACGGCGCGCCCTGGATCACGCGGATTTCGTTGAAGCCGAGCTGTCCGTTGCCCGTGCCGCCGGAGTTGTCGAGCTGGAACACGCGGATCCACGCGGCCTTGCGCAGACCGGTCGGAATCGTCAGCGTGGTCCAGGTCGCGCCGGCCGCGGTACCGCCGTTGACGCTCGAGGCGGCTCCCGTCGTGCCGTTCGCGCCGTTGGCATAGGCGAGACGGTAGTAGCGCGCATTGGCGTAGACCGCCGCGGGATTCGCGGGCCGCGGCAGCGACGAATCGCCGGAGACGATCAGCAGCCAGCGATCGGTACTGCGGCAGCAGGTCGCGCCGGTGTTGTCGAGCACGATGCGCTCGATCGGATGGTCGCCGAGCAGGTCGACGTCGACCCATTGGTTCGCGATGCCGTTCGTGCCGCTGACGCCGGTCAGACAGAAATCACCCGCGGTTCCGTCGACGCAGTTGGCCGCGGCCGAACCCGCGGCCGTGCTCGACATCGTGACCGGCGCGCCGAGCGCGAGGTTCGTGCCGGGCTGCGCCAGCGCTTCGCTGCCGCCCAGCGCCAAGCCGACGATCGCCCCGATCAGCGCGAACACCGTGCGGCACCGAGATGCGCCGATTTTCGCAGCAGCCCCCAAGCCCTCAGAACTCCGACGCATCGTGTCTTTCTCCGCCACTGTTCAACACCGTATCGATACGCGGACGCACGAACGCCCGTCGGCAATCGCCATACGCGAACGCACCGCAGACAAGGAGACGCCATCCGGAAGAAGCCCAAAAACAGGCATCGGCGCGCCGTGGCATTCGCGACGAGGCATCGTAAAAATCCGCCCGCCGACCGACAGCCGGATAATCCTTCAGCGCCCCGTTGCAGAAGCCGCAATGGAGAAAATTGCGACATACGCTCAAATTTTGAGACGCACGCTCAAGCGTGCCGGCGAGCCCGTGCCGGCATCGACCACGGTCGTTGCGCACGCGGCGACCGTAGTGCGATGAACGGGCGCGCGGCACGACGCGATACTCAAGCGAATGCCTGCACCTGCGACTCTCGCCGCGCACACCGTGCGGAATCGCATGCCGACGTCATGCGTATGCAGCATCGCCAGCGAACCGGCACGATCGCCGGGCCGGCGTGGACGCGCGGCGCCGCAGCCTGGCGGATCCGGTCGCGATAGAGCCACCGGCGCCGATGAATCGAATAGCCGGCACCTATCGACTCGATCGCATCAATTGATTTCTCCGATGGAAACGGGACCGTGATACTCGCGGCCGGGAGAGCGGCAGTCCTCGATTCACCCGCTTAGAGGGATGCCATGTATTCAACGAAATTCGCGCGCGTCGGCCTGGCCGTTGCCCTGGCCGCATTCGTGCCGGGAGCACACGCGCAAGGCCGCCTCACGCGCGACAACGGCGCACCGGTCGGCGACAACCAGAACTCGCAGACGGCGGGCCCGAACGGACCGACCTTGCTGCAGGACGTACAGCTGATCCAGAAACTGCAGCGCTTCGATCGCGAACGCATCCCCGAGCGCGTCGTGCATGCCCGCGGCACCGGCGCGCACGGCGAGTTCGTCGCGACCGCGGACATCACGAACCTCACGCGCGCCAGGGTGTTCGTCAACGGCACGAAGACCCCGGTGTTCGTGCGCTTCTCGACCGTGATCCACGGCCAGCATTCGCCCGAGACCCTGCGCGATCCGCGCGGCTTCGCGACGAAGTTCTATACCAGCGAAGGCAACTGGGATCTCGTCGGCAACAACCTGCCGGTGTTCTTCATCCGCGATGCGATCAAGTTTCCGGACATGGTGCATTCGCTGAAGCCTTCGCCGGCGACGAACATCCAGGATCCGAAGCGCGTGTTCGATTTCTTCTCGCACGTACCTGAAGCAACGCACATGCTGACGCGCGTGTATTCCGACCTCGGCACGCCGGCCGGCTATCGCTTCATGGACGGCAGCTCCGTGCATGCCTACAAGTTCGTGAACACCGCGGGCGACTATCGCTACGTGAAGTTCCGCTGGGCGACGAAGCAAGGCGTAAAGACGCTGGACGCGAAACAGGTGGCCGAAGTCCAGTCGCGCGACTTCAATCACCTGACGCGCGACCTCGTCGACGCGATCGCGCGCAAGGACTTTCCGCAGTGGGACCTGTACATCCAGGTGCTCGAACCCAAGCAGCTCGCGGGCTTCGATTTCGATCCGCTCGATCCGACGAAGATCTGGCCCGGCGTGCCCGAGACGAAGATCGGCACGATGACCCTGAACCGCAATCCGGCGAACGTATTCCAGGAAACCGAACAGAGCGCGTTCGCGCCGGCGAATCTCGTGCCGGGCATCGAACCGTCGGAAGACCGGCTGCTGCAGGGCCGCGTGTTCTCGTATGCCGACACGCAGCTCTATCGCATCGGCGCGAACGGCCTGCAACTGCCGGTCAACCGGCCAGCCGCGGCGGTGCTCAACGGCAATCAGGACGGCGCGGCGAATTCCGGCGCGACGACGACCGACGTGAACTACCAGCCGAGCCGGCGCTTTCCGATGAAGGAAACGGCGGACGCGAAGTACAGCGCGCTGCCGCTGTCGGGCGCGACGCAGCAGCAGCGCATTCCGCGCACCCTGAATTTCCGCCAGGCCGGCGAGTTCTATCGCACGCTCGATGCGACCGCGAAGAGGAATCTCGTCGCGAATCTCGCGGGCGATCTCGGTCAGGTGCAGGACGCGCAGACCACGCTGATCATGCTGTCGCATTTTTACAAGGCCGACGCCGACTACGGCACGCGGCTGACGCAAGCGGTCAAAGGCGATGTCGCGCAGGTGCGCCTCGCCGCGGAATCGCTGGTCGAGTGACCGGCGATGGCCCGGCGTCGCCGCAAGGCCGCTCTCCCAGGACGGGGCGGCGATGCCGGGCTACTTGCGTGATGGGGGGTTTCTCGAAGCCTTCCCCTTCCTGAAAGCCCTCCCCTTCAGGGTTTTTCCGCCGCTGATTTTCCGCATTGAGGAATTCCATGCGCACTAACATCGCGATCGCGCTGATGGCATTCGGCCATTTCACGCAAGCCGCCGAACCCGCACTCACTCTGGCGCAATCCCAAACCTATCTCTTCGACGCTTCCCGCGCGGGCCGCACCGAGCTCGTGCTGGATCTCGTGAAAGCCGGCACGCCGATCGACGCGACCGACGCATCGGGCTACACCGCGCTGATCCTCGCGGCCTACAACGGCAAGCGCGACACCGTCGACGCGCTGCTGCGCGCCGGCGCCGATCCGAACGTCGGCGACCGTCGCGGCAACACGGCGCTGATGGGCGCGATCTTCAAGGGCGAAGAGGCCATCGTGCTGCGCCTGCTCGACGACGCGCGCACGCAGGTCGACGCGCGCAATCGCGCGGGACAGACCGCGGCGATGTTCGCCGCGCTGTTCGGCAAGCAGAGCGTCATCGACCGTCTCGCGGCGCGCGGCGCCGACCTCGGCGCGGCGGATGCGGCCGGGCAGACGCCGCAGAAGCTCGCACAGCAGCAGGGCAATGCGGCGCTCGCGCAGCACATCGCGGAGCTGGCTGCGAAGGCGGACGTCGCCCGCTGAGCGCCCATGTCAGCACGCCGCGCGTTCCGCGCGCGGCCGGCGCTTCGCGAACGCGCAGGCGACGCGGCTC
>NZ_DATIGT010000184.1:0-2051 GCF_035481375.1 Tahibacter sp.
GGCGGCCCGTCGCCGGCACGCTCGCCGGCGACATGACTGCGGATGCCGCCATGACCATCCTCCTTGTCGCCGATCACCGGTTCGAGCAGTCCGCCGACGACGTCTTCGCGCTGAGCATCGACGCCGAGCGCTTCCCGCCGACCTTCACCGGCTACGGACCGATCCCGGCGATGCGTCGCATCGTGCTGCTCGGTCCCGTCGCCGCCGGCAGCGAGCGCGAAATTCACAATGCCGACGGAACGGTGCTGCACGAACGCATCACCGCACTGCGCGCGCCGCTGCATCACGCCTACACGCTGAGCGGCTTCCGCGCGCCGTTTGCCTGGCTCGTGCGCGCCGGACACGCCGACTGGCAGTTCCAGCCGCTGCAGCGCGGCACGCGCGTGACCTGGACCTATCGCTTCGAGCCCGCTACGCGCACCGCGCGTCCGTTCGCGAGCCTGCTGCTGCGCCGCTGCCTGCAGCCGGCCATGCAGCGCTGCCTGCGCAACCTGCAGGCCGCGCTCGAAGGCCGACCGCCGGGCTGAACCGGCGCTGCGTGGCCCGCGGTGCGACGCAACCGCGTGGGCAGGATCGGGGAATCCGTCATCGATTCCGCGGAGCCGATCATGTTGCGTCGTATCACCCTGCCCATCCTGCTGCTGGCCTCGACATCGCTGTACGCGCAGACCCCGTACTGGAACGAGTTCGGTCCGGACCGCGCCGCCGGCGCCTTTCTCAACATCACGCGCGAGCATCGCATCAGCGAGAACGCGATCGGCGTCGCCGAGGATTCGCAGCAGCGCCTGCTCGTGCTCAACGAGTGGGACGAAGCGGCGACGACCAACCTCGACTGCGCCGTGACGCGCCATGTCCGCCGCGCACGCGCGCTCGACATGGGCTACACCGGCCCCGAAGACCTCGAAGGCACGCGGCGCGTCGCGGCCGACATGGGCGGAACCGGCTTCGATACCTGCAGCTCGCTGTCGGTCGATCGCGACGACCGGGCGGTCATCGCCGGCACCGGCGACACCGGCGAGGGTCTCGGCGGATTCCTCATCCGCCTCGATGCGAACGGCAACTACGACACCAACTTCGCCGGCGACGGCAAGTTCTTCCTGCGCAACCTCGCCGCGTTCGACGGCGCGCAGACGCGTCTCGCCCACGCGGTCGCGCTCGCGAACCGCCGTGTCGTCGCCTGCGGCACCGTGACGCGCGGCAGCGAGCGGCGCCTGTTCGCGATGCGCGTGACCGCGGCCGGCCAGCTCGACACGAGCTTCAATTCGACCGGCATCCGCGAACTCGATTTCAACGGTGCCGGCGCCGACGAGGACAGTTGCGCGCGGCTGCTCGTGCTGCCCGACGGCGATCTCATCGTTGCCGGCATCACGTCCGGCGGCAGCGGCAACGGCGACTACGCGCTTGCACGCATCGACACCGGCGGCAGCCTCGATACGACGTTCTCCGGCAACGGTCTTCTCGTCGTGCCGAACGGCTCGCAGCTCGCCGCAACGCCCGTGCTCAGCGACCTCGGCTACGACGCGGTTCGGGACCGCGTGCTGTTCTCCTGCTATCTCGTGTTCGCCGCGCTGGAGCCGTCGGGCTGCATCGTCGCGCTGCACGCGAACGGTACGCTCGACACGGATTTCGACGGCGACGGCCGCCTGATCTTCCGCTACGACCAGTACAGCACCATCGGCGTGTCGCGCAACGCGGGCGGCACGCGCGTGCGCCGCCTGCTCGTGCGCGCGGACGGCGTGGTATATGCGCTGGGCACCCACTTCAATGGCGGCGGCGACGCGACGAATTACGGTGCGAGCGACGTCGCGCGGCTGCGCGTGAATCCCGACGGCAGCGTCGATCCGATCGGCAGCATCGTCTACCAGAGCTTTCCGACCGTGCGCCAGAGCGTCGAGCCCGAACAGGATCTGCGCAGCGCCGAGACGCTGGTGGACGCGATCTGGTATCGCGGCAGCATCGTGTTCATTGCCGACCGCCCGCGCTATCCGGCGAACGTGTTCGATCACGACGGCGACGGCGTGCTCGACGAGCCCGGCCCGATCGCCCCCGTG
>NZ_DATIGT010000185.1:0-1603 GCF_035481375.1 Tahibacter sp.
GCTCGAGCCGCTCGATGCCGCGGGGCCGCCGTCGCTCGACGTGCGCATCGCGCTGTATCGCTGCGCACGCTTCGCGAACGAACCGGCCGCGATGCGCCGTGCCGTGCAGCGCGCCCTCGAGCTGCCGATCGCCGACGCGGCCGCCGCGCGCAAGGTCAAGCAGATGATCGACGACTTCCGCAAGGTCGACGCGAACGGCCCGGCGCTGACTGCGCCGCAGCAGCTGCAGCTCGCGCGCGCCTGGCTGCGCATCGGCGCCGATGCCGATGCGGATTCGCTGGCCCGCGATCTCGCCGCGCGCGCCGGCGACACGCCCGGACTCGCCGAACTGTGCTGGCAGCTCGCGCAGCGCGCGCGCGAAGGCACGCCGGAATGGCGCTCGCGGCTGGAGCTGATCGCGCGCCACTGCCCGCGCAGCGAACTCGCGCCAAAGGCGACGTTCCTCCTGGCCCAGACGCCGTAGGGCGCAATAGCCGAAGGGCATTGCGCCATTCGCGCGAAACCATCCGGTTTTCGCGCAGCCGTTTGCGCCTTTGCGTCGACGTGAAACGACGAGGCCAGACCGGACACGGCGCAATGCGCTTCGCTTATTGCGCCCTACTTCTCCCGCTGAGGGCCGATGGTAGACTCCGCCGCCAGCGACCAGGCACGGACGAGGGGAACACATGGCCGGCAAAGCGGATTCGGTAAAGACGATTTTCTATGCGCTCGGCGCGAACTTCGCGATCTTCGTCGCCAAGCTCGTCGCCGCGATCCTTACCGGGTCGGGCTCGATGCTCGCCGAAGCGGTCCACTCGCTGGCCGACTGCGGCAACCAGGGGCTGCTGCTGCTCGGCATCAAGCGCGCCAAGGCGCCGCCGTCGCCGGATTTTCCGCTCGGTTTCGGCAAGGCGATCTATTTCTGGTCGTTCCTCGTCGCGCTGATGCTGTTCAGCGTCGGCGGCATGTTTTCGATCTACGAGGGCGTGCACAAGCTGCAGCACCCCGAACCGCTGAAATGGGCGTGGCTCGCGGTCGGCGTGCTGACCTTCGGCATCATCGCCGAGACGCTGTCGATGTGGGGCTGCCTCAACGAAGTGAACAAGGCGCGCGGGCAGCAGAGCCTGTGGCGCTGGTTCCGCGACAGCCGCCAGAGCGAACTGATCGTGATCTTCGGCGAAGACCTCGCCGCGCTGCTCGGTCTCGTGTTCGCGCTGATCGCGGTGCTGCTGACGATGGCGACCGGCGATCCGATGTACGACGCGATCGGTTCCATCGGCATCGGCGTGCTGCTCATCGTCATCGCCGTGTTCATTGCGGTCGAAGTGAAGGCGCTGCTGATCGGACAGGGCGTGGAACCGCGTGCGAAGGAAGCGATGCTCAAGTTTCTCGCCGGCCGGGAAGAGATCAAGCAGGTCTACAACCTGCTGACGCTGCAGATGGGGCCCGACGTCATGGTCGCGATCAAGGCGGAAATGTCGCGCTACCTGTCGCCGCGCGAACTCATCGACGACATCAACCGCGTCGAGGCGGCGTTCCGCGCCGAATTCCCCGACGTGCGCTGGTGCTTCTTCGAGCCGGACAGCCGGGATTGATTGAACTCGTGGCCGGGGCGAGCCGCAGG
>NZ_DATIGT010000186.1:0-6943 GCF_035481375.1 Tahibacter sp.
GACGGTTCGGTCGGCGACACGCCGCTGGGCTGGTTCGTCGACGACGTGAAGGTGCAGAGCTGCCGCACGGCTCCGCCGGATCTGATCTTCGAAAACGGCTTCGAATCCACGCCGTAAGCGAGTAACGAAGAAGGCCGCCGAGAGGCGGCCTTCTTCGTTGTGGGAACCGGAATGTGGAATCGCGAATCGGACGAGCGGGTACCTCGCAGGGCGACGCACGAACCGGCAGCGATCCTTGCCGACAAACCCGGGGCGAGGCCCGAACTCCGCTCTGACGATTCCCCTGCTCCCCACTCCGGTTTTCCGACAAAAAAAGCTGCTGCCACCATGCTGTCAGTGGCGGGTCCTCACGATGGCGACCGTGCAATCGGCACGTCATTCCCGGAACCGCCATGCTCAACCCGACCGTTCCCGCCTGGTTCGAAATCCCGACCGTCGACCTCGATCGCGCGCAGTCGTTCTACGAACGCATCCTCGGCGTTCCGCTCCGGCGCGAGCCCATGGGCGAAACCGAACTCGCCGTGTTTCCCTACGGCGGCCGGCCGCACGTCAGCGGCGCGCTGATCCGCCACGAGGAATGCCGGCCCGCGATCCAGGGCAGCGTGGTCTATCTGAGTGTCGACAACCTTGAGCCCGTGCTGCAGCGCGTGCTCGAACTCGGTGGCGACACGATCGTGCCGCGCACCGAGATTCCCGGCGACATGGGCTATTTCGCCCAGTTCCGCGATACCGAAGGCAATCGCGTCGGCCTCTGGTCGGCGATCTGACCGGACGGCGATGCAGATGGCGATGCGTCGACCCGCCTGCATCGCCTCCGGCAGTCCCGCCGCGGCGAGGCCGAGGGCCCACACGATTCCGCGGTGGCTTCGGAAACGGCGCCGCGGCATGCTCTCCCGATGCGCCGCGCTGATCGCCTGTTCCTCATCATCCATGCCCTGCGCGGTCGTCGTACCGCGCTGCCGTCCCGCGGTCTCGCCGAGACGCTCGGCGTGTCCCAGCGCACGGTCTATCGCGACGTCGCCGACCTGCAGCGTTCCGGCGTGCCGATCGAGGGCGAAGCCGGCATCGGCTACATGCTGCGCAAGGGCAGCGACATCCCGCCGCTGATGTTCCTGCCCGACGAACTCGAGGCCCTCGTCGTCGGTTCGCGCTTCGTACAGGCGTTCGCGGGCGAGCGCCTGAGCCGCGCCGCCGATGCGGCGCTGATCAAGATCAATGCGGTATTGCCTGCCGAGCTGCGCGAACGCAGCGAACGCTCGCGCGTGTTCGCGCCGGATTTCGGGCAGCACGCGGCGCTCAAGGCACACATCGACGACATCCATGCGGCGATCGCCGAGCGCCGCATCGTGCGGCTCGATTATGCCGACGAAAAAGGCGCCGTCTCCGAGCGCGAGATCCAGCCGCTGTGCCTCGCGTTCTGGGGCGGCAGCTGGACGCTGGGTGCGTGGTGCCGGCTGCGGCGCGACTTCCGCAATTTTCGGCTCGACCGCATCCGGGCCTGCGGCGTTTCGGAGGTGGTCTTCATCGAGATCGAAGCCGAGAGCTTCGCGGCCTACATGAAGGCCATGAACGAGTGCTGATGCGTGCCGGGCGTTCCGCGGATTTGCACAAACGCCGGATAACAAAACGCCACCGTAAGGCTCAGGGGGTGCCCTACGGTGGCGCTTTGGCAAGGCGATGACCGCCTTGTATTAGTTACTCGGATCGGGGCCGGACAGCGGCTCACGACCGTACGGAATTATTTTCGTGAACTTCGTCACAGTCAGTCGACGCGGCAGAACACGGCCTTCAAGTACCGCGATTCCGGCACGTGCGCCTGCCACGGATGGTCGGGACCGGCACCCGTCACCTTGAGTACCTGTACGGTCCGGTTCGAATAGAACGCGGCGCGGCGCAGCATGTCGAGGAACTGCTCTTCGCTGACGAGGCCGGTACACGAGCAGGTCACGAAAATTCCGCCGGGCTTGACCGCACCGAGCGCGAGCTTGTTCATGTCGAGGTATTTCTTGAGCGCCGGAATGACCTGCTCGCGATCGCGCGTCATCTTCGCCGGATCGAGCACGACCACGTCGAACTGCTCGGCGCGGCCCGAAGCCACGTCGCGCAGCCAGTGGAAGATGTCGGCCTGGACGAAGCGCACTTTCACCTTGTTGAGCCGGGCGTTCGATTCGGCGACTTCGAGGATTTCTTCGTCGAGGTCCACGCCGACGACTTCCTTCGCGCCGCCGACGGTCTTGGCGTAGATCGCGAAGCCGCCGGAATTGCAGCAGAGGTCGAGCACGCGCTTGTCGTGACAGAAGCCCGCGAGCGCCAGGCGATTGTCGCGCTGGTCGGCGAAGAAGCCCGTCTTGTGCTTGGTCCCCGGTGCGGCATGAAATTTCACGCCGTGCTCTTCGATGACCGTCGGTCGCGGAGTCGGCGGCGTGGAGCAGTCGAAGCTCTCCTGCTTCTGCACGTGCTCTTCGGCAAAGGCGTAGATCTGGCTGTCGGGGAAGTGGTCGAGCAGACAGCGGCGGATCAGGTCGCGCTGGCGGAACATGCCGGCCGAGAAGAACTCGATCACGAGCGTATCGGCGAAGCGGTCGACGACGAGCCCGGACAGGCCGTCGCCTTCGGAATGGACCACGCGGTAGGCGTCGGTCACGCGGTCGAGCTGGAGGACCTCGCGCCGCAGCGCGACGGCCTGCGCGATCTTGCGTTCGAAGAACGCCGCGTCGACGGCTTCGTCGGGATCCTGCGTGAGTACGCGCAGCGCGATGCGCGAGTGACCGTTGTAGAAGCCGCGTCCGGCAAAGCTGCCGTCGCGGTCGTAAATGTCGACGACGCTGCCGGGCTTGGGCCGCTCCGCCGGTTTCTCGACCATTTTCTGGAAGATCCACGGGTGGTTGGAGCGGCGCTCGATCTTGAGCTGGACTGCGGGATTGGCGGAGGAAGGCGGTTTCATCGCGGCATGATACCAGCCGCGCTTGCGGTGCCCGGAGCGGCCGGGCATCGTCGCGGCATGCATTTCCCGCCCCTGCATCGCGGCACGCTGCTCGCGCGCCGCCAGCGCTTCCTGGCCGACATCCGGCTCGACGACGGACGCGAGATCCTTGCCCACTGCCCGAACACCGGCCGCATGCTCGGCTACTCCGCGCCGGGACTGACGGTCTGGGCCGGCGAGCGCGCCACGGGCGGGCGCTGCGCCTGGACCTGGGAACTCGCCGAGGTCGACGGCGCGCTGGTCGGCGTGCATCCGGCACGCGCGAACGCGCTTGCCGCCGAGGCGATCGCCGCCGGACGCGTGCCGCCGCTGGCCGGATATGCGGAGACGCTGCGCGAAGTGCGCTGCGGCGATGAAGGCAGCCGCATCGACCTGCTGCTGCGCGGGCCGTCGCAGCCCGACTGCTACGTTGAGGTCAAGTCCGTCACTGCCGCGGACGAATACGCGCTCGGAATCTTTCCCGACGCGGTCAGCACGCGCGGCCTGCGCCACCTGCGCGAATTGCAGCGCGTGGTCCGGGACGGCGCGCGCGCGGTGCTGCTGTTCTGCGTGCAGCGCGCCGACGTGCTTGCGGTACGCGCCGCGAGCGAGATCGATCCCGACTATGCGAAAGGCCTGCGCGAAGCGCGCGCGGCCGGCGTCGAAGTGCTGGCCTGGCAATGCGCGATCTCGACGACGGAGATCCTGCTGGTACGGCGCTTGCCCCTGCTGCCGTGACTACAGGAAACGAGTGAAGAGCAGCGAGAAACGAGAGGAGGCCGGAGCGACGCTTCTCTCTCGTTCCTCGCTGCTCTCCACCCTTTCCTGTCCTTATTCCTTCAGCCAGCGCGCCACGTCGAGCGCGAAGTAGGTCAGGATCGCATCGGCGCCGGCGCGCTTGATGCTCGTCAGCGCTTCGAGCACGCAGGCCTTTTCGTTGATCCAGCCGTTCTGCCCGGCCGCCTTGAGCATCGCGTACTCGCCGCTGACCTGATAGACGAAAGTCGGCATGCCGAAGCGGTCCTTCACGCGGCGCACGATGTCGAGGTATGGCAGGCCCGGCTTGACCATGACCATGTCGGCGCCTTCGTCGACGTCAAGCGCGACTTCGCGCAGCGCCTCGTCCGAATTGGCCGGATCCATCTGGTAGGTATATTTGTTGCCTTTGCCAAGATTGCCGGCCGAACCGACCGCGTCGCGGAACGGGCCGTAGAAGCTCGACGCGTATTTGGCCGAATAGGCGAGGATGCGCGTGTGAACATGGCCGGCGCGTTCCAGCGCCTCGCGGATCGCGCCGATACGTCCGTCCATCATGTCCGACGGCGCGACGATGTCCGCGCCGGCCTGCGCATGCGACAGCGCCTGACGCACGAGCGCGGCGACGGTCTCGTCGTTGAGCACGTAGCCGTCGTCGTCGATGAGACCGTCCTGCCCGTGCGTCGTGAAGGGGTCGAGCGCAACATCGGTGATGACGCCAAGCTCGGGAAAGGCCTGCTTGAGTGCGCGCACCGCGCGCTGCGCGAGACCGTCGGGATTCCAGCCTTCGGCCGCATCGAGGCTCTTGGCTTCGGACGGCGTCACCGGAAAAAGCGCGAGCGCCGGGATGCCGAAGTCCTGCGCCTGGCCCGCGAGTTCGAGCAGTTCGGCGATGCCGACGCGCTCGACGCCGGGCATCGACCCGATCGCTTCGCGGCCCGAGCCTTCGCGAACGAAGACGGGCAGGATCAGATCGGCGCTCGTCAGCACGGTTTCGCGCATGAGCGCGCGCGAGAACGCATCGCGTCGCATGCGCCGCGGGCGGGTGGCGGGATAGGCCATGACAGCAACTCCGGCAATCGGCGAAAGCGCCCAGCGTAGCGCAAGGCCATGCGGATGCGACGCGGCGCGACGGCATGCCGCGGCGAATCGGACGGGCCATGGCGGTTTTTGCCGTCGATTGCCGTATTGAGAACGGTCGGCGACGGTCCTCGGACAGTCGTCGCGAGCGCGGCGTACGTACTTGAAATGACTGGCTAGCGCGGGTCATAGTGCGCGTCCGCTACGGGGATGCAGGTTGGGCATGAGGCCCGCTCTGCAATGCGGTCCAGCAGGAACATTCACCTTGTCCGGCATTCTTGTCGTCGAACGCTCAACGACGCTGAGCCATCTGCTCAAGCGCACCCTGGCGGCTGCCGGCCTGGCGGCTCGCAGCGAGCTGGCGACGTATCTGGACACGATCGACCATCTCAAGCATTCGCTCGAACTCGGCCAGCCTTACGGCGTACTGGTCGTCGGCGTGCCGGCGCGTCCGACGCGCGACTGTCTTGCGCTGCTCGACTATCTGCTGACCGAATCGCAGCAGAGTCTTCCGGTACTGCTCATGGTTCACGAGCAGAGTCCCGAACTCGACGCCTGGGCGCGTCGTCGCGGCAAGGCCGTGATCGTGCTCTGGACGCAGTTCAGCAGGATTCCGGCCGCGCTTTCCCAGCTCGAACCGCGCGCGGACGTGCTGACGCCGCAGGCCGAGGCGACTCCGGTGCCGTCACAGGGCATCCGCATCCTGTTCGTCGACGACTCGCAGAGCGTGCGGCTGGCCTACCAGCAGCTGCTCGAACGCCACGGCTATGCGGTCGCGACCGCAGGCACGCTCGGCGAAGCGGCCGACAAGGCCGCCGCCGAAACCTTCGACCTCGCCATCGTCGACTACTTCCTGCCCGACGGTAACGGCGACGAGCTGTGCCGGCGCCTCTCGGGGCTGCCGGGCGCGCCGACGCTGGCCATCATCACCGGCACCTATCGCGAGGACATCATCGTCAAGAGCCTCGATGCCGGTGCGATCGAGTGCATGTTCAAGAACGAGGCGAAGGAACTGTTCCTCGCGCGCGTCAAGACGCTGTCGCGGCAGATCCAGATGCAGAAGTCGGTCGAGGCCGAGCGCCAGCGCCTCGACGGCATCCTCGGCTCGGTCGGCGACGGCGTCTACGGCGTCGACCAGCAGGGCGTCGTCACCTTCATCAATCCGACCGGCCTGCGCCTGCTCGGCTACGACGACGAAGACCAGCTCATCGGCAAGTCCGCGCACGGCCTGATCCACCAGACCGCCGCCGACGACGGCGCAGGGTCGGGCGACGCGGGCCTCGACCAGGCGTATACCGCCGGCAACGCGCTGAAGGGGCACGAGACGGTGTTCTGGCGCCGCGACCGCAGCGGCATGACGGTCGAATGCTCGGTGCTGCCGCTGGCCATCCAGAACCGCCGGCAGGGCTCCGTCGTCGTGTTCCGCGACATTTCCGAACGCAAGAGCGCCGACAACCTGCGCTGGGAGATGACGCACGACAAGCTGACCGGTCTCGTCAATGCGCGGCATTTCACGCATCAGGTCGCGCAGGAGCTGCAGCGGCGGCGCGAAGCCGGCGGCTATTCGTCGATTCTCTACATCGATCTCGACCGCTTCAGCGCGATCGTCGACGCGGCCGGCGTGCCCGCAAGCGAACGCCTGCTCGTCGAGATCGCGACCGTGCTCGGCAAGCGCCTGCGCGAGCATGACGTGCTCGCGCGCATCGAAGGCGACCGGCTCGCGCTGATGCTCTCGGGCGTGCAGCTCGAAAACCTGTTTCCGCTGGCCGACAGCTATCGGGAGCAGCTGCACCAGTGCAAATACGAATACGGCGGCGCTAGCCGCTCGATCACCGCGTCGATCGGCGTCGCCGTCATCAGCCGCGAAACGCCGTCGGCCGAATACGTCGTCGAGCACGCGCGCCTGGCCTGCCGCACGGCCAAGCAGCGCGGCCGCGACCAGACCGAGATCTACGTCGGCGAACACGACGCGCGCATCGCGCGCGAGATCGAGGCCGGCTGGACCGAACGTCTGCGCCAGGCCATGGAACAGGAGCGGATCGTGCTGCTCGTGCAGCCGATCGTGCCGATCGCGGCGCTGCCGCGCAGCGAATCGGCCGTCGTGCAGCGCCAGGGCTGGCGCGTCAACGGCTCGGGTACGGCGGG
>NZ_DATIGT010000187.1:0-4396 GCF_035481375.1 Tahibacter sp.
CTCCCGCCGCTGACGCTGACGTCGAGCCGGGTGTCCGCACCGGTCATCTGCGGCACGGTACAGCCAGTGCCCGCGTTCAGATCGCCGTCGACATAGACCGAGTACGTATAGGTCTGCGCGCTGACTGCGCTTGCGCACATCCCCAACACCACTGCGACGGCCGCCAGAGCGGCTTTCCGGATACGCATGGAACCATCCCCTTAGTGCTCGATACACCGGCGATGCACTGCCGGAATGCGCTTCCATTACGGTACCGATGGGTCATGCGCTGCCGGTTGCGAGCTCCCCTCGCCTCCGGCTTCCCCCTCGATCGGCCGCAACGTCGACCTGCCTCGCCGTATGCTAAACCAACGCCGTTAACAATTGTCTCGCCCGTGCGCTGTTCCGCAGAACCTGTATGGCGACTCCGCCGCGTACGACGGCGAATCGGCCGACATGCGCTAGGCAAAAACCCCTGCCCACGGCTAGGCTTTCGCGTCTTTCGTCCGCCGGAACCCGTGCCATGGCCATGCAGTACCCCGAATTCATCTGGCAGAACGGTCGCATCAAGCCCTGGGCCGAGGCGACCGCCCACGTCATGTCGCATGCGCTGCACTACGGTTCGTCCGTGTTCGAGGGCATCCGCTGCTACGACACGCCGTCCGGACCGCAGATCTTCCGCCTTACCGACCACAACAAGCGTCTGTTCCAGTCGGCCAAGATCTACGACATGGAAATTCCCTATTCCCTCGCGGACATCAACGCTGCCTGCCGCGAAGTAATCAAGGCCAACAATTTGCGTAAAGCGTATTTGCGGCCTCTCGCCTATCGCGGGCTCGGCGGCTTCGGCCTTTCGGCCGAAACCCCGACCGACGTCGTCGTCGCGACCTGGGAAATGGGTCCCTACCTGGGCCCGGACGTGCTCGAACGCGGCATCGACGCCTGCGTGTCGAGCTGGCAGCGCTTCGCGCCGAACACGATTCCGGCCGGCGCGAAAGCCGGCGGCAACTATCTGTCGGGACAGCTGATCGCGCGCGAGGCGCGCCGCCTGGGCTTCGGCGAGGGCATTGCGCTCGCCTCGACGGGCCTGCTCAGCGAGGGCGCCGGCGAGAACCTGTTCCTCGTGTTCGACGGCGCGCTGCACACCACGCCGGTCGCGAGCGCCATCCTCAACGGCATCACACGCCATAGCATCATGACGCTGGCCCGCGACAACGGCATCACCGTGATCGAACGCGACCTGCCGCGCGAGTACCTGTATCTGTGCGACGAACTGTTCATGGTCGGCACGGCGGCCGAAGTCACGCCGATCCGCACCGTGGACGGCAAGCCGGTCGGAAGCGGCAGGCCCGGGCCGGTCACGGCACGCATCCAGGAACTGTTCTTCGGCCTGTTCCAGGGCAGGACCCCGGACAAATACGGCTGGCTCGAACCGCTGGACGCCTGATCCGGCGCGCCGCTGCGGCGCGGCTCAGCCGCGCCGCAGCCGGAAATCGAGCGTCGCGGCCGTACCGCCCTGCGGCCGCGGTCGCAACGACACTTTCCAGTCGTACAGTTCGCAGAGCCGGAGCACGATCGCGAGACCGAGGCCGGCCCCCTTGCCGGTCGCACCTTCGCCGCGATAGCCGCGCTCGAACAGTCGCTCGGCGTCTTCAAGCTTGATGCCCGGGCCGGAATCCTCGACGACGACCTTGCCGTCGCCAATGCGTACGCGCACTTCGCCTTCGGGTGTGTACTTGAACGCGTTGCCGACGAGATTGGTGAGTGCGACCGCAACGACCGACGACGGCGCGACGACTTCGAGCACACCCTCGACTTCGAGCACGACCTCGACCGGCTTGTTCGCGATATGCGTGCGATTGACTTCGATGACCTGCTCGGCGACACGCGCGACATCGGTGGTCTCGCCGTCGCTCGGGGCTTCGCGCTGGCGGCGCGACAGCAGCAGCAGAGCCTCGGTCAGTTCCGTCGACTGGCGCGATGCGCGCTCGATACGCTTGAGGCGGTCGCGTGTCTTGTCGCTCTGGTTCGGCGCGCCGAGCAGCAGCTCGACCGTCGTTGCGATGACGGCCAGCGGCGTGCGCAGCTCGTGACTGACGTCGGCGTTGAATTCGCGGTCGCGCTCGACGATTTCGGTCAGGCGCCGGCGGTAGTCGTCCAGCGCGGCGGCGAGTTCACCGACTTCGTCGTTCGCGTAATGCGATGCCAGATCGTCGGTCGGCGCGCCGTTCTTGAATGCGCGCAGGCGCTCGGCGAGATCGGCGACCGGGCGCATCACGCGCCGCGCCGACCAGAATCCAAGCAGGAACGCGAGCAGCGAGAACACGAACACGGCCGCGATCAGCGCGGTCACGAGCTGACGCTCGCCGAGTTCTTCCTTCGCCACGTCGTAGCGGTAGAACGCCCAGAGATCGGACTCCTTGCGCACGGCGAGCTTGTATGGCCGTTCGACGCCATGCTCGTCCGGCTCGCGGATGTCGTAGACGCCGGTGCCGTACTTCTGCCAGGCAAACGGCACGTTCGCGAATTTGCGCTCGCTGACGATCAGCGCGGTCACCGGCGAAAACGGAAACACCGCGCCCTCTTCGGGATGCAGCCGCTTGAAGTCGAGGAATTTGTTGACGCCGTCCTGCAGCGAGGCGTTGATCAACTGATCTTCGAGCGTACCGCGCAGGCCGATGACGGCCACGGCGAACAGCGCCGTGAGCGCCATGCCGAACAGGCCGAACGAAATGACGATGCGGCTGCGTAATCGGCGGCGATAGCGCATGCGGGGCGAAGGATGCTCGGCGAGCGCTCAGCTGCTCGCGGCGTCGGGGTCGGCCATGCGATAGCCGATGCCGTGGCGAGTCTGGATCAGCGGCTTGTCGAACGGTTTGTCGAGCGCGGCGCGCAGGCCATGGATGTGCACGCGCAGCGAATCGCTGTCGGGCAGCTCCTCGCCCCAGACGCGGTGTTCGAGATCCTGGCGCGTCACGACCGACGGGCTGGCCTCCATGAGGAACTGAAGCAGCTTCAGGCCGATCGGGTTCAGCGGGATCTGCTTGCCGGCGCGGGTCACGGTCAGCGTGTCGAGATTGAAGCTGAGGTCGGCGACCTGCAGCACGCGGCTTTGCGGTCCTTTGCCGCGGCGTGCGAGCACGAGCAGGCGCGCCTCGAGTTCCTGCAGCGCGAACGGCTTGGTCATGTAGTCGTCGGCGCCCGAATCGAAACCCGACAGCTTGTGATCGAGCGCGTCGCGCGCCGTCAGCATGAGCACCGGCGTCTGCTTGCGCGCTTCCTGGCGCAGCTTGCGACAGACCTCGAGTCCGTCCATGCCGGGCAAGGTCAGATCGAGCACGATCGCGTCGAATTCATTGACGACCGCGAGATGCAGACCCGTGACGCCGTCGCCCGCAAAATCGACGACGTGGCCTTTGTCTTCGAGAAAGTCGCCGATGTTCGCTGCGATGTCCCGATTGTCTTCGATGACGAGTACGCGCATGGGGCTAGCTTAACGAACTCCATTTCGGAAAGGGATGCGCCGGAAACGGCCGGAGATGTCGGGGTGACGGGAGAACGGCTCGAACGGCCAAAAGATTGGCCCAAGGAGGTGCCATTGGGGGAACGCACCTCGCTTGGGCCAAATAGCTACTGCCCCGATTACCGTAGTCTGCTAGTCACGACCTGACCAGGAGTGTTCGCAGGAGTACAGTGGGGACAATGGTAGGCAGCAGCGGCTTAAATCGGCGTTAAGCAGCCTTGAGAGTCCGGTTAAATATCAATGCGCTGGCGTAGTGTTCGCGCAAAGACCGCAGGAATCTCACCGGCGGTCGACCGAATGCCGGGCTGCGGCTTCAGTTCGGGGCGATCTCGGTGACCGGCGCGGCACCGTCGCCCGGGCGGCGGCAGATCCGGGATCCGGTGATCGTGCGGCAGTCGCCGGACTCCAGCGTGATTTCCTCGGCCGTTCCGACCGACTGCGGCGCGCCGCCTTCGAGCGCAAAGACAAACTGGCGCGAGTACCGGCGCGAGCCTGCCTCGAAGCTGCCCGGTACGAATCGCCATTTGCGCAGCGCGGCCATGGCCGCGGCGTCGAAGGTCGACGGCGGAGTCGATTGCTCGACGCGCACGTCGCGAACGCGGCCGTCCTCGTCGACGTAGTACGAAAGCCGCACGCTGCCCTCGATGCCGCGCATCAGCGCGCGTTCCGGGTAGAGCGGCTGCACGGCATGTGCCGCCATCGGCTCGCGCACCGCAACGACGGGCTCGAGCTTGGGCAGGGCGTCGACCGACGCGGCCGGCGCGTCAGCGACCGGCGCGGCAGCAACCGGCGGTGCGACGACGGCGGGTGTCTGCTCGACGCGCTGAGCCGGGGCGGCCGGCATCGATTCGACGGCGGTCGCGGACGGAACCGCCGTCGCGGCGGGCGGAGCCT
>NZ_DATIGT010000188.1:0-7011 GCF_035481375.1 Tahibacter sp.
CGCGTCTATCTCGCCACGCGCGAACTCGGCGACACCACGCAGCACGTCGCGCTGAAGATCGTGCCGCGCGCCGCCGACGGCCGGCGCCTCGTCGAACAACTGCGCCGCGAGCGCAGCATCCTCGCCGGACTCGATCATCCGCATATCGCGCGTTTCATCGACGCCGGCGAGCTGCCTGATGGTCGTCCGTTCTTCGCGATGGAATACGTCGACGGCGTGCCGCTGACGCGCCATTGCGACGAAGCTTCGCTCGACCTGCGCGCACGCATCGCGTTGTTCCTCGACGTCTGCGACGCGGTCGCCTATGCGCATCGCCGCCTCGTCCTGCATCGCGACATCAAGGCGAGCAACATCCTCGTCGACGCCGAGGGCCGGCCAAGGCTGCTCGACTTCGGCATCGCGAAATCCTTGGCCGATGCCCAGGCGCGCGATACGACGGTCGGACAGAACTATTTCTCGCTGCGCACCGCGGCGCCCGAACAGGTTCGCGGTGCGGCGACGACCGTGGTCACGGACGTCTACGGCCTCGGCTGCCTGCTTTGCGAATTGCTGAGCGGACACCTGCCGTTCGATCTGGACAGCGACGACGATCTGCTGCGTCGCGTCGTCGAGCAGCCTGCGACGCTCGCAAGCATGCTGGCTGCTGCCGGCGAGGGCTCGACCGCGACCCGGCGCGGATTCGCCGACCGTTCCGCACTCGCAACGGCACTGCGCGGCGACCTCGACACGATCGTCGCGCGCACACTGCGCAAGGATCCCGCCGATCGCTATCGCTCGGTCGACGATCTGGCCGCCGATCTGCGCAACGTGCTCGACCTGCGTCCGATCGCGGCGCGTGCCTCCGAACGCTGGTATCGCCTGCGCATGCTGCTGCGCAGGAACCGCGTGACGGCGATCGTCGCCGGCGTGCTAGGCCTTGCGATCGTCGCAACGACCGGCCTGTCGATCACGCAGTCGCTGCGAGCTCGCGCCGAGCGCGACCGCGCGATCGCCGCGCTCGAAGCCGCACAACTCCAACGCGACCATGCACAGCGCGTCACGGATTTCCTTGTCGGTGCGTTCCGGGGCAGCGACCGCGCACAGGGACTGACCCGCGACCTGCGTGCAACCGAACTCGTCGACAATGCGGCGGCCTCGCTGCAGCAGAACAACAGCGGGCTTGATCCAGCGCTACGCGCGACACTCGCGCAGACGCTCGCACACTTGTTCTATCTGCTGCAGCGCACGCCCGAAGCGGTTCAGCAGACCGAACTCGCACGCGAGGAAATCGCGCGGCTCGATGCGCCGTCGCCCGAGCTCAGCGTGCGACAGTTCCTCGTGGATGCCGAAATCGCGAATCTGCAGAGCCGCTTCACCGACGCGATCGACGCGACCGCGCACGGGCTCGCACTCGCCGGCAACGCGGCCGACTATGTCGACGGCGAAGTGCTGCACATGCTGTGGGAGGTCCGGCTGCGATCGCAGTTCAGCGCGAATGACGCACCCGCCGTCGTCGAGACGGCGCGAGCCGCGATGCGCGGGCTCGCGACGCGCGCGGATCATCGTCCGGAGCGCTTCGACTGGATCCGGCAACGGCTCGCGCAAGGACTCTACGGCATCGGCAAGCCCGACGAGCGGCGGGCGGAAATCGAGCGCCTCGCCGCCGACCAGCGGCGCGGCGGACGCACCGGAAGCGCGGCCTACATCGAAACGCTGCGCCAGCTCGGCCATTCCTATCTGTGGTCGCGCGAATACGACCGGGCGCGTGTCACCTACGAAGAAGCCGCCGGGCGGCAGGTCGCACTGTTCGGCGAGGAACATCCGTCCACGCCGCGCCTGCTCGGCGGGCTCGCGCTGGTCTACAGCTATATGGGACGCTATCGCGACGCGATCGCGCTGAGCCACCGAGTCATCACATTGAGCGAACGCGTACACGGCCCGGTGCAGCATTTCACGTCGCTCGCGTACTACTACGCTGCCGAGCGCTATTTCGTCGATCTCGGCGATTTCGCGCAGGCCGAGCGGCTCACGCGCAAAGGCATCGCCGCGTTGCCGCCCGAATCGCAGGGCAACCGTGCGCTGATGCATCGGCGGCTGGCGCAATTGCTGCTGCTTCAGGACAAGCTCTTCGAAGCGTCATATCACGCAGACGTCGCCGCACAGACGCTCGAAGCACTGCACCGCTACGGCAACGGCGTCGACAACATCGTCATCGACCGGGCCTACATCGAGTGGCGACGCTATCAATTCGCCAGCGCGCAGCGCCTCGTTTCCGGCTCGCTGCTCGACCGCACGAGACGGCGCAGCGATCCGGCCAGACGCTATCGCGGCGAATCGGTCGCCGCGGCGACCGAACTCAGCGCCTTCTTCGCCTGGAACCGCGAATCCGACGGTTCGACGATCGTTCCGCCGCTCAGCCGCTGAAGCCGCGGCATACGGTGCGCAGGCTCGCGAGCAGTTCGTCGCAGCGCCGCTCGACGCTTGCGCGGTCGCTGCTTTCGAGCACGACGACGCGCCGGTTGCCGGGCAGGTCGAGCACGGCGTCGAAGCGTTCGTCGCCGTCGCTGTCGCGCGTCGCCTCGATGCGCGGACTACTGAGGTCGCGGGCGAGGTAGCGCCGCTCGTCGACGCGCAGCGGATAGCGCTCGCGGACGCGCAGGCCTTCGGCCGACAGTTCGATCCGCACGAGCGGCATGCCGGCGGCCCAGGCCGCCGCGCCGACGCCGCAGAGCCAGAACAGGCCGAGCAGCGGCCAGGCCCAGCGGCCGACCTGCGGAATGCCGCCGTCGCGCCAGGCGACATAGCTGAAGCAGGCCAGCATCGCGATCCAGACGGCGACCATGATCCAGACGACGGCGGCCGTGTCGTTGCGGAATTCGCGGGATACGGCGCGGCTGGGCGATCGGTTCGTCATGGCTTTGCGACACGCTAGGCCGCTTTCGTTGCAGTCGCGTGAATGGCTGGCGCCGTCGACGTCCGGATTGTGCAAACCGCCGCGCGGGTATAAAAATCCGCATCCCGCCGGAAGCGGCATAGCGCAGCAGCGACATGAGCCTTTCCGCCACGCCGAACCTCGTCGTCTTCATCACCGACCAGCAGCGTCGCGTGCAGGGTTTTCCGGACGCCTGGACCGAGGCCAATCTGACGAACCTCAACGCGCTGACGGCCAACGGCCTGACGTTCGCGAACGCGATCACGAACGCCTCGCGCTGCTCGCCGTCGCGCGGCGTGCTCGCGACCGGCCTCTATGCGCCGACCGACGGGCTCGTGCAGGTCGGCGGCTCGCTGTCGACGCAGTGGCCGACCTTGACCGCGCGGCTGCAGGCGGCCGGTCTCGACTATCAGATCGGCTATGTCGGCAAATGGCATATGACCTCGTCGCTGCTCGCCGCGGCGCAGGTGCGGCCGAACGCGCCGGCGACGCTCGCCGCGCAGAACGCGCTGCTCGACGACAGCTACGGCACGCCGGGCTGGGACGCGCCCGATGCCGGCACGGCGCTCGGCTGGCAGACCTCGACGCCGCCGCCGCACGGGCAGCACTACAACTCGACCGCAAACACGCTCGGCGGCGGTCCGAACAGCTACACGCGCAACGACGCGCGCATCGCCGACGACGCGATCGCGTTCCTGCGGAAACTCGATCCGACGCGGCCGTTCCTGCTGGTCGTGTCGCTCGTGAATCCGCACGACGTCTGGGTCGAGATGTATTCGGGCCTGCTGCAGCAGGCGTATCCGGAATTTCCGGCCGCGTTCGAGAAGCTCGCGGGCGCCGACCAGTTCGCGCTGCCCGCGAGCTACGCGGGCGACGACCTGTCGACGAAACCGACGATCCAGACGCAGATCCGCAACGAGTACACGCAGACCTGGGCCGCGAACAGTGGCGTCTCGCCGGTGCCGACGCAGCTGCCGCCCGGGGATGCGCTGACCTATCTGAAGTTCTATGCCTATCTGACCTGGCTCGCCGACGGCGAACTCGGCCGTGTCTACGCCGTGTTGAAAGACCTGCCGCAGTTCGACGACACGCTGATCGTACGGCTCGCCGATCACGGCGAGATGGGCATGTCGCACGGCGGCTCGATGGAAAAAGACAGCAACGTCTACGCCGAGACGATCGACATCCCGTACATCTTCAGCAACGCGACGCTGTTCCCCTCGGCGCAGACCTGCGACGCGCAGGCCGGGCTCGTCGACATCGTGCCGACGCTGTTCGGGCTGCTCGGCAAGCCGCTCCCACCGGGCACCGTGCAGGGCGTCGACCTGTCGTCGCTGATCCTCGATCCGACCGCCACGCCGCCGCGCGACAGTTCGCTGTTCACCTACGACGACGGCAGCTATCCGTGGCACATCCGCGCGACCCAGGCGGCAGCCGGCGCGGTGGATGTCGGCGGACAGCCGACGACGAGCAGCTACAAATACGCCGTCTACTACCAGCTGACCGGCTACAACACCGTCGACAGCGGCAGTCTGCAGTATGAGATTTACATACCCGGCACGGACGGCGAGATCGTCAATCTGCAGCCGGGCAACGCCGCGCTGCAGGACGCGCTGCACGGCCTGCTGACACAGCGCATGAGCGAGGCGGACGCGATCGCGCCGGCCGGCGGCGGGCTCGTGACGCCGGCCGGCTGGCCGGCGACGGTGCCGGCTCAGTAGCGGCGCGACGACGCCGCGCGCACGCGGAACGCGAGGCTGATGCGCGGCCCGACGGGTACGCGCTGTTTCGGAATGCCATGGTCGTAGTGAAGCTGCGTCGCGTAGCTCATGACGAGCAGACTGCCGGCTTCCAGCGCGATGCGAAGACTGCGCCGCGGCGGCTGCTTCGCGCGGATGATCATGTCGCGCGTCGCGCCGAGCGACACCAGCGCGATCGGCGCGCCGGCCTCGAGTTCGTCGAGATGATCGTTGTGCGGCGCGACGCTGTCGTTTTCGTCGCGATAGAGGTTCAGTCCGACGTGCGTGAATGCCGCGCCGACCTCGGTGGCGACGGCGCCGGCGATCGACGCGATCGCGCCGGGCAGCGGCCCGTCCAGCGCGAAGCTCGCGAGCAGCCGCGGCGTCATCACCTCGCGGTCGTACATGCGCCGACACTCGTCGTGCCACGGCACGCCGCGCAGCAGGGTGTCGAACGCCGCGGCGGCCTCGGCCGGCGGCAGGAATCCGGGTCTGTGGTCGATGCGACCGCGCGCGTCGTCGACGAGCACGGACGCGCCGGCGAACAGACCGGACTGAAGCGGAGGCGATGTCATCGGCGCGATCTGGGGTCGCGGCCGGCGGTCGGCAACGGGCCTGCCGATTGCAGTGCGGTCCCTGCGCGGTCGGGCCAACTGCCCGCCGGCCGCGCCCCTCCGCCACGGCGACGACGGTCCGCGGACGCGCGAAAGTCGCTGGCGGCATTCGGAATTGCATGCGATGGCACGGTTCGCGCGACGCCTCGCGCCATCGGTATCGCTCTTGCCTCGCAGTCGTTGCCGGACATTGTCCGCTGCCTGCCGAGGCCGTCATGCGCATCGCCTACGTCATTCCGCTGCTGTGCCTGTCGCTGACCGCCTGCGTCGATCGAACCGTCGCGCCCGCGCGCGAAACCGTCGGCACGCAGCCGGCGCTGCCGGCGCCGGACCGCAGCCTCGTGCCGACCATCAAGATCGCACCGGCCGTGGGCTGGTCCGACGGCGCCACGCCGCAGCCCGCGGCCGGTCTCGCCGTCGATGCGTTCGCGACCGGGCTCGATCACCCGCGCTGGCTGCATGTGCTGCCCAACGGCGACGTGCTCGTCGCCGAGACGAACGCGCCGCCCAAGGCCGACGCCAACAAGGGCATCAAGGCCTGGTTCAAGAAGCGCGCGATGAAGAAGGCCGGCGCTGCGGTGCCGAGCGCGAACCGCATCACGCTGCTGCGCGACGCCGACGGCGACGGCCGCGCCGAGCAGCGCAGCGTGTTCGTCGCCGACGTCAATTCGCCGTTCGGCATGGCGCTCGTCGGCGACGCGTTCTATGTCGCCGCGTCCGACGCGCTGCTGCGCTATCGCTACCGCGACGGCGCGACGGCGCTCGGCGGCCAGGCCGAGCGCATCGTCGAGCTGCCGGCCGGACGGCTCAATCATCACTGGACCAAGAACGTGATCGCGAGCGCCGACGGCCGGCGCCTCTACGTCACGGTCGGCTCGAACAGCAACGTCGCCGAGAACGGCATGGACAAGGAAACCGATCGCGCCGCGATCCTCGAAGTCGATCCCGATGCACGCCGCTACCGCGTGTTCGCGAGCGGCCTGCGCAACCCGAACGGACTCGCCTGGGAACCCGCGACCGGCACGCTCTGGACCGTCGTCAACGAACGCGACGAACTCGGCGACGACCTCGTGCCCGACTATCTGACGTCGGTGCGCGACGGCGGCTTCTACGGCTGGCCCTACAGCTATTTCGGCAGCCACGTCGACACGCGCGTGAAGCCGCCGCGCCCGGATCTGGTCGCCCGCGCCATCGTCCCGGACTACGCGCTCGGCGCGCACGTCGCCGCGCTCGGGCTCGTCCATTCGGCCGGCAATCGCCTGCCGTCGCGGTACCGCGAAGGCATGTTCATCGGCGAACACGGCTCGTGGAACCGCAAGCCGCCAAGCGGATACAAAGTAGTTTTTGTTGCTTTTTCCAACGGACGGCCGGACGGACAGCCGCAGGACGTGCTGACCGGATTCCTCGACGCGAAGGGAAACGCGCGCGGCCGGCCGGTCGGCGTCGCGATCGACCGCGGCGGCGCGCTGCTCGTCGCCGACGACGTCGGCAATGCGGTCTGGCGCGTGCGCGCCGCGGAGCAGTCGCCGCACTGAGAAAATCGCCGCACTGAGAGAATCGGCGCGCCGCGCTCACTTTCGCGCATGCGCCCACGTCCGACGTTTTTCACGATTCCCGCTCTTGTTCTCGTCCTGCTCGCCTTCGGCACCGGCGGCTGCTCGCCGGCGCCGCCGGCCGTCGCCGTCCGGCAGGACTCCGCACTGACGATCCTGATCGGCGGCGGTGCGCGGCCGGCGCGCGCGCCGCA
>NZ_DATIGT010000189.1:0-7226 GCF_035481375.1 Tahibacter sp.
ACCTGACGACCGAAGCGCCGTGGCATCTGAGCTCGCTGACGACGTCGCCGGGCGGCGGCCGCAACTACTTCATGGGCGCGGAAACCGGCACGTATACGACCGATCTGTGCACGGCCGTCACGACGCCGCGCATCGCCGTGCAGGCCGGTGCGAGCATGCTGAGCTTCAACGCGCGCTACGACATCGAGCATCGCTGGGACGGCGTGGTCATGCAGGTATCGACCGACAACGGCGCGACCTGGGCCGACTTGCCGCCCGACGGCGGCTACCCGAGCTCGTTCGGTGACACGCAGGGCAACGGCTGCAATTTCCCGGCCTCGCAGGGCGCATTCAACGGCGTGACGACGGCATCGAGCAACGCCGATCCGAACAACGGCACGGCCACCGCCGTGTACAAGCCGTTCACGCGCAACCTGTCGTCCTTCGTCGGCCAGACGGTCAAGATCCGCTGGATCTTCTCGTCCGACTCCGGCCTGGAGTTCCAGGGCTTCTTCCTGGATGACATCTCGGTCGGCGGCAAGCCGGCGGACACGCTGTTCGAGGACGAGTTCGATCCGACGACGCCGGCCAACTGCAACTGAGCCCGGCGGGCTGATGGCGTGACGAAAAGCGCGGCCGCAAGGCCGCGCTTTTTTTACTTTGGGATGTCTGCAGTCCGCATCAAGGCACTGCTTCGAACCCGTCGGCGAAAATCGCGTCGGGCACTTTCGCGACGAACACGCCGCTGCCCCACTCCACCTGGTTGTCGCCGTCCGGATGCAGCGCGGCGACGAACACGAGGTCGCCGCGGTTGTTGAGCATCGGCATGCCCGAGAACACCGAGTCGGTATTGTGCTGCCCGATGCGCCCGGCGCCGAGGTCGGTCGCCACGGCGTCTCCCTTGCCGGCAGCACGCGCGAGCGAGGTGCCGTCGCCGATGTAGATCGCCTGCCCGTTCGCATCGCGCGCGCGGAACGCGACGAGGCCCGCGTCGTTGATCGCCGGCGGAAAGAACTCGAGTTCGCGGATCGTGCCGGCCGGGTCGACGACGGCGATCTCGGTCAGCGTCGCGCCGTCGACGCGATACACGACGCGGCGGCTGTCGTCGGCGCGCGTCGCGATGAACGCGACGCGGCCGTTGTCGCTGAGCGCGAGCGAGTTGTCGAACTGGCGTATCGGCGACAGCGGGTCGGTGCCGCGATTCGCGGCGACGCGCGTCGACGTGCCGTCGCTCGCGAAGCGGCGGATCTCGGTGTTGCTCGTCAGGTCGGGCGACGTCGCGACTTTCGCGACGATCTCGCGCGCGTCGTCGAAGGCCGGCGTGTAGAGATACGTGTAGCTGCTGCCGGGATCCACGCCAGTGTCGGCGGCATGGAACAGCGCCGCGTTGCCGGGCAGCACCGACGCGTAGGCGCGGCCGCTCGAATAATTCGCCTGGAATCCGATCTGTCCGGCCGCATTGATGCCGGGCGTGCTGTAGCTGTTCGCGATCACCGGCGTCGTCGACACGCGTGTCGCGTTCTGCACGGCGTGGTCGTAGCGATAGATGCCGTCGGCGCTCGGCGTCTCGATCAACGTGAACACGGCCAAGCCGCCGTTGTTGAGGCGCAGGGACGCGCTGATCAGCGAATCGAGCGGGCCGTAGAACACGACACCGCCGCTGCCGTTGCCGTCGCCGAACCAGACGCCGGGGCTGCTGCTGCTGCCGTTGGGGACCACTTGTACCGGAAACGCGACGCGTCCCGCGTCGTCGATGTCGGCGCTGATGCTGTTGAACGACGAGCCCGGCGGCAGGTTGTAGCCGTTGTCGTTGACGAGCAGATTCGTGCGCGCCTGCAGTTGCGGCGGTGCGTACTGCGGCAGTTGCGCCTGGGCGCCGGCACCGGCTGCCATCGCAACGACGGAAAACGAAAAAGTGCGGATCCTGCGAACCATGCAAGCGACCTCATGCAGTGCGCCCCCGACCCTCGACTTTAGCGGACCTGCGGTAACGCGTCGTGATGACGGCGCCTGCCGGCCGTCGTGGCTGAAACCGCGACCCGTTCCGATCATGACTAGCGACGCGAACGCCGCGCTGCCGTCGCGCCGGCACCGTCGTCGTCGATCACGCGCTGCAGCAGCCAGCGCATCGCCTTGCGCACGCTCTTCGGATCCTGCCCGGCAGCGAGGTCGAGCGCGGCACGGTCGAACGCCGCGGACAGCAGCGAGGCGAGCGGGGCTACGGGCACGTTGCGCGCGAGTCCGGCCGCGGCCAGCCCTTCCGACAGCGCGGCGGCGGCATGCGCGTCGTCGATCGCCCGCATGTCGTCGAGCCCGAGCACGGCCGGTCCGTCGATCAGCAACAGCCGCGTGCGGCCGTTCTCGCTCATCGCATCGAGATATGCGTCGCCGCCGGCGAGCAGCGCCTGCCGCGGCGACAGCTTCCCGGGCGTCGCCTCGGCGATGCGGTCGCGCACGAGCCGCGCCTCGGACGCGACGACCGCGCGGAACAGATCGCGCTTGTCGACGAAGTGGTGATACAGCGCGCCGCGCGTGATGCCGGCGGCGGCACAGAGATCGGGCGTGGAGGTTTCCGCATAGCCGCGCTGCACGAACAGCCCCCGCGCGGATTCCAGCAGGGCCGCGCGCGTCGCGTCGGTGCGTTCGCGATTGGATCGCCTCGTTTGCATACATGCAGCCTGTATGTTAGCTTGACATTCACATACAGCATGTATGTAAGTAATCGCACCCGCAAGACCCGCCCCCACCAGACTCGAGGAACCGCGCTCATGAAAATCGCCAGCTTCTACCCCGTGCTCATGGTGGACGACGTCGCCGCGACGGCCGCGTTCTACCGCAGCCATTTCGGCTTCGTTCCGCTGTTTGACAGCGGCTGGTACGCGCATCTGCAGCAGGCCGGCGACGCGCAGGTCAATCTCGCGCTGCTCGACGGCAACCACGCGACGATTCCGGCCGGGTCGCGCGGCCGTGCTGCAGGGCTGCTGCTGAACTTCGAAGTCGACGATGTCGACGCGGTACACGCGCGACTGCAGGGCGCCGGCCTGCCTATCCTGCATTCGCTGCGCGACGAGGCCTTCGGCCAGCGCCACTTCATCACGGCCGATCCGAACGGCGTGCTCATCGACGTGATCACGCCGATCCCGCCGAGCGCCGAATTCGCCGCCCGGTACGAGGCATCCGCGCTGCCGCGCTGAGCCCTGCCGGCCGGACTTCACTTGCCGGCGGGAAGCGGCTACCGTGCTGAGCCCGCCCGCGCGAGCATTCGCCGTGTTCCGATTCGCCATCGTCCGACCGCCCAGCCCGAACTTCGCCGCAGGCCTGACGCGGGAAAATCTCGGGCCGCCGGATTTTCCGCTCGCACTCGCTCAGCACGCGCAGTACTGCACTGCGCTCGAACGCTGCGGCCTTGCGCTGATCCGGCTCGACCCCGACGCACGCCATCCCGACGCCACGTTCGTTGAAGACACGGCGGTCCTGCTGCCGCGCTGCAACGTGATCACGCGTCCCGGCGCGGACAGCCGCCGCGGCGAAATCGACGCGATCCGCGAAAGCCTGGCGCAGCAGGGCCTCGCGCTGCAGCCGATCGTCGACCCGGGCACGGTCGACGGCGGCGACATCTGCGAAGCCGGCGAACACGTCTTCATCGGCATCTCGGCGCGCACGAACGCGGCCGGCGCGCAGCAGCTCGCGCAGCATCTGCAAGCCGCCGGCTACGGCACGAGCTTCGTCGACATCCGCGGCGTCGACGGCATCCTGCATCTGAAGAGCGGCATGAGCTGGCTCGGCGACGGCCGTCTGCTGCTGATCGACGCGCTGGCGCAGGACCCGGCCTTCGCGTCCTACGAGCGCGTCCGCGTCGAGTCCGACGAGGCCTACGCGGCCAATGCCGTGCGCGTGAACGATCACGTGCTGCTGGCCGCGGGCTACCGGCGCACCGCGGCGCGGCTGCGCGAACTCGGCTACGCGCTGATCGAGCTCGACATGAGCGAGTACCGCAAGATGGACGGCGGCCTGAGCTGCCTGTCGCTGCGCTACTGAGTACCGCCATGACCCTCGTCGCCGCAACCGAACGCCTTCGCCTGTGCCGCTTCGACGAAACCGATGCGGCCTTCGTGCTGCAGCTCGTCAACGAGCCGTCGTGGCTGCAGTACATCGGCGACAAGAACGTGCGCACGCTCGACGACGCGCGCGCCTATCTCGTCAACGGCCCGCTCGCGATGTACGAACGCTGCGGGCACGGCCTCTACCGCGTCGATCTCAAGGACAGCGGCGAGGCGATCGGCATGTGCGGCCTGATCCGTCGCGACACGCTGCCCGACGTCGACATCGGCTATGCGTTCCTGCCTGCGCACTGGGGCCGCGGCTACGCCGAAGAGGCGACGCGCGCGACACTCGCGCATGCGCGCGAGATCGGCCTGCGCCGCCTGCTGGCGATCGTGACGCCGGGCAACGAACGCTCGATCCGTCTGCTCGACAAGCTCGGCCTGCGCTACGAATGCGACATCGAAATGCGGCCCGGCGACGTCACGGCCGTGTTCGCGGCGGATCTGGCCGCACCGCCGTGATCGCCGCGCGCACGCTGCTCGTTGCCGCCGCCATCGGCGGCGCGCTCGCCGTCGGCCTCGGCGCCTTCGGCGCGCACGCCCTGCGCGACTCGCTCGATGCATCCGCGCTCGCGCTCTGGCGCACGGCCGTCGACTACCTGTTCTGGCACGTGCTCGCCGCGCTGTTCGCCGCGCGTCTCGCGCAGGCGACCGGCACGCGCGGCGCCGCGATCGCGGCATTGCTGTTTCTCGGCGGCGCGGCCGTGTTTTCATCGACGCTGTTCGCGCTCGCCCTCGGCGCCCCACGCCTCCTCGGCGCCGTCACGCCGCTCGGCGGCGCCGCGATGATCGCCGGATGGCTGACGCTGGCCTGGAGCCTTGCGAAGAAACCGTAGGTTGGCGGTGAGCCCAACGGGCGAACCCCAACATCGAGGTGTTCGCTTCCGGCGATCGTCTGGCGAAGGAATTGGCCAGCGGTGCCTTTCGAAAACGGCGCGGCGGGTCCATTCCTCCGGCACGAGTTCTTCGATGCGGAGGCGCCGCGATGTTGGGGTTCGCCCATCGGGCGCACCGCTAACCTACGAGACTCCGGAACGCAAAAAATCCGCACGCCGGTTGCAGCCGGCGTGCGGACCTCAGGGGGAGAAACAACGTACTGCGAATAGCTGCGCCGTCCGTGGCGCCCCGCTCAACTCCCATGCGGTGTGCGGCGCGACCGGAGCCGCGCCGCCGGTGATCAGAAGTGCGTGATGCGCCGGTCGACGAAGATCGGTCCCTGCGCCGAGTACGGCGGCACCGGCAGGAACGCGGTGGCCTGCTGTTCGATCTGGCAGCGCAGCTCGATCGCGATGGTGTAGCTGCCCACGTCGAGCGGTGCGTTCGTCGCGAGGCTGATCAGATCGATCTCGCCGCCGACTTCCTTGCTCGCGCCCGGCGCGATCGAGAACGTCGTGACGATCTGCGCGAAGCGGCGCGGCGCCGACCAGGTGTTGACGACTTCGCCCGCGGCGTCGCGCAGCGTGATCTCGAACTGCTGCGTACTCGGGCAGGTAAACGTCTGCGCCTGCGTGCCGGTGTTCTCGATCTTGAGGCTGGCGCTGACGCGCGGCGTGACGTTGTTGAGGACGCGCGGGCCCGGCAGCAGCGCGCTGACGCGGACGCCTTCGGCGACCGGCGCCTGGCCGATCGTCGTCGCGCCGATGCGCGCGTTCTGCAGGGCGTAATCCTTCGTGCCGGCGATGTTGCTCTCGCTCCACTTCACGAGACCGACGTTCGGCGCGAACCACGCGCTGATCAGGCCCGCATCGGCGCAGGTGCGGCCGAAGTCCAGGCGCGTGACGCGCTGGAACGTGCCGGCCGGCACGCTCAGGCTCAGGTTCTTCGCGCCGATCGTCGCGCTGTTGTTGCAGCCGCCGAGCGCGAGGCTGAAGCGCGAGCCGACATTGCGCGCGAAATCGGCGAGCACGACCGTCGCGCCGGTGTCTTCGTTGTAGGCATAGACGCGCGAGTCGGTCGGCTCGGAGCTGAGCCAGCTCGTGCCCATCAGCGGAAACGCGGTGACGTGGCGCCAGCTGCCGGCACTGTCGTCGACGGCGATGTCGCGCGTCGCACCGGCATTGCCGACGTAGTTCGCGACATCGCCGACGTTGAGCGGCAGGAATTCGCTGGCGGCGGCATTGCCGGCGAAAAGAACGGCGGCGGCGATGAAAATCTGCTTCCTCATGGTTCCTCCGTAGAACCGTTGCCGGCCAGCGATCCGGGCGGGACGCGAGGCGAATCGCGTCCGGCCAGCCGGCCGGTGCTCCTTCATGGAGCGGTCGAATGCGGCATCGGGAACCGCCGCGCACGAGCGCCCGCGACCGGGAAAATCCGGCCGTATTCGCGGCGTTTTGCGGGATTCGAACGATGCGTCCGGGCGACTGCGTCGGACGGCGGGCATCTTAGCCACGCGTGATGCAACGCACAATACGGCAGCGTTGCAGTTTTGTGCACAAATAAAAGCCGCGAGACCCGGCTCGCGGCTTGCTTCAACGATACCTGCCGATTTGTACGGACAGCGCGAACGCTGTTTGAATTTTGCGACGGATGCGCACTACTTGCCGGCGGGCTTCTTCTGCGCGGGCGGCTTGAGGAAATCCTCGGCCGTCTTGTCGAAATTCGCCGCTTTGTACGCCGGCAGCACGAAGGTCCAGCCGTCGAAGCGCGCGGCGAGCGTCGCGACCTCGGCGTCGAGCTTCGCGGCGCGCTCGGCCTTGTCCTTCGCCGGATCGAACGCCGCGGCAGGCGCGCCGCCCTCGGCGCCGGCCGACTTCGCTGCCTCGGCGGCCTTGGCCTCGGCGGCCGCGGCAGCGGCTTCGAACGCCGCGTCGTCCCTGCGTGCGGTGAACCGCGCGTAGAACTTCTCGTCCTTTTTCCAGCCCGTCAGTTCCACGACGAGACCGTCGAAGCTCGCGAACGTCGCGCGATACGTCTTGCCGTCGGCCGGCGGCGCAGCGTCGGCGGCAGCGACGACATCGTCGAAGTTCAGGCCGGCGAGCGTCGTCGCCTGCGTGTTCGCGGCAAATTCCGACGACAGCTCGCGCCCTTTCGGCAGATCGGCGAGTACGTAGTTCGTGTCGCCAGCCTGCGTCTTTGCGATGCGCGCCGACTTGCCGTCTGGACGCGTCCAGGCGACTTCGCGCACGCGCGTCGCCGGCAGGTCGA
>NZ_DATIGT010000190.1:0-6220 GCF_035481375.1 Tahibacter sp.
TTCGCGAGCGCCGTCCAGTTCGCGTGCAGCGTGGCCAGCGACGTCGCCGTTTCCTTGGCCTTGGCGATCGACGCGTCGAGCTGCCGGTAATGCTGCCGCTCGGCCTCGATCGCGCTGTAGACACCATAGGCGACGGCACCGAGCCCGAGGATCACGGCGCCGACCGGACCGCCGACGAACGAGAGCAGCGTCGTGCCGAACCGTGCGAACACGCCGGTCGCTGCCGCGCTCGCGGCCGTCGACGCCGCCGTCGCTGCGGCCGTGCGCGCCTTGGCGGCCGCCAGGGCCGTTTCCGCGGCTATGGCGCGGGTTGCGCTGCCGCCCATGACCGACAGCGACTGCGCGTGCGCCAGCTCGGCCGCAGCCGCGGCTTCCGCCGCACGTGCCTCGTTGAGTTCGGCCGCCGCGAGTGCCGCCGACTGCAGCACCGCACGCTGCTTGACGACGATCGCCGCCGTCATGCCCGCGACGAGCTTCACGCTCCACGCCGACGCGACCAGCGTGAGCGCGACGATGAGGCCGTTGAGATTGCCGGCGACGCCCGATATCGCGACGGCGACGAGGGACGCCGCACCGGTCGCATCCGACGCCTCGCCGATCCATTTCTGCCAGGCATTGCTCAGCTGCGTCGACGCCCCGCCGATCGTCAGCGCCATCTGCGCGAACTGCTGGTCGAGCTGCTTGCCGCCACGCAGCAGCGCGTCTGTGATTACGCGTGCGGTGATCTGTCCGTCGGCCGCCATCGCGCGCAGCTCGCCGCGCGTTTTGCCGAGCGACTTCGCGACCAGGTCGAGCAGCACTGGCGCCTGCTCGGCGATCGAATTGAATTCCTCGCCGCGCAGCGCGCCGGACGCCAAACCTTGCGATAGCTGTGTGATCGCTGCCACCGCTTCCTGCGACGTCGCGCCGGAAATCTGAAACGCCTTGTTGATCGACTCCGTGATCTGCAGGCGCTGCTGCTCGCTCAATCGCAGCTCGGTCGTCGCGCGCGTCAGGCGCGAATACAGGTCGGCCGTCGAGGCGAGTTCGGCGCGTGTTCGCTGCGACAGATCGAACAGCCGCTGCCTGACATCGACGACGTTCGCCTCGTCGCGCGCGACCAGGCGCAACTTGCTCGTGAGGTTCGTCCAACCGTCAGCAAGGTCGGCGAGCTGCCTCGCGGCCGCCGCCGCGCCCAGCGCGGCCATGCCGGCGCCGATCTGACGCAACAGGCCCGGCATCTGCGTCAGATCAGAGTTGAGCCCACGCAGGTTTTGCCGCGTCAGGTTCGCGGCAACGCCGTACTTCGAGATGTCGACCGCTGCGGTACGCGCACCGCTGCCGCTCGCCGTGATGCTCGTACCGAGTTGCGCGACCTCGGTCCGGGCGCTCCGAGTTCCCGCCACGAGCTGACTCGCATCAGTGATCAGGCGGAGCTTGACGACGGTTTCAGCGGCCACGGTGTCCTCAGCGGTTAAACCACGTCTGCGCCGCCGGCACCATGTGCTCGGTGATGCCGCGTGCGATGGCCGGCCACTCGCTGCGCGGCGCTCGCACGAGCGCTGCCGCGGCAAGAATTTCCTGCGCCGAAATTCCCTGGTAGTACGGCTTTTTCATCATGCCGATGTGCAACGTCCACACGCACCGCTCGAACGCCCACGCGCACCATCGGTTCGGCTCGAGCACGAGGATCGGGTCACCGGGATTTCCGGCCTTACGGTCGACGGATCGCAGGATGTCCGCCGTGCTGAGCTTCGGTTCGGCATCGTCTTCGTCGTCAACGTCAGGGGCTTCGCCTTCGTCGTTCGCCTGCTCCGCGGCGCCATTGCGCGCAGGCTTGTCGCTGCTCGCGTTCGGCGCGTCCCAAGACCAACTCTCGGGACGCCGCCGACCGTCACTGACTAGCGCGAGCGCGACCTCTTCGAGTTTTTTTCCAGCACGCCCTTGCTGATGACTTCCCAGAACGCGACGACCGCATCGTTCTGCACGATCAGGTGCAGCTTGATCCACTCTTCGGGGGAGATTTCCGCACCGGTCTCGTCGACGAGTTCGACGTCCTTGGGCAGTTCGATGACGCTGTCGAGCACGTGGTCGAGGAAGCCGTAGTTGCCGCGGTCTTCCTGGATGCGCTTCAGCTCATCCTGCTTTTCTTCGGTCTGCGGGTAGAGCTTGAATCGCACCGTGAACTCGTACTTGCGCACGACGCCGGCCTTGTCCGGATCGGGAATCTGACTGGTGAACTTGGACGCGAACGTCTGAACGAGAGACAGCTTGGCCATCGAAATGCTCCGGCGTGGATTGATGCGGGTGGTTGAAAGCATGCGAGGCGCAACCGCGCCCCGCATGTGGTCGAGTTCCAAAGCCCGTTACGGGCTGATCGTGATGCTCAACGCGAGCGTCGCGGTCTGGCCGATCGCATCGGTCACGCGCACCGTCGGCGTGAACGTGCCGGCCGCGGTGCAGTTGCCCGTCCACAGGCCCGTGGTCGGATCGAGCGTCGCACCCGTCGGGCCCGCGCCGCTCGCGAGCGACCAGGTGACCGGACCCACGTAGGCGCCCTTGATGCCGAGCGGGCCTTCGGTGTACGGCGAACCGACGCTGCCGAGATCCGTCATCGTGTCCACGAGCGCGATCGGCTTGCTGTACAGCAGCAGGAACTCGTCGCCGCCATCGTCCGTCGGATGGCAGTTGCCGGAGATCTCGTACACGAAGTCGCCGGCCTCGTCGGACTCGTCGATCTTCTCGATCTGGCCTCGCACCGTCAGCATCGTCGTGTTGCCGTTGTCCTCGATCACGAGGAAGCTCATCGGAATGATCGTATTGGTCCGCTGAAGCTCGTAGACATCGAGATCGTCCGTCGTCGCCGGCACGAAGCGCGCCTTGTACGTCGCGACGCGATCGCCGATGCGGTGCGTGCGCAGATCGGTGAACTCTTTCGCTTTCAGATCCGATCCGAAGTCGAGCGACAGCTCTTTCGCATTGACGCGCACGCCATTGACGGCCATGCGCGAGTTCTCGGCCGAGACGACGACCGGGTCGCGGAACTGGGAATAGTCGACTCCGGTCGGCAGGTCATCGTCGGTGACTTCGGTAAACGACCCCTGTGTCTTGGTCATTGCCTTGTTGAAGTCGCCGACCTTGAACGTCAGGCCCGAGATCGCGGCGCGCGCATTGGTGACCTCGGTGAACTTCTTGCCGTGGAACCAGTGCGCCGTCGCGCACTCGATGTCGCGGCTGATCGGGTTGTAGCGAGTGACCCACGCGTCGACGTAGGAGCGCGCCATGCCGCCGATTTCGAGCATGAGTTCGCACGGCGCGGGCTGCGATCCCGGCGTCAGCGGCGGCACGAGTTCGATACCGCCTTCGATGATCCGGCGGCGGTTCGTGATCATCTTGCGCGGCGCGGCGAAAAACGGCCGATCGACCTTCCGCTCGACCGAGTCGGTTTCGGTCGAACTCTTGCCGTCGAAAATCTGGAACGCGTGCGTCGCGGCGGCCAGCGTGGCCGGTACGTCTTCGGCCGTCTGCTTGCCGAGCAGCAGGGCACGCTGGCTGAACAGTTCGATATCGTAATGCTGGGTCATTGCTCAGTCCTCACTCAGCGCTTGCGAGCCGGCGATCCGGCACGCTGCTGCGGTTTCGTGGTGCGCGACGTGGTGCCGCGCGGCGGCGCCGACGGCGGAGTACTCGCCGCACTGGCGCTGGCCGGCTCGGACGCGTCCGGCGCACCGGCGCCCGCGTCGTCGTTCGTCGACAGGTTGTCATTCGGCGCGTCGTCATCGCGGCGCAGCTCGCCGTTGTCGACGCGGTACGTGCCGCCACGCAGCGGCATGGGATTCTTTTTCATGTGGGCACCTTGGTCGTGCGATACGTGGAGAGGTAAACCTCTTGCGAGATGAGCAACGCGCCGCCGTAGAGATTTTCGTTGCTCGATTGCAGGCAGAGTCCCGTGAACTCGCCACTCGGCCGATAGCCGAGCAGCTGCTCGCGGCCGAGCGCAATCAACGCGTCCATCTCTTCGCGCGCGGCGGCGCCTGAATCGGATTCGCGGTAGTTGCGCACGAAGTAAACGACGGCGATCGCCGCGTCGATCCTCTGGACCTGGACGCCGGTGCCGTACGTCGTGTCGCGCGCACGCTCCTCGCGCACGACGTACGCGGCCGGCACGACGGTCGGCGGTGTCTTGAGCGCCGTCGCCAGGTCCGCGCTGATGCCGATGAAGCGCAGCGGCGATACCGGCGCCAGGCGCTGCATGACGCCCGTCAGCGGATACGGGCCCAGCGTCACCGAAAACCTCGCAGCTGATCCCGGCCGAACACGGCCGGGTCAGCGACGAACTGCACGTCGCCCATCGTTGCAGGATTGCCGGCCGCGGCCGGATCGGTCGTGCCGAGCGTGAGCTTGCCGTCGCGGATCTCGCGCAGGCGCGCTTGCGCGTTCGCATAGTCGCGGACGATCGGATGGTCGCGCTCGGCCGCGAGGATGTGTTTGTGCAACTCGTAGCGCACGATCGCTCGCGCGATGGGCACCAGCACGGCCTCAGCCGACGCATCGAGCGGCAACGTCACGCGGCGCGCGATGTAGCCGTCGATCAGCGCGTCGGTTTCGGCGACCGTGGACTCGATGCGGCGCTTCGCCTGGTCGGCGAGCGCCACCTCATCGGCCGACCAGCTGCTCGTGTCGCCGCCGCGAAGCGTGCGATCCATCAGCTCGGGATCGACGACGGCCGTGTGCTCGGTGCTCGCGACCTGGCCGAGTTCGCGGGCGCCGGGCAACTCGGCGAGCTGGACGAGTGAGACGTACGGCATGACGCGTTACCGCCGCGCGCTCTTCGGCTTCGCAGCGGGCGCGGCGACCGAGGCCGGCTTCTGCGGCTCCGCCACGGGCGGTGCCTTTACCGGCTCGACGGCCGGCAGCAGCTGCGCTTCGCGTTCGCGACGCTGTTCGGCGATCACCGCATGGGCGTCGGCGTCGGCGCCAGCGAGCGGCGGTTCGAGATCCGACGCCTTCAGCGGCGCGGCTGCGGCGGCAGAAAGCGACGCAACAACGTGCGCGACGGGCACGCCAGTCGCGGCTGCGGCCCTGAAGCCCGCGGCAGCAACCTGCGCGACGTGGTGAGATTCGACGAATACTTCGCGCGCACGCGCCATGCCGAACTCGCGCTCGGCGGCGAGAAGCGCTTCGCGCAGTGCTATTCCGGGTACGCTTTCCGGCTCGTCGTCGCCACGATCCATCTGTGCATGCACGACGAGCTGCTGCTCGAACACGATCGCGCGCACGTCGTCGTAAGAGAGTTCGCGCAGTTCGAGTTCGGTTGTTCCTGCGGACGAGAATTCCCGGCCCGCTCGGCGAAACGATGCGGCGATCGCGCGTACCAACAGTTTCGACATGGTGCTCTCCTGAGAGCGCACCGGGCGCAGTGCGCCCGGCTGCTCCTACTGCTCTCGCTGCGGGTTGTTCGGTCTTGTCTGGCCCGCGGGGGCGCACGATTGCGCCCCTGTTGGCTCTTGCTCGCGTCGGCTCTTCGGTGTTTCTGCCGTTACACGAGCCAGGGCGCGTCGACGACTTCGACGAGGCCCTTCATGACGTTGTCAGCGCCGTTCGCGAGCGTCGACGCGTTGACGAGCTTGCGCGCGGCCAGCAGCAGCGACGGCGGGACGTAGAGCTTGTTCGGACGGATCGCGAGTTGCTTGCCGTAGTCGCCCTTGCGCTCGGTCATCGCGACCCACGCCGCGTTGAGATTGGTCTCGTCGAGGGTCTTGCGCGATCCGAAGGCGAGCTGCCACAGACCATAGCCGGCGACGTAGCGCGCATCGACACCATAGACCAGCTCACCCTGGAAAAAGACGTTGTCGTCCGTGGGCGCCGTTTTCGCGACGAACGTCGCCGGCTTGCGCTTCTGGAAGATCAGCGGCTTGATCGCGCGGCTCGTGTCGCACAGATACCAGGGCGTGCCCGAGCCGCTGTTGTTGTCCCAGTTCGACTGCGACTGCGCGACACCGTTTTCGTCGAGCACCGGGTGGTCGGTGTCGAAGAAGTACTGCCCGTCGTAGCACTTCAGCGTCGGACCAGCCTTCAGCGCGGCGAACACCAGTTCGTCCGGGTGAACACCCGCTGCACGTCCCATCTCGGTGACGAACGGCGTGTAGACGCCATACGTGTCGTCTTCGATCGCCGTGCTCGGGACGCCGACGGTCAGTTCGAACGGCTTGTTCTTCAGCGAATAGCCATGCGTCTGGAT
>NZ_DATIGT010000191.1:0-65338 GCF_035481375.1 Tahibacter sp.
GGGCGGTCCTTCAGCGCGAGCAGCTTGCGCGCGCCGCGGAAACCGTCGTCGAAGCTGTAGTCGCCGTGCAGAATCAGTTTCTTGTCGAGCGCGATACCGTAGTCCTTCAGCGCGCTTTCGTAGCCGCGGTAGCGCTCGGGACTCGAGCGGTGCGCCTCGCCGCCCCAGAGAAAGCCGATGCGCTGGTGGCCGAGCTGGATCAGGTGCTTGGTGATGTCGTAGGCCGCGTCGCGGTCGTCGACGTAGACGCAGGGGTAGCCGTCTTCCGGATCGGCCGCGGCCGAGATGATGCGCACGACGTGGATCTTGTGCGCCTTCAGATGCCGGATCAGTTCGAGCCGCTCGGACATCGGCGGTGCGAGCACGAGGCCGGCCAGGCGCGCGTGGCGCGCGAGATGGACGAGTTCGTCGGCGAGGTTCGGCGAACTCGAATCGCAGGGATGGATCTGCAGCCCGTAGCCCGATTCGCGGCAGACCGACAGCACGCCGCTCTGCACGGCGATGACGTAGTACGGGTTCGGGTTGTCGTAGACGAGGCCGAGCGCGTAGGAGCGCGCACTGCGCAGGCTGCGTGCCGACAGGTCGGGCTGGTAGCCGAGCTCGGCGATGACGCGCAGCACCTTGTTGCGCGTGCCTTCGCGCACGGTGGCTTCGTTGTTGATGACGCGGGATACGGTTTTGAGCGAAACCTGGGAACGTTCGGCGACGTCTTTGATCGTCGGACTGCGCATCGGCGGGCCTTGCAGGGTACGGCGTGGGTCTCATCCAGGCGGCCGTTTCAGGCGCGCACCGGCCCGATTGTGACGAGAAACGGCCTCGGATGCGAGACGGTTTCGGCGACGCGTTCGCCGCGCGCGTCGAATGCGCGCCCGGCGCAACCGGCCCGCCCCGCGGCGGGCCGTGCATCGCCGATGCGGCCCTCGCTCAACCGCGCGCCGCCGCGAGCGCGGGCGCGCCGCTGCGCCCGACCGAGTAACCCTTGAGCGAATAGAAAAGAATATACAAATAGCACGGCGCCGCGATCGCGAGGAACACGAGCTGGAAGTCGTAGACGTCCTTGTAGACCGCGAAGAAGCGCGGAATCAGCGCGCCGCCGGCGATGCCCATGATGAGCAGCGCCGAGCCCTTCTCGGTGAAGCGGCCGAGGCCGGCGATCGCGAGCGGAAAGATCGCCGGCCACATCAGCGCGTTCGCGAGGCCGAGTGCCGCGACGAAGCCGACCGAGACATAGCCCTTGGTCAGGTAGGCCGCGACGCTGAAGATCACGCCGAGCACGGCCGAGATCGCGAGGCTGCGCTGCTGCGACACGTATTTCGGAATCGTCGCGAGACCGATCAGATAGCCCAGCAGCATCGCGGCGAGCGTGAATGCCGTGAAATACGTGGTTTCCTCGCTCGGGATGCCGAAGCTCTTGCCGTAGGTGCCGATCGCGTCGGCGGCGAGCACTTCCACGCCGACGTAGACGAAGATGCAGAGCACGCCGAGCAGCAGGTGCGGGAACTGCAGCACGCTGCGGCGCGATTCGCGGGCGCCGGCATCGGACGCATTCGCCTTGGCCGCTTCGAGCTCGGGCAGCGGCGAGCGCACGATCCAGACCGCGAGCAGCGCGAGCACGGCGGCCATGACCATGTACGGCCAGTAGATCTTCGCCGCGAACTCGTTGAGCAGCGCGGCCTTGATCTCGGGCGTCGCCGCGGCGGCGACCTGCGCCTCAAAGTGGCCGACGTCCTTCATGACGAGCATGCCCATGACGATCGGGCTGAGGATGCCGGCGACCTTGTTGCAGATGCCCATGATGCTGATGCGCGCCGCGGCGCTCTCGATCGGGCCGAGAATGCTGATGTACGGATTCGACGCGGTCTGCAGTATCGACAGGCCCGAGCCGATCACGAACAGGCCCGCGAGGCAGGCGGGATAATTGCGCATTGTGGCAAATTGACCAAATATCACCGTGCCGACGGCCATCACGCCGAGGCCCAGCGCCATGCCCTTCTTCATGCCGGTGCGCTCGAGAATCATCGAGGACGGCAGGGCCAGGAAGAAGTAGGCCATGTAGAACGCGAACGTGACGAGGAAGGCCTTCGCGTCGGTGTCGAGGTCGAACGCGAGCTTCACGAAGCCGATCAGCGGACCGTTGATCCAGGTGACGAAGCCGAAAATGAAGAACAGCGTGCCGATGATCGCGATGGAGCTGCGGTACTGCGCCGCGCTCCCCGTATAGGTCGTGCTGGACATGCCTGAATTCCCCGTCTGCCTGGATGGCGAGGACGCGACCCCGGTCGCGCCGGTTGCGATGCCGCGCCTGCAGTTGGCGCAGGACGCGGGACTAGTAACGTTGTCATATCTTGCCCCGTGTCGGCGGCAATTGCACCTCCTCCGGATGTTGCGGTGCAGCGCCCGGCGCGGTACAGGCATTGTTTGCGCCGCTGCTCGGAAGGTTGAGCGAAAAAATCGAAATATCAGCTAGATATTCGAGTATCCGCAGACCACTTCGCGACCGCGCTCATGGGCCGGGCCGCGCGTGGATGCAGTCCGGACAAGTCCCGGCGCCAGGCCTATTGACAACGTTGTCAGACAGGTTTCAGACTCGGCCCCCGTTACGCCGGTGTGACGGTTTTTTCGAAAGCACCGTGCCGGCGAAAACCACCGGGGCATCTGTCGGGAGCGCAGCGTGGCAGCAGCGAGTCAGCGAATCGCCGAAGTCGGAAGCACGCAGGCCGCGCCGTTCGTCGCGGCCGACGTCGGCGGTACGCATGCGCGCGTCGGCCTCGTGCGGCAGATCGCGGCGGGCTCGGCCGCCGTCACGGTCGAGCGCTATGACAAATATGTCTGCGCCGACTTTCCGAACCTCGGCGTGCTGCTGCGCCAGTTCCTCGAATCGATCGGCGACGTACCCGTGCGCCGCGTCGCGATCGCCTGCGCCGGCGTCGCGGTCGGCGATGCGCTGGTCAACGCGAATCTGCCCTGGGCCGTGTCGCTGGCCGAGATCCGCCATGAGATCGGCGTCGACGACGTCGCGCTCGTCAATGATTTCGAAGCGGTCGCCTGCGCGACGCACTACCTGCGCGCGAGCGAATCGGTGCTGCTGCCCGGCGACGCCGACGCGGCGGCCGGCGGGCCGACCCTGATCGTCGGACCCGGCACCGGCCTCGGTGCCGCCGTGCGCATTCCGGGCCGGCATCATCCGATCGTGCTTGCGACCGAGGCCGGGCAGGCCGCGCTCGCGCCGGGCAACGAACTCGAAGTCGAGATCCTGCGCCTGCTGATGCGCCAGTCCGGCCACGTCAGCAACGAAAGCGCGCTGTCGGGTCCCGGGCTCGTGCAGCTCTACACCGCGCTGTGCACGATACGTCGCGTGCAGCCGACGCTGCGCGTGCCCGCGGCGATCACCGAGGCGGCGCTGAGCGCGCACGACGCGCTCGCGACCGAGGCGCTGAACCTGTTCTGCGCGTGGCTCGGCAGCGTCGTCGGCGATCTCGCGCTGAGCTGCGGCGCGCGCGGCGGCGTGCATCTTGCCGGCGGCATCCTGCCGCACATCCGCCAGTTCCTGCTGCATTCGAATTTCAGTGCGCGCTTTCTCGCCAAGGGCGTCATGCGCCCGGTGCTCGAGCGCATTCCGGTCAGCCTCATCGACCACGGCCAGCTCGGCGTGATCGGCGCGGCCTGCTGGCTGCTCGATGCGCGCGAAGAAAGCGGTTGAAGATGAAAAGCAAGTTCGGCGCTCCGCGCGGGGCGTCACCTTATGGACGTTGGCGAGACAGGACGCGTAGGCACAAACGTACTCACCGAGGCCCGTAAGGCGAGGTTGCGCGCGCAGCCGGCACCAGGCGGCAAACAACACACGGTAGGGAAGGGGAACACCTCATGATCATTCGCAGAAATCTGCTCGCCCTGAGCATCGTCACCGCACTGAGCTTCTACGGCGTCGCGCACGCGGAAACCGCGGCCGATCCGAAGGACACGCAGGAACTCGAGGAAGTCGTCGTCAAGGGCATCCGCCAGAGTCTCAAGGCGTCGCTCGACACCAAGCGCGAATCCGAAGCCGTCGTCGAGTCGATCACGGCCGAAGACATCGGCAAGTTCCCCAACACCAACGTCGCCGAAGCGATGGCGCAGATTCCCGGCGTCACGATCGACCGCCGCTTCGGCCAGGGCGAGCGCGTCAGCATCGACGGCACCGATCCGTCGCTGAACCTGTCCTTCATCGACGGTCATCCGGTCGCCCAGTCGATCTGGCTCTACGGCGAGCAGCCCAACCGCGGCTTCGACTTCACGCTGATCGCGCCGGAAATCCTCGGCCGCCTCGAAGTGTACAAGTCGCCCGAAGCGCGCCTGCCCGAAGGCTCGATCGGCGGCACCATCCTCATGCACACGCGCAAGCCGCTCGATCTCGAAACGAACACGCTCAGCGGTTCGGTCGGCTACAGCTACAGCGACCAGGCGTCCAAGGGCAAGCCGAACGCGTCGATCCTCTACAGCGTCAAGAACGACGCCGAGACCTTCGGTCTCGCGGTCGCCGCGCAGCACTACGAGGAACAGGTCGACCGCCAGGGCATCGAGATCTTCGGCTACGTGCCGGCCTCGACGTTCGCGAACGCGACCGGCGTTTCCGCCGACACGATGGTGCCCAACTCGGTCAATGCCGCGTGGTTCCAGCAGACGCGCAAGCGCAACAGCGCCGTCGTCAACCTCGAAATGAAGCCGAACGACAACTTCGAGGCGACGCTCAGTGGCATGTATATCCGTGAAAACTTCAACAACTACAACCAGTCGATGTACAGCTTCACGACGTGGCTGCCGTCGACGGTCGCCGCGGTGGACCGTCTCGGCGACGTGCGCGGCGGCGTCGCGCAGTCGGGTCATTCCTCGGCCAACGGCGGCGCGGTGATCTACGACAACCAGGCGCGCGAATCGGAGGTCACGACCAAGGGTCTCGACCTCAACATGAAGTACCGCGGCGAGGGCTGGGACCTCGGCGGCCAGATCGGCCGCTCGAAGTCGGAGAACCCGAACATCACGCAGTGGTTCATCGAACCGGTCTATTTCGGCGGTTTCAGCTGGGATACGCGCCGCGGCATCACCTTCGACGACTCGGCCGCCGCGCGCAATCCGGCGAACTGGAAAGATGCCGGCTGGATGGGCAATCGCGGCATCTTCTCCTCGGAAGGCGAAGACACCTACGGCCAGATCGACTTCAGCAAGAACTTCGACAGCGTCTTCCACACGCTGCAGGTCGGCTACCGCCACAACAAGCACGAGGAAGCCTACGGGCTCGCCGTCTACGGCGGCGTGCGCCTGGGCTCGCTCGCCGACGTCGGCACGCGCGGCTATACCGACACGATGGGCGCGTTCAACGGCTTCTCCTACGACCACGGCCATCACGTCTACGTCGGCCGCGACAACGTGATCAACTGGGTGCGCGGCTCGCCGATCAACTACGGCGCGCCCGATCCGGGTTCGACGATCAACAACACCTGGGCGCTCGAACAGAACACCGACGCGTTCTACGCGCAGCTCAACTTCCAGACCGAAGGCAAGTTCCACGGCAACTTCGGCGTGCGCTACATCGACACCGAAACCAATGCCTCGGGCTACAACCCCGGCGGCAATGCCCCGGTGCTGCCGGCGCCGGCCGCGTGGTGGCAGACCAAGACCAGCCAGTACGACAAGCCGCTGCCGTCGTTCAACCTGATCTACGACGCCACCGACGACGTCGTGCTGCGTTTCTCCGGCGCGAAGGTCATCGCCTGGGCGCCGTACAACCAGATGGTGAACAACACCTTCCTCAACGACGCGACCCTGACCGGCGCCGGCGGCAACGCCGACCTCGCGCCGTACGAGTCGACGAACTTCAACATCTCGGCCGAGTGGTACTTCGCCGAATCCTCGGTGCTCGCCGCGTCGATCTTCTACAAGGACGTCTCGAACTACATCGACCGCGTCGCGCGCATCGAACGCCAGTACAACTCGATCCGCGACAACAACCCGGACCAGTGGGGCACGCTCGTCGGCTTCAACGGCTGCACCGCCGACGGCTTCTGCGACTACAGCATCAGCCGTCCGTACAACGCCGGCAGCGCGAAGGTGAAGGGCTTCAACCTGAACTACCAGCAGCCGTTCGGCGAGACCGGCTTCGGCATCGCGGCGAACTACACGCACGCGCTCGGCCGCACCGACGCGGGCAACCCGATGCCGTACCAGTCGAAGAACTCGCTGACGATCAGCCCGTACTACGAGAAGGGACCGTTCAGCGCCCGCCTGAACTACAACTTCCGCAGCAAGTACCTCGCGGGCGGCTACGTCGCCGGCGCGGCGCCGGCCTCGGTCGACGACTACACCGAAGTCGGCGCGAGCATCGGCTACAACTTCACCGAGAACCTCGGTGTCACGTTCGACGCGTCCAACCTGACCGACGAGAAGTACTTCCAGTACCTTGGCAGCGAGGACTACCTGGCCGGCATGTACTCCACCGGCCGCCGCTACATGCTCACGCTGCGCGCCGGATTCTGACGAACGCCGCGGGGCGGCCGCCATGGCCGCCTCGCAGCCGCGCGAATCCGTTCATCTCCAACGTGGTGACTTGGGCCGGGTGTGGATCTCGGCCCTTTTTTTTTGAAATCGGAAATCGGAAATCGGAATTCGGAGTTCGGGGAATCGGCACGGGCGCGCAGCGTTTAGGATGGCGCTGACTGGCCGTGCTGTCTGCGTGACGTCTATTACGTGAGCCGAGGTGGACATGACTCTTGAGAGATTTGCGCGTTTCGCCGGGCTGGCTGCGTTCACGGCGCTGATGGCCGCCTGCGCGCATGCGCCGACCGGCGACAAGGCCGGCGCCGTGGCCAAGGCGCCGGCGGTGCCGCTCGATGCGATCGTGCCGATGCCGGCGCAGATCGAGCCGGCGCGCAGCGCACCAGTGCGCATCGACGCGACGACTGCCGTGGACGCGTGCGGCGACGAGGCCCAGGCGGCTGCGCGCTATTTCGTCGATCTCGTGCAGCGCACGCGTGGCTTTGCGCTGGCGGTCGACTGCGCCGCGAAGAAGCCGGCGCGCGGCATCCGGTTCGTATTCCACGAGGGTCGCGATGCGCTCGCCGGCTGGTATCGGCTCAAGGCCGAAGCAGGTGTCATCGAAATCAGCTCCGGCGGCGACAACGGTCTGTTCTACGGCGCCGTGTCGCTGTGGCAATTGCTCACCGCGCAGCCCGGCGATGCGAACGCGCCGGTTGCGATCGGCGCGGGCGCGATCACCGATTTCCCGCGCTATCCCTGGCGCGGCCTCATGCTCGATTCGGCGCGCCACTACCAGCCGCCGGACTTCATCAAGAAGCTCATCGATGCGATGGCGCTGCACAAGCTCAATACCTTGCACTGGCACCTGACCGACGACCAGGGCTGGCGCATCGAGATCAAGAAATATCCGCGTCTCACCGACGTCGGCGCGTGGCGCGTGCCGCCCGGTCCGGCTGCGGCGAAGGACATCGATCCGGCCACCGGCAAGCCGCGCCGCTACGGCGGCTACTACACGCAGGACGAGATCCGCGACATCGTCGCGTATGCGGCGCAGCGGCACATCACGATCGTTCCCGAGATCGACATGCCCGGTCACGCGCAGGCCGCGATCGCGGCGTATCCGGAACTCGGCACCGGCGAAAAACCCGCCGTCTCGACCGACTGGGGCGTCCACACCTATCTGCTCAATGTGGACGAATCGACCTTTGAATTCATCGACGGCGTGCTCGACGAGGTCGTCGAGCTGTTTCCGTCGCGCTACATCCATATCGGCGGCGACGAGGCGGCGAAGGACCGCTGGAAGGCGTCCAGGCGCGTGCAGGCGCGGCGCAGGCAGCTCGGCCTCGCCGACGACGCCGCGCTGCAGAGCTGGTTCGTCGGCCGGCTGGAGAAGATGCTGGAAGAGCACGATCGCAAGCTGATCGGCTGGGACGAGATCCTCGAAGGCGGCACGCTGCCGGCGAGCGCAAGCGTGATGTCCTGGCGCGGCACCGCCGGCGCGATCGAGGCGGCGCGCGAAGGGCATGACGTCGTGCTGTCGCCGTCGCCGGACCTGTATCTCGACAACCTGCAGAGCGACCGTGCCGACGAGCCGTCGGGCCGGCCCTATCTCGTCACGCTCGAAAAGCTCTACGGCTTCGAACCAACGCCGGCCGAGCTCGACGCGGAGCAGGCAAAGCACGTGCGCGGCGCGCAGGTGAACGTCTGGGTCGAGCACATGCGCACGACTGCGCGCGTCGAGCACGCCGTATTTCCGCGCCTGGCCGCAATCGCCGAGGTCACCTGGTCGCCGCGCGAGCGTCGCGACTGGCAGGGCTTTCTTGCGCGGCTGCCGGCGCAGTTCGCGCGCTATCGCGCGCTCGACATCGGCTATGCCGAATCGGCGTTCCTGCCGCGCGCGACGCTCGCTGCCGATGCGGCGCAACCCGATGCCGTCAGCGTGACGCTCGCGAACCAGACCGGCTTCGGCACGCTGCGCTACACGCGCGACGGCAGCGAGCCGACCGCGGCGTCGCCGGCCTACGAGGCGGCGATCAGCGTGCCGGCCGGTACGCCGCTGCGCGCCGCGACGTTCGCGGGCGACGCGCCGCTGACGCGCAGCGTCGCGATCGCGACCGACGCCGCGGCGCTGCGCCGCCGCACGAGCGGCGAGCTGAAGCCCTGCCGCGAAAACGGCCTCGTGATCCGCCTCGAAGACGACGCGCCGCTCGCCGGCGAGCGGCCGTTCTACAGCGTCGACATCTTCGACGCGTGCTGGATCTGGCCGCAGGCCGATCTCGCCGCGAGCAGCGCGATCGAAGTCGACGTCGGCAGCCTGCCGTACAACTTCCAGTTGTGGCACGACACGAAAAATATCGTCCGTCGCAAACCGGCGACCGCGCACGGCGAACTCGAGATCCGCCGCGGCGGCTGCACCGGCAAGCCCTGGCTCAAGCTGCCGCTGAAGCCCGCCGCCGGCAACGTCGAACGCACGACGCTGCAGGCGAAGCTGCCCAGGCGCGGCACGAAGTCCGCCGCAACCGAAGACCTCTGCTTCGTCTTCACGCGCCCGGACACGAAGACGCTCTGGGCGGTTGACCAGGTGCGGCTCGTGCCCTGATGCCGGTTGCGGTAGGCCGGGTCTCCGGCGTCACCCCGTGACGAGCGGGAGGAGTGAGAAACGAGTCGGCGCGCGACGGCTTGACTCGTTTTCTCGCTCCGCCCGGCTCAGTCCTCTCTTCGCTGCTCCGCTGCGGCCTTGAATTCACCGTCGCCGGCCCCAGTCCGGAAGAGCCCGCATCGATGCTGAATCCGCCTGGCGGATTTCCCCACCAGGATTGCGATTCCGCCACCGGTCTGTCAGGCTCGCGCGGCCTAGCATGGTCCCACCCCTCCCCAAGGACCTGTGCCATGACCTCGCAGAACCGCACTTCCACGTCGTCTGCCGTCTCTTCGGTCGCCGCGCTGTCGCGCCGTGTCGCGCGCACGCTGGCGGCCGTTTCCTTCAGTCTGATCGCCGGTGCCGCCGCAGCTGCGGATATCGTCGTCGACGACGCCGCGACCGAGCCGCTGCCGGGCCGCGACTACAGCATGCGTCTCGACTTCGCCGCGGCGCGCTTCGACCAGATCGACGCGCAGACCGGCGAAACCCGCACGCGCGTCTTCAGCGCCGAATGCGCCGCGACGCTCGCGCCGGGCCTGTGGCTCGCGGTGCCGGCGCAGGCCGGTCTCGAACTGCTGCCGCTCGGCGCGACGCGCGACAGCGCGACCAAGGTCGCCGCCGGCTGCCGCACCGCGCCCGATCAGGCCGCGACATTGCCGCCGGCGCTGCTGCAGCAGATCGCCGCGAGCGGCGGCGGCGTCGTCTACGTCGACGCGGCAGGCCTGAGCGACGGCGCGCGCGTCGCGGCGAACGGAGCACGCTGATGCCGGCGCTGCGCGTGGGCATCCTCGTACACGAGTCGGCCATGGCCTCGGCCGTGACGACGCCGCTCGACACGCTGCGCACCGCGAACAAGCTGGCCCACGTACTGAATCCGGGCGCACCGGCACCGCTGTCGGTGCGCATCGTCGCGGCGCGGCCCGGGCAGGTGCGTACCGGCGGCGGCATCAGCTTCGACGCCGAACTCGCGCGGCCCGACGAACTCGACGTGCTGCTCGTCGCGGCGATCGACTATTCGAATACCGGCGATCTGTGCCGCCGTCTCGATGCGCTCGTCGCCGAACGCGTGCTGCTGCGCCGCTGCGCGGAGGCCGGCCTGCGCATCGCCTCGACCTGCAATGCGACGCTGCTGCTCGCCGAGGCCGGCCTGCTCGACGGACGCCGCGCGACGACGAGCTGGTGGCTCGCCAATCTCGCGCGCGAACGCTATCCGGCAGTGGAGTTCGCGGTCGAGGAACTCGTCATCGACGACGGCAGCATCGTCACCGCCGGCGCGGCGACGGCGAGTTACGAGCTCGTGCTGCAGATGGTCGAATGGGCCGGCGGCAAGGGGCTCGCGCAGAACACCTCGCGGCTCATGCTGGTCGACCGCGAGCGTCAGAGCCAGGCGCCGTACATCAGCCTCGCGCTGTCGCAGCGGCCGCGCCAGGGGCTCGGCGAACGCGCGGAGAAATGGCTGCAGAAGCGCCTGCACGAATCGATCACCGTGCGCGATCTCGCCGATCACTGCCGCGTCAGCGAACGCACGCTGCTGCGGCGCTTCCACGAGGACTTCGGCGCGACGCCGCTCGAATACGTGCAGAAGCTGCGCGTCGAACGCGCCAAGGCGCTGCTGGAAACCACGCACCTGTCGTTCGAGGAAATCGTCGGCCGCTGCGGCTATCAGGACGTGTCGAGCTTCCGGCGCCTGTTCAAGCACGTCGTCAGCATGACGCCGAACGACTATCGCGAGCGCTACCGGATCCGCAGCCGCTGAGGCTCAGGGCGCGACGAGCGGCCCGTAGCTGTCGGGCCGCCGGTCGCGATAGAACGCCCAGACGTTGCGGACTTCGCGGATCTGGTCGAGATCCAGTTCGGCCGTGACGAGTTCGGAACGGTCGCGCGAACCGGTCGCGAGAAAGCGCCCGCGCGGATCGCAGAAATAGCTCTGGCCGTAGAACTCGCCGATGTTCCAGGGCGCCTCGGTGCCGACGCGGTTGATCGCGCCGACGAAATACGCGTTCGCGACGGCGTGCGCCGGTTGTTCCAGTTTCCACAAGTATTCTGATAGTCCGGCGACCGTCGCCGACGGGTTGAACACGATCTCCGCGCCGTTGAGCCCGAGCGCGCGTGCGCCTTCGGGGAAATGGCGGTCGTAGCAGATGTAGACGCCGACGCGTGCATATGCCGTGTCGAACACGGGATAGCCGAGATTGCCCGGGCGGAAATAGAACTTTTCCCAGAATCCCGGCGCGCAGTGCGGAATGTGGTTCTTGCGGTATTTGCCGAGATAGCGGCCGTCGGCGTCGATGACCGCGGCGGTGTTGTAGTAGACGCCGGTCGCGTCTTCTTCGTAGAGCGGCACGACGATGACCATGCGGTATTGCTTCGCGAGCGACTGCATGAGCTGCGTGGTCGGGCCGTCGGGAATGCGTTCGACCGAGTCGAACCAGCGCGCGCTCTGTTCGGCGCAGAAATACGGCCCGGTGAAGATTTCCTGCATGCAGAGGATCTGCACGCCCTCGGCCGCCGCCTGCTCGATGTAGCCCACGGTCTTCGCGACGTTCGATTCGCGGATCACCGCGAGCGGCTCGCTGCTCGCGCAGGCCATCGAGGTCTGGATGAGTCCGCACTTCACGAGCTTCGGCATGACGCGCTCCTGCGTGACGAGGTCGGGGTAGGGTGCCGCCGGGCGCTGTGGACGGCAACAGCTGCGCCGTCCATCCGCCGATTCTCACGGTGTATGAAGCCCTCTCCGCCGGCGTTGTCGGCGGAGAGGAGTTCGGTCGTAACCGGCATGCTGTCATCGGCGCCGCGGCGCCGGCACGGTTTCAGAGCAGCGCGTCGATCGCGCGCGCGTCACGTTCCTCGAGCGCGAATCCGAGCACGTCTAGGCCGTCGCGCAGATGCCGCAGCGAGGTCGTGCCGGTCAGCGGAACCACGTCCCGCTGCACCAGATAGCGGAACAGGATCTGCGGCGGCGTGCGCTCGTAGGCGGCGGCCAGCGCCAGCACGGTCGCACTGCTTAGCAGCTGCGGATTCGCGCTGAGCGTCCAGAAGCTCTGGTAGACGAGATCGTTGGCGCGGCAGAACGCGCGGATGTCCCGGTCGTAGCCGGTGTCGGCATAGAAGCGGTTCTGCACGATCGCCGGCTTGATGCGCGCGTCGCGCCAGAGTGCGTCGAGCTGCGCCGGGTCGTAGCAGTTGCTGATGCCGATGAGCGATACCGAACCGGCGTCGGCCAGCGCTTCCATGGCCTGCCAGACCGTGCGCAGACCGGTGCGGTCGCGCAGCGGCGAATGCAGCAGCAGCGCGTCGATGCGCGGCGTCGCGAGATGGCGCTGCGACACCGCGAACGACTGCGCGACCTGCGCCGCGAGCGGCGCCTGCGGATCGTAGGGCAGGCGTGCCGGATCCTGGCCCGACAGCGGCGTGAACTTGGTCTGCAGATACAGCGTCTCGCGCGGCCGCTGCGACGCGACGACGCCGGCTCCGGCGCCGGCCTCGTCGTAGTGCCTGGGCTGGCAGGCGGTATCGATGCCGTCGAAGCCGGCGCGCAGCGCGGCTTCGACCCAGTGCGCCGTGCGCTCCTTCTTCCAGGCCGTGCCGTAGAGCAGCCGCGGCATGCGCACGCCGTCGCGCGTGAGGCGGTGACGCGGGTCCGGCGCTGCCGCGGTCGTCACGGTCTCACTCGTAGCCGTCGGTGAAGATCGTGTCGGTCACGACCGTCGTGCGGTTGCAGTCGTAGGTCTCGCCGATGCGCGCGCCGGTGTCGAGCACCTGGAAGTCGGTGACCATCACGTCCTGAGCACCGGCGGTCTGGTCGAACTCGCGCGAGTCGATCCCGAGCTCGGCCCAGGTATGCGTGGTGTAGCGGTCGCTTTCCGCGGTCAGCGCGATGTTGCCGCCGTCGGCGAGCACGATGCCGTAGCGCTGCATCGTGCGCAGGATCACCTGCGCGGCCGGCGAATAGTTCGTCATCGGAAAATCCGCGCGCAGCCGCAGGCGCGAGCCGTAGGCCACGCTGCCGGTCGGACCGGTGGGACTGCCCGCATGCGTGGCCGGGCGCACGTAGAGATAGCCGTTGCTGCCGCCGAGCGACGCGTCGTTGGCCATGCGCGCATTCGGCAGGATGAAGCGGATCGCATGGCCGAGATCGCCGCCGGTCTGCATCGCCGCGAACACCTCGTCCGCATTGAACAGCAGCGGCGCGATCGGGAAGCCTGCCGCATCCGCGCTCGTGCAGTGATCGCCGCGGCCCTGCGCCGGATAGATCGCCTTCAGGTGCCATTTGACGAGGCACTGCGATTCGATGCCGTTCACGCCGCTCGCGGTCACGTGATAGGCCTCGTACAAAGTGTCGCCCTGCACGACGAGCAGATGGCAGTCCTCGCTCGCGTTCGTGCAGGTCATGCCCGCGGTGCTCTCGATCGCGGCATTCGCCGGTACCGGCATGATCGATCCGATCGGCTCGCAGTCGGGACTGTAGTAGTCGTCATAGGGATAGCCGACGATCGTGCGCGTCGGACTGCCGGCCGCGGCCGGCACGATGTGCATGCCGAAGTCGATCTGCATGCGGCCGAAGCCGAAACCGCCGAGGCCGTTCAAGGTCGAGATCATCGTGGCCGACTGCGGGTGCACGGGCGCGGCCGAGATCTCGCGATGCCAGACCGAGCCCGGCGGAAAGCGCGGCGGCGGCGCGGCCATGGCTGCGGCCGAAGCGATCGTGGCGGCGAGCAGGCCACCGGTGAGCTGAGGTTTCATGGGATGTTCCTTGCGGACCCGGAGAGGAGATTACTGCGCGCGCCGCGGGCCATCAGAGACGATGCGCCCGGAATGCCGATACAGAACGTGTGCGGGCGTTCACGGTGACACCGCCTGGAAGCCGTTGCCGAAGATGCGGTCGCCGGGCAGCCCCACGCCGTGCAGCGGCAGCGGAGCGGGCGGGTCGGACGAATCCGATGCGACGCCGAGCCGGCCGCTGCGATAGCCGTGGCCGGTCGGCGCGAAGCGGACCGGTTGCGTACAGCTTGCGCCGACCGCGAGCGTCGTGCCGCAGGTGCCTGCGGCCAGGGTGAATTCCGGCGCGCCGTCGAGGCCGAACGCGATGCCGGACAGCGTCGCGGTGCCGCGATTGGTCAGCGTGACGTCCAGTGCCGGCGCCGTGCCGATCGCCTGGTTGCCGAAATCCAGTTGTGAACTGTCGAGCACGGCAAGCCCACGCAGCGGCGGCGTGATGCCGGCCTCGATGCGCAGCACGCCGCCGGCGTCGGCCTGCCACGGCCCGCCGGGCTGCAGCGTCAGCAGCTGGAAGTCGGCGCCCGTGCTGCGCACGAGCTGGAAGGCCGCGAACGGCTGCAGCCCGGTGACGAGGTGCTGCGTGACCGCGAGCGGCAGGCGCAGCGCGAAGCACGCGCGGAACGGCGCGACGTCGCGTGCGAACCACAGGCTGGTCGTGCCGGCGATCGCGCCGTCGAATGCGCCGGCCGGCGTCGCGCAGCCGCCTGTGGCTTCGGAGGCGACGGCAGCGGCGGCATCCGGCGCGGTCGTCCCCGTGGTCCCCTGCAGCACGTGCAGGAAGCGCGTCTGCAGCGGCGCGCCGTCGGCTTCCACGCGCAGACGCGTCGCGAATTTCTGCGTGCCGCCCGCGATGGTGCGTTCCTGGACGAAGCTGTCTTCGTCGCCGAGCGCCCAGCCGTTGACGTCGGGCGACATGATCGGATCGTCGGTCACGATGGACAGCGTGCGTGCGGCAGGCAGCAGGCTCGCCACATGCAGGCGCTGGCCGCCCGGCGTCGCCGAGACGACGCGGTTGCCGGCGAGCTGCGGCACGGCGGGCAGCTGGTCCGGCAGATTGAGCCAGAAGCGCTTCGCGCGCTGCGCCGTGGCCGACTGCACGCGGTCGTAGACGGCGATGTGATCGGGCTTGAGCCAGAGCACGGCGCGGCTGACGTGCTGCACGTCGAGCGCGCGCTGCGCGGCCGGCGTCGAGTCGCCGGGCTCGTAGTACGCGTTGTACAGGTTTGTAGAATCGCCGGCGACGAAGCTGTAGCGCGGCGTCTCGCTGCGCGCGAGCACCTGCGGATCGGCCGCGCTTCGCGCCTGCGGCATCTGCGCGCCGCGGCGCAGGCGATTGCCGAGATAGCCGTTCGGATCGACCGACACGCCGAGCACGTTCTGCACGGTCACGCCGTTCTTGTAGTCGGTTGCGCCGCCGTCGTTGCCGTAGCCGATCGTGGCCTTGGTCAGCCACTCGCCGTTGCGGTAGAACTCGAACAGATTGCCGTCGCCGTGCTGATGGTCGACCGCGTTGTAGCTCAGCCGATAGGTAAGCCAGCGCGCATCGGCGCCCCAGTCCGTGCGCGAGAGCAGGCGGCCCATGCCGTCGGACCAGAACGACAGCGCGAGCGACGGCCGCGGGTCGGGCGCCGTCGCCGCGCTGCCCGGCGCGGCCGGATCGAACAGCAGGAAATACAGGAGGCTCGACAGCACGTCGCCGCTGCTGCCGCTGGCGCGCGTGCGCGAGACGAAGCCCGCGGCGCCGTTCGGCGGCAGGTGACGCTGCACCCAGCGGATCAGATCGGCCGTCGCCGTGTCGCCGACGCGCATCGCGTGCAGGCCGACCGGGCCGAGGATGTCGATCGGATCGTTCTGGTAGTACTGCTCGCCGTCGCCGTACCAGGCGGGCTTGTAGACCGTGCCGAACGCGCTGGGCGCCGTGCGCGGGCTCTGCGAATGCACGAGGCCATGGGCGATCGCGCGGTAGAACGGATTCGTCGCGAGACCGGCGACCTGCGCGCCCCATTCGCCCTGGCCGGCGAGATCGGCATAGCCCGCGGTTTCCAGGCCGTAGAGAAGCTGCGCCGGAATGCCGATCGAGGTCGGCGCGTATTCCATGCCTTCCTGCGGCAGCCCGCCGCGGCTGTCGTGGCGCAGCAGATAGTCCTGCACGAACAGCCATCCCTGCAGCACGTCGCGACGCAGGCCGCGCAGCGCGCCGGGCGCGGCGTCGAGCGGAACCACGACGGCCTGGCCGTTCGCGTTGAGGCGCAGATAGCTCGTCGGCGTCTGCGCATCGGGCACGTCGTCGGCGGCGTCGATCGCGATCGCGCGCAGACCGATGTTGCGCATGTGCCCCGCAAAATAGTTGTTGCCCGCAAAGCGCAGGCGATGCCGGCGCAGGTCGGTGGTCAGGCGCAGCAGCGGCTCGCCGATCGTGCCGACCGGAAGGCTGAATTCCGGCGGGTTGTTGTAGGGATTCGGATAGGCCTCGAGACTCAGCCGCGACCAGATCAGGAACACGCGGCGCAGCGTCGCCTTGTCCTGCGCACCGAGCACCGCCTGGCCGCCCGCGGTCGTCGCGCCCTGCAGCCAGTCGGCCGCGAGCGGAAACGCCGCGCCGGTCCAGCGCGAACGATCCGACACGCTGAAGGACAGCGCGCAGAAACTGCCCTGCTGCGTCGGCGGCGAGGCGCGCATGCACGCGTCGACGCGATCGATCACGTGCATGAGCAAGGTGCGTCCGCGCTGCGCCCACTGCGCGCGCGCGGCGGCATCGGGATCGACGAGGCTCATGAACGCGAACAGCGCGGCGTATTCCTCGGTGTTGACCGGGCTCCAGGTGGAACCGCCGTTGTCGTCGCCCGGAATGTCGCCGCGATCCATCGCCTGCGCCGAGGAGAGCGCGAGCTGCCGCAGGCCGTTCGCATAGACCGGATTTCCGCCGGCCGCCCACTGTCGCAACTGCGGCAGGTCCGCCGCGGCTATCCAGAGGCGCGGATGCGTCGCCAGTGGTTCGGTTCGACCCTGGCCGGCCGCCAGCACGCCGAAGGCCAGCACCAGCAGATAACCCAGCACGCGTTTCATGAAACCTCCCTTCAGCACGGAATCGACGCTCGCAGTTGCGCCGCGGCGTCGCGGCTTCCGCCATCGGACCGACCGGCGGTCGTATCCGCGGCGCGAACGGCACGTCGCCGTTGGTCTGCCGCATCGAGCCGACGGACGGCAGCGCGTCGCGGCGGCGAGGGCACATCGCTTGCAACGCGAGTGCGATGACTGTCGACAGGGGGAAGGCGGAAATGGACGAGGATTTCCTGGCGCTGCTCGAGCGCTGCCGCAACGGCGAGGCGCACGCGCAGCACGCGCTGGCCGCGCTGGTCTATGCGGATCTCAAGCACATCGCGCGGCGCCATCTGAAGCGCGGCCGCTGGATCAACACGCTCGACACGACCTCGCTGCTGCACGAGTCCTACCTGCGCCTGGGGAATGCCGCGGAGCTGCCGCTCGCCTCGCGCGCGCATCTGCTGAACGTGGCGTCCCGCGCGATGCGCCGCGTGGTCTGCGATCACGCGCGGCGCCGCCTGCGCCGGCAGGATCCGTTGCCGGTTCTGCTCGACGACGATGCCGCGCTGTTCGACGAGGCGCGCCGCATCACGGCGCTCGACGACGCGCTGCGCGATCTCGCGCGCGTCGAGCCGCGGCAGGCGAGCGTCGTGGAATGCCGCTTCTTCACCGGGCTGTCGCTCAGCGAGACCGCGCTCGCGCTCGATGTTTCCGAGCGCACCGTCGAACGCGACTGGGCCGATGCGCGGCGCTGGCTCGCGATGCAGCTCGCGGCAGCCTGAGATTCGCTATGAAAGGCCGCTGCAGGGACGCCGCCGCTTGAACACTGCGTTCCTCGTCACGGGCGGCGCGCTGGCCGGCGCGCTCGCCGCCGATCTCCTCGCCGCGCACGAATTGCCGCCGCTCGCCGCCGGCGAGCGGCTCGGCCGGTTCGTGCTCGTTGCGGAAATCGGCCGCGGCGGCCACGGCGTGGTCTGGCGTGGCGAGCGTGACGACCGGACCTTCGCCCAGACCGTCGCGATCAAGGTCGTCAAGGCCGGCGCCGGCCTGCGCGCGCGCTTCCTGCGCGAGCGCGCGGTGCTCGGACAATTGCACCATGTGCACATTGCGCGCATCGTCGACGCCGGCGAGCGCAGCGACGGGCTGCTGTGGTTCGCGATGGAGCACGTCGTCGGCGAACCCGCCGACCGCCATGTCGCCGGACTGCGCGACTGGCGCCGCGGCATCGATGTACTGATCGCCGTCGCGCAGGCGGTCGAGCATGCGCATCGCCATCTCGTGGTCCACGGCGACCTGACGCCGGGCAACATCCTGATCGCCGCCGACGGCATGCCGCGCCTGCTCGATTTCGGCATCGCACGCCGGCTCGACGACGCGGAATCCGGCGGCGACGTGCTGTTCACGCCGGGCTACGCGAGTCCGGAACAGCGCGCCGGTCGGGCGCTGACGACCGCGTCGGACGTCTATCAGCTCGGCCGGCTCGTGCAGCGCTGGCTGCTGGAAGGCCGCGGACCACAACCGCCGCGCTGGGCGCAGCGTCTGCTCGCGCCGGTCGTCGCGCGCGCGACGGCGGCGGAACCGGCGCGGCGCCATGCGGAAGTCAGCGCGCTGCGCGAAGACCTCGCGCTGATCCGCGCGGCGCGCGCACCGCGTCATGTGCCGTCGCCGCCGTCGCTGCGGCTGTCGCTGTTCCTGTGCCGGCACCGGCGCGCGGCGCTGCTCGGCGCCGTGCTCGTCGCGCTGTCGGGCGTGATCGCGGCGCAGCAGTGGGCGCACCATCGTTATGCGCGCGAGCGCCTGCTGCGCGACGCGCGCAGTTCGCGCGAAGTCAGCGCGTTCATGAGCAGTCTGTTCCGCGCCGCGAATCCGAACGACAACGGCGGCCGGCGCGTCGACGCCGAGGAAATCCTGCGCCGCGGCGCGGAACGCATCGCGCAGGATCTGTCCGGCCAGCCGCGCCTGAAGGCAGATCTGTCACTCGCGATGGCCGAAGCCTACCTGCAGCTCGGCCGGACCGAGGCCGCCGAACCTCTGCTGCTGCAGGCGCTGTCGCTGCGCATCGACGGCGATGCGGTCGCACTCGCGCGCACGCTCGAGGTCCAGGCGCTGCTGCGGCACCGCCAGGGCCGCTTCGGCGAAGCGCTGCAGGCGGCGGATGCGGGCATCGCCGCGGTCGCGCAGAGCGACGACGTGCTGCTGCGCGCCGATCTCGGCAGCCGCCGCGGCAACGCGCTCAAGGCGCTGGGCCGGCTCGACGAAGCCGTCGCCGAATTCGATGCGTCGATCGCGCGGATCCGCACCGCCGGCAGCGACAGCGACGCGCTCGCGCGTCTGCACAACAACCGCGGGCTCGCGATGATGCAGGTCAGGCGCCTGCCGGCCGCGCGTGCGGATTTCGAACAGGCGCTCGCGATCTACGCGCAGCGCTACGGCGAGGACCATCCGCTGTGGAGCGGCGCGGCCTCGAACCTGAGCTGGGCGCTCGGCGAACTCCGGCAGTTCGACGCGGCGACGACGCTGATCCGCCGCCGGCTGCGGATTTCGGAACGGCTCTACGGCGCGCAGAGCGCGGAATTCGCGAACGACCTGAACGTGCTCGGCGGCATCCTCGGCGATCAGGCGCTGCGCCGCGAAGCGATTGCCGAATTCGAGCGTTCGGCGCGGATCTGGCGTGCCGCGCTCGGCCCCGATCATCCGGCGCCGCTGCATCCGCTGCACAACCTCGGGCGCCAGCGCCTGCTGCTCGGCGAGGCGCAGCGTGCCGCCGACCTGCTGGCCGAGGTCGAAGCGCAGCGCCTGCGCCTGATCGGCGCCGCGCATGCGGACACGGCCGACGTGCAGCTCGATCTCGGCGATGCGCTGCGCGCGCTCGGGCGCGAGCGCGATGCGCGCTCGGCTTATGCGCGGTCGCTCGCGGCATTCTCGGCGATCGCGCAGACGCCGCCGCAGCGCCTCGCGGAACTGCGTGCGCGGCTGGCGCCGTCCGCGCCGGCCGCGCACTGACTCACACCGGCGACGGATTGCGCTCGGCGAAGCCCGACTGATGCCAGTAGGGATAGGGCTTGGTCGTCGCACTCGCGGCATCGAGGCGCGCGACCTGCTCCGGCGTGAGATTCCAGCCGACCGCGCCGAGGTTCTGCCTGAGCTGTTCCTCGTTGCGCGCGCCGATCACGACGGTGCTGACGGTCGGCCGCTGCAGCAGCCAGTTCAGCGCGATCTGCGGCACGCTCTTGCCGGTTTCCGCGGCGATCGCGTCGAGCGCGTCGACGACGTTATACAAATACTCGTCGTCCACGGGCGGGCCGAAATCGGCCGTCGCGTGCAGGCGGCTGGTTTCCGGCAGCGGTGCGCCGCGGCGCAGCTTGCCGGTCAGGCGGCCCCAGCCCAGCGGACTCCAGACCACCGCGCCGACGCCCTGGTCGAGGCCGAGCGGCATGAGTTCCCATTCGTAGTCGCGGCCGATCAGCGAGTAGTAGGTCTGGTTCGCGACATAGCGCGACCAGCCGTAGCGCTCGGCGATCGCGAGCGACTTCATGAGGTGCCAGCCGCTGAAGTTCGACACGCCGAGATAGCGCAGCTTGCCGGCGCGCACGAGATCGTCGAGCGTGCCCAGGGTTTCCTCGATCGGCGTGCGCGCGTCGAAGCCGTGCAGCTGGAACAGATCGATGTAGTCGGTGCCCAGACGCGCGAGCGACGCGTCGACCGCGCGCGTGAGGTGATGACGCGACGAGCCGAGCTGGTTTTCGCCCTCGCCGAAGCGGAACGTGGCCTTCGTCGACAGGATGAGCTGGTCGCGCGGACGGCCCTTGATCGCCTCGCCGAGGATCGATTCGGCCGCGCCCTTGGAATAGATGTCGGCGGTGTCGAACATCGTGAGTCCCGCGTCGACGCAGATGTCGACGAGGCGGCGCGCCTGCGCCACGTCGGTCGAGCCCCAGGCGCTGAACAGCGCGCCCTGGCCGCCGAACGTGCCGGTGCCGAAGCTCAGCACGGGAACGCGGAAGCCGGAGCGGCCGAGGTAACGGTATTCCATGACTAACCTCCAGAGTGACGAAGGCCGGACCGCATCGGGTTGCGGCGGCGGGGCAGCCGAACTGGGGCCGACCCGCGCCGATTCACTGCGACTTTGGTCGTGTCGCTCACGCGGCGTCGCGATGTGCGTCGTCGCCCGCGTCGCCGATCGCCTCCGCCGCGCGCCGGGCGCGCGACAGGCAGCCGAGACTCAGCGCGTCGACGAGCGGCGCCGCGAAGCCTTCGCGCCGGCGCCGCCAGCGGCGGTAGAGCAGCGACATCGCGATCGTCGCCACGACGCCGAGACCGAGCCACACCGCGACACCGAGCGTCCGCCACAAGTCCACACCGGCGAGACCGAGGCCCAGCGTCTGCAGCAGCGCGAGCGAAACCAGCGGCGCAGCGACGACGTAGGACTGCAGCAGCACGCCGCGGCGACGCGTCGCCTGCTGCAGCCGCGCGCGCCACGGACCCGGCGCGCCGTCGTCGGGCCGCGCGAGCGCATCGAACTGCAGGATCGCGCCGATCAGCCAGCCGATCGCGAGCAGGTGCTGGAATATGCCGGGAACCAGCGCCGCGGCATCGCTGCCGTGCTGCGCGTTGAACGTGCCGCTGATCAGGATCAGCACCGTGATCAGGCCGATGCCGAGACCGGCGCGGCGGCGCGCATCGGCGCGTGCCGATTCGAATGCCGGCGCGAATGCGACCGGCAGACGCCGGTGCAGCGCGCGCCGGCCGCCGTCGTCGGCGAGGTCGCGTTCGAACTCGAGCTGACGGTCGAGCGCGTCGCGCGTGCGCAGCCAGTCGCCGCCCGCGCTTTCGTCGGCGAACCGGCGCAGCGCGGCCGAGTCGGGATAGCGCCGCGACAGCATGCGCACGACGCCCGCGAACAGCGGTATCAGCAGCAGGCCGAGCCCGACATTCACTGCCGTCACGCTGAGCGGCAGGCGGCTCAGCAGATCGACGCCGGACAGCACCTTCACGACGACGGCGACCAGCGGCAGCCAGAGCAGCACCGACAGCTGCGCGATCGCACGCGCCATCGCGAGCCGGCGCGTGCGCAGCACGTCGTATTCCGCGCGCAACTGCGTCAGCGCCATGCCGAAGTCGAGCCGCTGCAGCGTCAGCCACTCGCGCAGATCGACCGATCCCTGTGCGAGCGTCAGCAGCGCGAACGGCAACGCGAGCAGCAGATAGGTCGGATCGCTGCGCTGATTCAGCATGAACGCGGCGATCGCCGCGAATGCCGCGCCGCCGATGACGAGCGCGCGGCCGCGCCGGCTGCGCTGGCGTGCGAGCGAGGTGGCGGTCCGCGCGGTCAGGCGGCGGCGCACGGCTTCCACATCGAGCTGCAGCTGCGCGTCGATGTCACGGGTCTGCGCCGACCAGCGCTGCTTCAGGCTGTCGAGATCGAGCGTGTTCATGCGTCGTCCTTCTGCGCGGCGTAGTCGCGCTGCAGTTTCTGTTTGATGCGGTTGATGCGGGTCGCGACATTGGTCGCGCTGAGGCCCAGCATCGCGGCGGTTTCATCCTGCGAATAGCCTTCGAGGTAGAGCAGGATCAGCGCGCGATTGACCTCGTCGAGCCGGCCGATGAGCTGGTGCAGCGCGCGCAGGTCGTCGCCTTCGGCGTCGAGCACGCGATCGGCGGCGGCCAGATCCATGCCGAAGTCGTCGATCGGCAGCGCGTCGCGGATGCGCCGGCTCTCGCCGCGGAAGAACGAGATCGCGACGTTGATCGCGATGCGCTGCATCCACGCCGCGAACGGCTGCGCGCGGTCGTAGCGCGGCCATGCGCGCCACAGCTCGATCGTGATGTCCTGGATCAGGTCGCCGCGGTCCTCGCGCCGGCTGCAATAGGCATTTGCGACTTTGTACAGAATGGCCTTGTGCCGCCGGAGTTCGGCGAGAAAGACATCGTCGCTACGGATTGCGCTCATTCGGGACGGTGATGGCGGCGGGGCCGGGCCGGCCTCGCGGAGCTTATTCGCCGGGACGAGGAGAATCATCACGGCACGGCCCCGGCCGTTGCGGCGCGTGCCTGGACGTCGGCGCCGGCAAGGCCTGCCGGCAGGAGCATGGGTTTCATCGGAGTGTCCGCTGTGGGTGGTCGAGCCCGTTCGCGGGCTCGACCACTCAATTCGCGCGGACGCGCCGATTTGTCACAGGCACGCCCGGTTCGCCGGCGCGATCAGTCGGACGTCCGCGGCAGCCGCAGCGCACCGACCGCCGCGCGCTCGCGGCGCACGGCATCGGTTCGGGCTTCCTCGGCCGTGCCGACGAAGAACGTGCGCGTGTAGCTCTGGCCCTGGAACTCGGCGCGGAACCGCCAGTTGCCGCGCGGCGCATCCGCGAGCACGGTGTGGCGCCAGGTGAAGGCCGTCGCGGTATAGAAACTGCGCGGCAGGTTCGCGTCGGCGAGGTCGTACTGCCAGCGCGCGAACTCGCTGCCGTCGGCGCGCAGCAGCGTGAACGTCGCGGGATTGCCGCTCTGATGGTCGCGGAAGGTCGCGAGCACGTAGAACGGCGTGCCCGGCACGACGCTGTCGACCGCATTCGGCTGTTCGCGGACGTCGAGCATGCCGTCCGTGCCGCAGCCGACGAACTGCGGTTCCTGAGCGTGCAGCGAGACGGTGTTGATGGCCGGATCGCGATAGGGCTGCGGCGGCGACCAGCGTTCGGGCTCGGCGTTGCAGTTGCCGTGGCGCGGGTCGACGACGCGGCCGGTGGCGTCGTGCAGCTCGAAGTGCAGATGCGGTCCGGTCGACGAACCGGAGCTGCCGACGAGGCCCAGGTATTCGCCGGCGTCGACCGCGTCGCCGGGCCGCTTCGTCGTCGCGCTGCCGCGCTTCAGATGCCCGTACCAGGTGACGCTGCCGTCGTCGTGGCGCAGATAGACCGCGTTCCAGGGCCGGTCGCCCATGGTGCAGGAGCGATCCGGATGACCGTCGACGACGCCGACGATCACCCCTGGCGCGGCGGCCACCGCGGCGACCGAGCCTTCGTCCATCGTCAGCCACGGAAACGGCCAGAGGAAATAGTCGGTGCCCGCGTGGTTGTAGCCGTTCTCGGTGTCGTAGGTGCGTGTGCCGCAGGCGTAGTCGCGCAGCCGGCCCGGAAACGCCGGGTCGTGATCGACGTAGTTTGAGATGCCGTGATAGCCCGCGCCGTCGTCGCGCAGCGAACGCAGCGGCCAGTGCAGCAGCACGGCGCCGGCTGCCTTGCGGCGCGCCGTCGCGTCACGCAAGGCCGGCGATGCCAGCGCGGCCTCGATCTCGTGGCGGATGCGCAGGCGCGCCGGTTCCGAGAGTTCGTCGCGCGCCGCGTCGTCGGGCATCACCCAGTGCGCGACCGGCGGCTGCGCAGCGGCGATACCGCTGCCAAGCAGCATCGCCGCTGCGCCGATGAAACCGTGCCGCCGGAATGTCGAGTCGGATTGCCGCATGCCGTGCATCGTCCCGCCCCCTGCGTGAGCCTGCCGTGTCGACCGCCCCGGACGGGCGATTTTCGCAAACTGCGCGTGCCCTTGAGCACGCGGTCGTGAAACCGTTCCGGATCTAGCCTGTGCACCGGGGGAAACCCGGCGCCGCGACAGCATCGACGATCAGAGGAGAACGATCATGCCTGGCATGTCATCGGCGGCAGCGGTGCGCCTGTACGGCGCGGGGATACAGGGCTTCGTCACGGCGCTGGTCGCGGCCGTGCTGTGGTGCGGCGCGGCCGCATCGGTCGCGACTGCGGCCGAATCGCCGCGCGATCCGGTCGAAGGCCGCTGGTGGGGCACGGCCGGATCGGCGCGCGAGAAGATCGAGGTCGGCCTGCACTTCGTGCGCGGCGCCGACGGAAAACTCACGATGCGCATCACGCAGCCGATCTCGAACTACTTCGACGCCGACCCCGGCGGCGAGGTGAAACGCGACGGCGACCGCGTCGTGCACGAGGACATGGCACTGTCGCTGCAGCTGGCCGGCGACACCTTGAGCGGCACCTATCCCGGTCCGAACAGCCCGGCCGTCTTCGAGCGCGCGAAGCAGCTGCCGGCCGAAGCGCCGCCGCCGAAACTGCCGGCCGGCCCGGAGCCGCGCTGGGAAACGCGGATCGGCGGACAGGTCTATGCCTCGCCCGCCGTCGCCGACGGCGTCGCCTACATCGGCACGACCGGCGGCATCGTCAACGCCGTCGACACGCGCGACGGCAACCTGCGCTGGACCTTCACGACCGGCGCACCGGTCTTCGCGAGCGCCGCGGTCAGCGGTGACGCGGTCTACGTCACTGCCGACAACGGCTTGCTGTATCGACTGAACCGCAACGACGGCAAGGAACGCTGGCGCTACGCCCTCGGCGACGCCGGTACGCCGCGCGTGCTGCCGCATCCGCAGGTTTTCGACTGGGACTGGCAGGGCGCGCAGCCCGTCGTTGCCGACGACACCGTCTACGTCGGCGCCGGCGACGGCAGCTTCCACGCCGTGGCGATCGAGGACGGCAAGCGACGCTGGCGCTTCGCCACGCGCGCGGCCATCCGCAATGCCGCGGCCGTCGACGGCGAAACCGTCTACGTCGGCAGCATGGACAACAGTGTCTACGCCCTTGCCCGCGCCGACGGCCGCGAGCGCTGGCGCAACGACACCGGCGCCGCCGTCGACGCCGCACCGATCGTCCACGAAGGCCGCGTCCTCGTCGGCAACCGCGGCGCGGGCCTGCTGTCCATCGACGCCGCGAGCGGCGAGACGAAATGGCGCCTGTATTTCTGGGGCTCGTGGGTCGAGTCGACACCCGTCGTGCGCGACGGCGTGATCTATGTCGGCTCGTCCGACCTGCGCCGCGTCAGCGCGATCGACCCCGCCGACGGCCGCGCGATCTGGCGCACCGACGTCTACGGCTGGACCTGGGGCACGCCGCTCGTCACGAAAAAGTATATTTATGCCGGTGTCGCCGGCGGCACGCCGTACTTCGTCCGTCACGTCGCCAGTTTCAGCGTGCTCGATCGCCGCAGCGGCAAGCTCGTTGCGCGGAGGCCGCTGCCCGATACGGGCGGGCACCAGTGGGGTATTGCGGGATCGCCGGTGCTGGCTGGCGATACCGTCGTCGTCGCGACGATTGCGGGGTCGTTGATCGGGATTCCCGTGATGCCGTGAGGCTGGGTGCGCGAGGCGATCCCATCTTTCCGATGTCGCGTCGAGGACTCGAAATAGCCCGGAAAAAGCGAGAAAAACCCTCCGCTTCAAGGAGGGAGAGACGATCGCTCAGAACCACAGGTTCCGGTTGTCCTGAACGCCCAACGGGCCGGACGGGCACGGGCGGGATGGGTTTCCGCTGCAACCCACATACGCCTGCACTGAAACCACGGAACTGTCATGCTTTCCGTCCGCCCCACGGCCGCCGGTGCCCCTTGCCCCTGTCCGCATCAGCAAAGGCACTTCTCCAGATCCACTTCTGCGTCGTTCTCTGGGGACTCACCGCCATCCTCGGAAAACTCATCAGCCTGCCCGCCACCGCGCTCGTCTGGTGGCGCATGCTGCTCGTCAGCGCGACCGCGCTGCTGCTGCCGCGCGTCTGGCGCACGCTGCGCGCCATGCCGCGACGCCAGATCGCCATCTACGCCGGCATCGGCGCCGTCGTCGCGCTGCACTGGCTCGCGTTCTACGGTGCGATCAAACTCGCCAACGCCTCCGTCGCCGTCATCTCGATGGCGCTGTGCCCGATCTTCCTCGCCGTCATCGAACCGTGGATCGCGCGGCGCCCGTTCGACCTGCGCGAACTCGGCCTCGGACTCGCCGTCGTACCCGGCGTACTCCTCGTCGTCGGCGGCACGCCATCGGGCATGCATCTCGGCCTCGTCGTCGGCGTGATCTCCGCGTTCTTCGCGTCCGCGTTCTCGGCGCTGAACAAACGTCACGCCGGCAACGCCGACGCACTCACCGTCACCGCGATCGAACTCGGCGCGGGCACGCTGCTGTTGACGCTCGTCGCGCCGCTGCTCGCCGGCGACGCACCCGCGTTCGTCCTGCCCGACCTGCATGATTCCGTGCTGCTCGTCGTCCTCGCCTACGGCTGCACGCTGCTGCCGTTCGCACTCTCGCTCGTCGCGCTGCGCCAGATCAGCGCCTTCACCGCGCAACTCGCGATCAACCTCGAACCCGTCTATGCGATTGCGATCGCCGCACTGCTGTTCGGCGAACAGCGGCAGCTCGACGCGGCGTTCTATCTCGGCGTCGTGATCATCGTCGCCGCGGTGATCGTGCATCCGCTGACGGCGCGGCGGCGGTAAGGCAACGTAGGGCGAACCGAAGGGCATTGCGCCAAGGTCTCTCCGAAGCCGAGTCGCCCGCCAATGCGGGCGCTGCATCCGAAGTCATTTGCTTCAGCGTGCATGGACCGGCTTTGGCTTCTTCGACGTATTCGGCGCAATGCCCTTCGGTTATTGCGCCCTGTGTTGCGCGACACGTTCACGGCCGCTACGGCGACACATCCGCGCAACGTCCGCCGCCAGGCGACGAACAACGCATCTGCGCCTGCATCGGCGCCGCTTCGGCATACGTGGCCAGCACGCCCGGCGCAGCGTTCTGGTTCGTGTAGTGCGTGAAGCGCGTGCCGATCACCGGCAGGCCGGCGAGGCGGTAGCCTTCGAGTGATGCGGGCAGCACGGGGGACGTATCGCGTGCCTGATCGAATTCGACGATGAGCTGTCCGTCGCCGAAGTAGGGCACGGGTCTGCCGTTCTGGCCGGCGGTGCCCATGTGTCCATGCAGCCGCGAGTCGAATGCGGAATCGCGGACACCGGCCAGCGAAACCAGCTCGACGGCCGTGCCGGTCGTGCGCAGCGCGAGCGCGCCCTGGCCGAGCGGGCCGCGAAACAGTTCGGCGCCTTCGCGATCGAGCAGGCGGAATGCGTGGCCCGGCGATTGCGCGAGAGGAACCACGCCGCGGAACGTGGTTTGAAACGGCGGGCGCGGCGCTGTGGCGCCGAGCTGCGGATCGGTGTAGTGCGCGCGTGTCGGGTAGGTCAGCGCGAACGACGTCGTCGCGCCGAGTCGGGCCGTCGTGTCGGACGGCGCACTGAGCCGCGCGGCCATCAGCACGGCGCTGACGGCATCGAGAGCGCGATCGCTCGGATAATGCGCCTGGATCACGCGGCCGCCGTCGATCAGCAGTGCGGTCGCCTGACCGGTGGCGGGATCGCTCAGTGCGCTGCCGAGCAGCGACAGCACGCCCGGCGGCGGCGCGAAATGCTGGGCGACGCTGGCGCGCGTGCCGCGCGGACGGTCCTCGGGATCGACGCGGAATTCGTCGAGCGCCGTCGCCTGCGCACCGTAGAGCGTGCCGGCGGCGACGTTCACGATCGCGATCGAGCCGCTGAGCCCACCGCCGGGATTCGTCAGATCGCGCAGCGGGTTGCGTGTCCAATAGCCGGCAGGTGCCGTCCAGGCCTGTTCGATCAGCAGGCAGTCGCGTGCGCCGCCGGCCGCCGGCGTGATCGCCGATGCGGTGGCGCTGTCGGCGACGATCGCCGCCAGTTCCACCGCTTCGACATAGCCTTCGCGTACGCGCCGCGGTTCGCTGCTGCCAGCGTCGATCGGCACGCTCAGCGGCAGGTAGCGCCGGCCATCCGGCAGCTGCGGCAGATCGTTTGATCTGCTCAGTTGTGGATAGGTGCACGAAGGGTCGTCGGTCAGCAGCCCCGGCGATTCGTTCTCGCCGCGGTCGAACAGCGCCGCAGTCCAGCTGTCGTGCGGCGCGAGGTAGACGTTCAGCGCTGCGACGCTACGGCCGTTCTCGCCTTCCGCGACACGCAGCTGCACGATTTTCGCGCGGTCGAGATGGTTGGTCAGCGTGATCAGGCTCGCGTTGCCGGCTGCCGTCGTGTAGTACGGCCAGATCAGCACCTGACCCTGGCCGTGCGCGTTCAGCATCACCGCATGAGCGCCGTGCGCCGCGAAAGTTCCCAGAAAGAATCCGACAAATGCCCTTCGTATACTCATCGCACTGTTCCCTCGGCTGGAGTCGCGCATCAGAACGACGGGAGCGTGCGGAGTTCCAGAAGAAAACCGTAGCGCGCAATGACCGTAGGGCATTGCGCCAGGTCTTCCCGAAGCGACCCGCGTGAAACCGCGTGCGATGCGTCCGGAGCCCGATGGGTTCGGCGGACGCGAAGGAGCTTTGCTCCTCCGCTTTTGTCGTTGTTGTTGCCGGCACGATGCGCTGCGCTTATTGCGGCCTGCGTCGCTTCGGCGGCGGCAGTTCCGGCGTGAAGCAAAGAGCTCGAAAACCGCGGCATTCCTGCTGCCGCCCGCGCTGGGAATGCGTCCGTGCCGCCGCGGTCTTCGAGTTGAGGAAAAAACACCGCATCACCGGCGGCAGCGATGGCCGGGTCTGCGCGCGCCTGGCTACGGGCGATCGATGTCCGGCTGTCCCGCCGCCGTCGCTGCCGCGCGGTGATGCGGTCGGCGAATCAGTCGAGCGTGCCGCGGAAGATGCGGTCCGACGCCTGCGCGAGCAGCAGCACCTGGCCGTAGGTCGCTACCGTTGCCGACACGAGCACGTTGCCGTCGGCGCCGATCCAGCGGTCGCGGCCGCGGCTGCTGTCGGAGCCGTAGCCGGGCAGGTCGAAGGTCGACACGGTGGCCTGCAGGTTGCCGGTCGTCGTTGCGACGGTGACGGCCTGGCCGGGTTCGAGCAGTTTGCGCGGCGCGCGGCCGGCTTCGAGTGCCCACAGCGCGTTGACGTCACCGGGGTTGGTGCGTGCTTCCACGACGATCGTGCCGTTCGCGAGCACGGCGCTGGCACCGAAGCTGACCCAGGTGCGGGTCGGCTCGGGCCCGTACTGGCCCGGAATGCCGATCAGCGCGACGAGTTCGGGGCGCTGTCCGGTGCGCACGCGCCAGAAACCGGTCGGATTGCCGCCGTCGGTAGTCTCCACGCGTGCGGTGAACGCGGCATAGGCACCGTTCGCGCTCAGCGTTTCCGGATTGAACGTGAGCCAGGTTGCGTCGATCCAGTTCGGGCCGTAGTAGCCCGTGGTATCGCGATAGGCCATCGGGCGGTTGCGCGAGCCGTCATGCCAGAACAGGCCGTATTCGCTCGAAGAGCCGCTGGTGCGGCGGAAATAATTGAAAAAGTACAATTGGTTCGGAAGTCCGGGCTGGGCCGCTTCGAAGTCGTTGCTGAACGTCGCCGTGGCGATGCCGATGTCGGGGCCGCGCGCGCCGGTCTCGTCGTCGACGGCGACCGCGCGCGGATTGCCGGCGCAGATTTCCCAGATGCCGCCGCGCGAGCCGGTCGCGTCGAACACGCCGTAGACGCGGCCCTCGCGCGTGACGCTGACGCTGTCGGTCAGGGTCCAGCCGGTGTGGAACGAGTCGCCGGCGGCGAGGCCCGGTGCGAGCGCGGCTTCGGTCGCGCCGGCGCGCAGGCAGGGGCGGTTGCCGGTGCCGGGCATGTGCCTGACGATCGCGCGGCCGCTCGCGTTGGTCGGACTCAGCAGGTCGGCGTCGAGCACGACGTTGCCGCCGTTCATCGCCCGGCCGACCGCAAAGCCCGAGGCGTCGGCGAAACGCCAGCCCGCGCCGAGGCCCGGGCCGAGTACGGCGTCGGTCTGTGCGCGTGCGATCTCGACATTGCGCGTGCCGTCCCAGCGCCAGATACCGTAGCTGTTGTTCGTGCTCGAACCGGGTTCGCCGGCACGGCCGGCAAACACGCGCTGGCCGTCGGGTGCCGAGGCGCCGTCGCCCGAGACGATGTTCTGGAATACGTGGCCGGCCTCGGCGCCTTGGCGGCCCGGGCCGCGCACGCCGGTGACGCCGAGTTCGGTGTAGCGCACGAATGTGCCGGGCGTGCGCGCCCAATAGCCGGCGAGGCTGTCGGGGCTGGTCACGCGCAGGCCGACGAGCTCGCCGCCGGCGTCGCCGAGGATGGCGTCGGTCAGGCTGCGGCCGGTGCCGTTGGGCATGCCGGTCGTGACGACGCGGCTGTCTTCGCCGGCGACGACGCGCCAGGCGGCGGTCTGCGCGGGGACGAGCGGCGCGTAGACCAGGGCCGCGGCGAGCGCGGCTCCAATTTTCAGGTTCGACATGGGTTCTCTCCGGATCTCAGGCGGGCCTGCGCCGCGGTCCGTGTTGTTCGGCTGACGTTTCCGTGCGTTCGCGTTCATGCGATAGGCCGGCGCAGGCGACCCATGCTAGGGTTCACGACGGATTTCGTAGGCACGGATGGATAACGGCGCGGTAACGGATGGGTAACGCCGCGCTGCGCGGCGATTTTTTCGCCGCCGGAAGCGATTCCCGGCCGCCGGCGCCGCGCCTTCAGCACGCATGAAGATCGACAACGACACGCCGGAACGGCCCTCCTATTCCTATCGCTTCGGCACGGCCGAGTTCGACGAGGCGCGCTTCGAGCTGCGCGTGGCCGGCCTGCCGGTCGACGTCGAGCGGCGCGCGCTCGAAGTGCTGCTTTATCTGCTCCGCCACGCGGGCGAGGTCGTCACGAAGGACGAATTGCTGCGCGAGGTCTGGGCCGGGCGCATTACGGTCGACAAGGTGTTGCCGAACGCGATCAACAAGCTGCGCCGTGCGCTCGGCGAGGCGAACGCGGAGCGCGTGCAGACCCAGGCACGCATCGGCTATCGGCTCGACGGCGCGATCGAGCGCATCGCGGTCGGCCGCCGGCTCACGAGCCGCATCGATCTGTCGGCGGGCCAGCCCGTGCCCGGCCGCGACAATTTCCTGTTGCGCCGCCAGCTCGGCAGCAACCGCGGCAGCGAGGTCTGGCTGGCCGAGCACGCGAAGACGCGCGAGAAGCGCGTCTACAAGTTCGGCACCGACGGCGAGCGGCTGCGCTCGCTCAAGCGCGAAGCGACGCTCGCGCGCGTGCTGCAGGAAAGCCTCGACGACCGCACCCATTTCGTCGACATCATCGACTGGAACTTCGAAAGCCCGCCGTTCTTCCTGGAATGCCAGTTCGGCGGCGACAGTCTGCTCGACTGGTCCGAGCGGCATCTGGCGGCGCTGTCGGTCGAAGAACGCGTCGCACTGTTCCTGCAGATCGCCGATGCGGTAGCCGCGGCGCACGCGGTCGGCGTGCTGCACAAGGATCTCAAGCCCGCGAACGTGCTGATCGCGCCGGCGGAGCCGGGCTGGCTGATCCGCCTGACCGACTTCGGCAGCGGCCGGCTGCTCGACCCGGAGCGGCTGGAGTCGCTCGGCATCACGCAGCTCGGCCTCACGGTGACGCAGAGCATCGCGACCGATTCGTCGGCGGGCACGCCGCTCTACGTCGCGCCGGAAGTGTTCGCCGGCCACGCGCCGACCGTGCAGAGCGACGTGTTCGCGCTCGGCATCCTGCTGTATCAGCTGCTGGCGGGCCGCCTGAACAAGCCGATGGTGTCGGGCTGGGAGCAGGACGTCGCCGACGAACTGCTGCGCGAGGATGTGCGGCTGGCGACCGACGGCAATCCCGAGCGGCGTCTGGCGAGCGTCGCGGAACTCGCCGCGCGGCTGCGCGACCGCGAGCCGCGTCGCCTGCGCAACGAACGCGTCCGCCGCGACGAAGCGCAGGCGCGCAGCGCGAATGAATCGCTCGCACGCAGCCGTGCGCGGCGGCCTTACCTGGTTGCGCTGATCGTCGCGCTCGCGGCGAGCGTCGTCGTCGTGCTCGGCCTCTACGGTGCCGCGCTGCGCGCGCGCAACGACGCGCAGCGGGAACTCGACCGCGCCACGGCGATCAACCGGTTTCTCAACGAAGACCTGATCGGCCGGTCCAATCCGCTCGTCGTCGCGAAAGGGCAGAGCGCGTCGCTGAAGGATGTGCTGCTCGCGGCGCGCGAACGCGTCTCGCGGCGCTTCGGCGCGCAGCCGCAGACCGAAGCGTCGATCCGCATGAGCCTCGTGACGCTGTTCAACATGCTCGAGCTGCTGCCCGAAGCCGAGGACGAGGCGCGCCGCGCGCTCGCGCTGTATGAAAGCAGCGAAGGTGCGGCGAGCCGCAACGCGCTCAAGGCGCGCACCTTCGTCGCGCGCATGCTTGCGCGCACCGGCAAGTTCGACGCCGCGCTGAAGGAACTCCAGACGATGGACGCGCTGATCGCGAACGACGGCGACGACTATGCGAAATACCTGCGCGGTTCGGCCTGGAGCGTCTATCTGATGAACCAGGGCGAGTACGCCAAGGGCGTCGCGGAGTTGCGCATCGCGATCCCGATCGCGCGCAGGTTCGAGCCCGACAACGTCACGCAGCGCGATTCGATGCGCATGGACCTGATCAATGGCCTGACGCAGACCGGCGATCTGGCCGGTGCGCGTGCCGAAGGCGCGGCGCTGATCGCGGAAGTCGGCGCGCGCGACGACGATAACGGACTCGTCATCGCGTTCGCGAAGGCCGCCGTCGCGCGCACCTATACGATGGAAGGCGATCTCGCGACCGCCGAAGCGCAGCTCGTCGAGGCGCAGGAGACCATCGTCACGCGGCTCGGCGCGGGACATATGCGCAACATCATGGTGCTCAGCGATCTGTTCGATATCGCGATGCGCCGCGCCGAGTGGCCCAGGGCGCTCGACTACGCGCAGCGCGTGCACGAAGGCGCGCTCGCGAAGTTCGGGCCGGAGCACAACATCACGGCCGTCACGGCCATCAACTGGGGCCAGGCGCTGTTCGAGAGCGGAGACGCCGCGGCCGCCGACGGCAAACTGCGGCCGTTCCAGCAGCGTCTCGTCGCCCAGCTCGGCGAGAAGAACCCGCAAAGCCAGATGTCGATCTACTGGCTGGCCGCGATCGCGCTGGAGCGGCGGCGAACCGACGAAGCCGCGCGTCTCGTGGCGGTGCTGGATCCGGCCGCGCTGGAAGCCGCCGGCGCCGACGGGTTCTGGAAACTGCGCGTCGATGCGCTGCGAGGGCTCGTCGCCGTACAGCGCGGCGACCGTGCGACCGCCGCGCCGCTGCTCGCCGCGGCGGTGGACGGCCTGGCCAAGGCCGACGGCGGCGGCCGCAGCCGCGTGTATGCGAATGCGGAGCGGGAGCGGGGCCAGGTCGGCGTCAAGTGAACCGGACCCCGTCAGGTCGCGTCGTCGAGCTTCGCGAGCATCCGCTTCAGCGCGAAGTGCCGATAGCTCTGCAGCGCGAGGCTGCGGATCTCTTTCCAGTTCGGCTTCGCGCCGACGGCGAGGGCAATCCAGCCGTTGTGGCCCATGTAGGGCGGGATCGAATAGCGTCTGTCGGCGGTGTACAGCCCCTGCTGCTCGACGCCGACCCAGAACGCGAAGGTCAGCGTGCCGTCGTAGCGGTAGGCGGTCGCGAACGTGCGCTTGCCGGCCTGCCAGGACGGCGACCCGAAGCGCGGATCCTCGACGACTTCGGGTAGCGACAGGCAGTACCCGCGCAAGGGCTCCACGAGTTTCTGCACGGCCGGCGCGAGCATCGGGTCGCGTTCCTCGGCGCTCATCATTGCCTTCGGCGGCACGATGACGATGGTCTTGCCGATCTGCTTGCTCAGCGCCGCGGGCGCGGCCTTTTCGTAGGCCTCGCGCGCGAGGCCGGCGACGCGTTTCCAGTCGAGCCCCTTGTCGAGTTCGACGCCGAGCCAGCCGCGCGGGCCGACGTAGGGCGGCACGAAGAAATATTCCGGTTCGTCGCGCACGTGCTGTTCCTGCGCGCCGGGCGGCGACGCCAGCCACATGGCGACGCGGCCGTCGCCGTGATGGTTCACGAGGAAGCTCGCGAAAGTCTTGCCGCGCACGCGGAAATTCGGCGAGCCGTGCGAGACGTATTCCTCGGCTTCCGGAAACGACAGCAGGATTTCGCGAACCGCAGCGGGGATGTCCTCGGCCATGGCGATGTCCGTCGGAGGCGTCGCCGGAGTCTGTGGCAGCGTCGCGCCGGCGGCAACCGGCACGGGCCGCCCGCCGCTGTTCAGCGCCGGTTCGTCAGTGCGTAGTAGGCGAGATTGCCGACGCCGACGGCCGCGGCGATCACCGCGATCGCGCCGGGCGTGATGTCGTTCCAGCCGAACAGCTGGATCAGCGCGAAGCCCGCGGCCAGCGCGAGCAGCGTGATGCCGGAACGCAGCGAGGCATATCGGCGCTGCAGCGCCTCGCCGTCGAGAATCGACCGGATCAGCTCGTCCGAACTGCCGGCGCGCATCATCAGAATCCGCAGGCGCGCGTCGATGAGCAGCTTGACGACGTACGTGATGCAGCCGAACAGGGCGATCGGTATCAGGAACTGCGTGGACATGGGGTTCTCCGCTAGCCGTCGGCGCAACGGCCGGTCGCGGGCTATGGATACGTGTGCGGGCGGGGCGGTTGCAAGAGCATCGGCAAGAACCCGACGTGAGCAGGTAGCAACCAGAGAGGCACGTCAACGCCTTCTCCGGTTGCCACCCCCTTCCCTCCATTTCCTCGTTTCGCGACGGCGCTGCAACCGCCGTCGCGGTTTCCGTATCTTGCGGCGCATGGAGCGATCTTCGTGACGAACCCGGACCGCGTGCTGGTCGATGCCGTGCTCGCGCGGCGCGCGGGCGCGTTCGAGCGTCTGGTCGCCGATCACCAGGGACTGTGCTGGCACATCATCCAGCGGCTCGTGCGGCATCCGGAAGATACGCGCGAGCTGTGCCAGGAAGCGTTCCTGCGCGTGCACCAGTACCTGCATCAGTTCCGCTACGAAAGCACCTTGAAATCGTGGATCGGCCGCGTCGCATACGCCGTCGCGCTGCGGCACCTGGAAAAGAAGCAGGTGCCGCTCGTCGATGCGGCCGACGACGGCGAGTACGACCCGTATCTGCAGGAGGGCGACGGCTTCGATCTGGAGTCGGCCTGGGCCGATGCGGAACTGCGCGATCATCTGCGCGCGGCGATCGATGCGCTGCCGCCGTTGCCGCGCATGCTGCTGACGCTGTATCACCTCGACGAACTGACGATTCCGGAGATCGTGCAGGTCAGCGGATTGCCGGCCGGCACGATCAAGAGCCACCTGTTTCGCAGCCGTCTGCGCCTGCGCGAGCGGCTGCAGGCCCGCCTCGGAGAGACCGCATGAAGACCGATCCGATCGTGTCGCCGGCACAGCAGACGGAATGGCTGCGGCAGGAGCAGGCATTCGACGCCGAGCGCGGTGCGGCCGGTACGGAAGCACCTGCCTCGTACCGCCTGATCGCCCGGGCGCTGCGCGAACCCCTGCCGGTCGACCTGCCGGCGGATTTCGCCACGCGTGTCGCGCGCCGCGCCGAGACCGCCGCGCTGCTCGATCCGCGCTGGGAGCGGCGCGGCATCGCCGTCCTGCTGGGCACGCTCGCCGTGCTCGCCGGCGCCGGGCTGCTGCTCGAAGGCGCCAGCTGGCTCGCGGATCTGCAGGCCGCACTGCCGTCGTTGCCGCGGATCCTCAATGGCTGGACCCTGCTGCTGCTCGCCGGGCTCGCCGCGGCACAGCTGCCGGTGCGGCGACCCCTGCGCTGAGTCGCTTCCAGACATAATCGTCCGCGGAACTATGCAAATCGGTCATTAGGGCCGTGAGTTTCGGCCTATGAGTCCGTCCGCACTACGCCTTAGGATCGAGATCTCTGCGGCCTGCGTCCGGCGGGCGGCATGACGTATCGGGGAGATTCGTATGCATAAGTCGTTCAGCGACTGGCGCGCGTGGGGAGCGTTCGCCGGTCTGGTGCTGCTTCCGCTCGCACCGGCCTCGGCCTGGCACCGCCAGGCCAAACACATCGACAAGCTGGCCGAAAGCGAGATCGGCCACGCGCCCGGTCAGCCGCGCGAGGAGTCCTGGCAGATCGAACAGCGCCAGTTGTGGTTCGAGCGCACGCGCGCCCTGCGCGACAACCCGGACGCGGGGCGCGAGCGCGCTGCGGCCGTGGAGACGCTGAAGCAACTGCGCCGCAGCAAGGACCCGCAACAGGAGGCGCTCGGCGAATCCTGGGCGCCGGTCGGCCCGTCGTCGATGACGATGACCGACTGGATCATGGGCCGCGTCGCCGGGCGTCTGAACGCCGTGACGCCGGTGCCGGGCAACGAGGATACGGTCTACATCGGCAGCGCCGCCGGCGGCGTCTGGAAGACCACGAACGCGGGCGCGAGCTGGACACCGATCTTCGACCAGGTCGGCACGCTGCCGATCGGCGCGGTGACGCTCGATCCGAACAACACGAACGTGGTCTGGGTCGGCACCGGCGACAAGAACGGCGGCGGCTGCGCCGGCTATTTCGGCCAGGGCGTGTTCCTCAGCGAAGACGCCGGCGCGACCTGGAATGCGCGCAACGGCAGCGGCCCGACCGCCATGCCGCTGTCCATCGTCAACGCGGTCGCCGTGCAGCCGACCGACAGCAACGTGATCCTCGCCGGCGGCGCGGGCACCTGCGCGGGCGGTTCGCTGTCGGGCGCCGGCGTGTTCCGCTCGGCCGACCGCGGTCTGACCTGGACGCGCGTGCTCAGCACGAACGTCGAGGACATCGTGTTCGTGCCGGGCACGAACATCGCCTATACGGGCCTCATCAACACCGGCGTGTCGAAGTCGGTCGACGGCGGCGCGACCTGGACGCCGATGAACACCGGCCTCAACCCGGCCGGCTCGCGCATGCGCCTGACGATGTCGCCGAGCGACAGCAATACGCTGTACGCGCTGGTCGGCGACCGTCTCTACCGCACGATCGACGGCGGCCTGAACTGGTCGCAGACCAACGCCGACGCCTGCGAAGGGCAGTGCGGCTACAACCTGACGGTCGCCGTGCATCCGACCGACGCCTCGACGGTACTCGTCGGCACGATCCGCCACGCGCGTTCCACCAACGGCGGCGCGACGCTGACCGCGATGACGAGCACCTGGGGCACGTCGCAGAAAGTGCATCAGGACACGCACGTCGTGCGCTATTCGACGACGAATCCGAACCGCTTCTGGGTCGGCACGGACGGCGGCCTCTGGCGCACCGACGACGGCGGTCTGTCGTACGTCAACATGAATTCGAATCTGAACATCATGCAGTTCTACGACATCGCCGTGCACCCGAACGACGTCAACATCGTGTTCGGCGGCGCGCAGGACAACGGGTCGTCGGGACGCCGCACGAGCCTGCAGTGGGGCCTGACCTTCGCGAGCGGCGACGGCTTCATGAACGTGGTCGATCCGACCACGCCGTCGCGCGTGTTCCAGACCAGCTATCCGCAGAGCAACATGCCGACGATCGTGCGCTCGAATGCGAGCGGCAGCCTCGGCAGCTTCGAGCTCGTGCCGCGCACGGGCCTCGTCGCGTCGTCGCAGTTCCCGTGGGTCACGCCGCTCGCGGCCGCCGGCAATCAGCTGTTCGTCGCGTCGAACACGCTGTACCGCACGACGACCGACGGCAATTCGTGGACCGCGGTGTCGCCGAACATGGGCAGCGCGTCGTCGGTGATCACGCCGCAGATGATCGGCGTGCTGATGCCGACCTACGTCGGCACCTCGGGCGGCCGCATCTACTTCAGCGCCGACGCATCGGTGCCCTCGCCGACGTTCGCGAACGTGACCGGCGACTATCCGGGCGGCATCGTCTCTGACGTCGCGATGGACCCGACCAACGCACAGCGCGTCTTCATCACGCGCGCGGGCTTCGGCAATTCGCGCCTCTACCGCTCGACCACCGGGGGCACGGCGTGGACCGCGGTCGGCACCGGCCTGCCGAACGTGCCGGCGAACAGCGTCGCGGTCGATCCGCTGAACACGAACCGGATCTTCGTCGGCACCGACATCGGCGTGTATGAAAGTACCGACGGCGGCGACAACTTCACGGCGTTCTCGGCCGGCCTGCCGCTGGGCCTCGTCGTGCAGGATCTGGAAATCGACGACACGCCGCACGTGCTGACGGCCGGCAGCTACAGCCGCGGCGCCTGGCGCGTCGTACTGAGCACGAGTGCGACGAACGCGCCGCCGACGCCGGACTTCTCGGCGACGGTCAACGATCTGACGGCTGCGTTCACGAGCAGCGCGATCGACTTCGACGGCACGATCGCAACGACGAGCTGGAACTTCGGCGACGGCAGCCCGGCGTCGACGCAGCCGAATCCGACGCACACCTACGCGACCTACGGCGCGAAGACGGTCGTCCTGACCGTGACCGACGACGACGGCGCGAGCGCGAGCTTCTCGCGCGTCGTGCGCCTGTTCGCGCCGCCGGTTCCGCTGAGCAACGGCGTGACCGTGTCGGGCCAGAGCGCGCCGCAGAACGACGAGTTGCGCTATTCGCTGCAGGTGCCGGTCGGTGCGACGAATCTGAGTTTCGTGACGACCGGCGCGGCCGGCGAAGACGCCGATCTCAGCGTGATTCTCAACGGCGAAACGCTCTGCGAATCCGCCGGCGCCACGGCGGACGAGACCTGCAACATTCCGAATCCGCCGCCGGCCGGCAATTATCTGGTGATCGTGCTGGCCTATTCGGCGCTGAGCAATCAGTCGATCACGGGCAGCTATTCGATGGCCGATCTGATCTTCCGCAACGGGTTCGAGCCGTAAGCGGGATGTTGACGGGCTGAGGCGGAACCCATCCCCCACCCATGCTCCCGCCTTGAAGGGGAGGGGATGGGTGGGGATGGGTTCACGCCCGCCTTGCCCGGAATCGTCGAACACCCGCACCATGCGGCATGCTCAAACGCCTGCACCACGTCGCGGTCATCTGCTCCGACTACATCGTGTCGAAGCGCTTCTACTCCGAAGTGCTCGGCCTTCGCGTGATTGCCGAGAACTACCGCGCCGCACGCGATTCCTGGAAGCTCGACCTCGCCTTGCCGGATGGTGGACAGGTGGAATTGTTCTCTTTTCCCGACCCGCCGCCGCGGCCTTCCTGTCCGGAGGCGCGCGGACTGCGGCACCTCGCATTCGCCGTCGACGATGTCGATGCCTGCAAGCGTCGCCTTGAAGCGCATGGCGTCGCCGTCGAGCCGGTGCGCATCGACGAATACACCGGAAAACGCTTCGTGTTCTTCAGCGATCCGGATGGGCTGCCGCTGGAGTTGTATGAGGTCTGAGCGATCGATCGTGTCGGCCAGCAAGGCCGCTGCCATCGTGAGCACCGGCCCCGACGCACAGCGTGATGACGCCCGTGCGGATCAGAGGTTCTGATAATTCGGCCCCGCGCCGCCCTCCGGCGTGACCCAGTTGATGATCTGGTACGGGTCCTTGATGTCGCAGGTCTTGCAGTGCACGCAGTTCGCCGCGTTGATCTGCAGGCGCTTGCCGGCTTCGTCACTGACGATTTCGTAGACGCCGGCCGGGCAGAAGCGCTGGCACGGGTTCTGGTATTCCTCGGCGCAGCGCGTCACGCAGATGTTGGTGTCGAGCACCTGCAGATGCACGGGCTGGTCTTCGTCGTGCTCGGTCGCGGCGAAATAGACCGAGGCGAGTCGGTCGCGCGGCGGCAGCGTGCGTTCGACGAAGTCGCGCCGGGGCACTTCGTACTGGCCGATCTTGTGGAACTGCTTCCAGTCGGCGTGATTCTTCAGCGTCCACGGCGACAGGCCGGCGGTCAGCGTCTCCCAGCCGGCGTTCGCGAGACCGAGCCAGAGGCCCTTGTGGAAGCCGGGCTTGATGTTGCGGACCTTGTGCAGTTCCTTGACGACGACCGAGCTGCGCAGCTTCGCGTCCCAGCCTTCCGGTGCACCGGTCGCGGCGATGTGTTCGGCCGCGAGCATGCCCGAGCGCAGCGCCTGGTGCGTGCCCTTGATCTTCGGCACGTTGAGCAGGCCCGCGCCGTCACCGATCAGCAGCGCGCCCGGCATTTCGCATTTCGGCAGCGACTGGAAGCCGCCGGCCGTGATCGCGCGCGCGCCGTAGGAGAGGATGCTGCCGCCTTCGAGCAGCGGCTTGATCGCCGGATGGTTCTTGACCTGCTGGAACAGCTCGAACGGCGACAGCAGCGGATCGGAATAGTCCAGACCCGTGACGTAGCCGATCGCGACGCGGTCCTTGTCGAGGTGATACAGGAAGCTGCCGCCGTAGGTCGCGTTGTCGGCGGGCCAGCCCAGCGTGTGCACGACCTTGCCGGGTTCGACCCGGCCCGGCGGGAGCTGCCAGAGTTCCTTGATGCCGATCGACCAGGTCTGCGGATCGCAGTCTTTGTCGAGCGCGTATTTCGCGATGAGCTGCTTGCTGAGGTGGCCGCGCGCACCTTCGCCGAGCACGGTGATCGGCGCGGTGATGTCGATGCCCTGCGTATAGCCGGGCTTGTGGGTTCCGTCCTTGGCCACGCCCATGTCGCCGATGCGCACGCCGCAGACGGCGCCCGCTTCGTTGTACAGCGGTTCGGCCGCGGCGAAGCCGGGATAGATCTCGACGCCGAGCGCCTCGGCCTGCGGCGCGAGCCAGGCGCAGAGCGCGCCGAGCGAGACGATGAAATTGCCGTTGTTGTGCATCTGCGGCGGCACGACCGGCAGTTTCAGCGCGCGTTCCTTGTCGCGCAGCCAGTAGAACTCGTCCTTCGTGACCGGTACGCAGATCGGCGGCGGGTTCTTGCCCCATTCCGGCAACAGCTCGTTCAACGGTTCGGGTTCGATGACCGCGCCGGACAGGATATGGGCGCCGACGGTCGATGATTTCTCGATGACGCAGACGCGGATGTCGGGCTTGAGCTGCTTCAAACGGATGGCGAAGGCGAGGCCGGCCGGGCCTGCGCCCACGGTCACCACGTCGTATTCCATGACATCGCGTTCGCTCATGGCGGACTCCGGCTAGAGGCGAGAAAAGAGGCCGATTGTCGGCGCTACGGGTTGAGCCGGCAATCCGCGCCGCCCGCCGGCCGCGCCATCGCCGTTCGTCCGGCGCGGCGGGCCGGACGCGGAGGTCCGCACGCGGGGAATCGGCTACGCTACGCCGGCGAATTGGCCCCGGGGGGCGATTCGCCAACCTTCCAGGCTTCGCACCACGTTCCGGGCTTCGCGTGCCCGGCGCGGGCGGCTGCGTGCCGGATCCGTTTCATCAATCAGGGGAAATCGTGTCATGTGGAGAATCATTCTCGTCGTGCTGGTGGTCGCGTTCGCGGCCTACCGGGTCATCGGCGGTCCCGGCGGCAAGCCGACGGCACCTTCCGCCGGCCCGGACGCCTACGACGGTTACATCGAAGTACGCATGCTGATGCAGGGCGGCCAGCGCGAGATCGAACTCGTCGCGATCGAGGAGCGGCCCAACGCCGCCGACTGCGAGGCGAAGGACGGCAATGCGCGCGTCGCACGACTGTGTCCGGCGAGCAAAGGGCTCAGCTGCACGCTCAAGAGCCTGGAATGCTCGCGCGAGATCGAGCCGCGCTTCCAGAAGATGCTCGACAAGAAGCCAGTCAGCGTCCACTACGCGCATCTGACGCTCGACGACACGCCGGACAACCCGCGCCGCAGCATCGTGCTGGGCTGGGGCATGACCGAGCAGGAATCGCAGCTGGTCTGCGCGTCCATCCAGGCATCGGCGAGCAAGCGGAAACTGCAGGGCACGGTGACCTGCATCTGAGGCAGGTCGCGGGGATGCGCGGCGGTTCAGACGCCGCGCATCACGTCCGAGCGTTCATAGCGCGTCATGTAGGAAAACACGTCGCCGGGATGCAAGGTCACGGCGACCAGCAGGATGCGGTTCTTCGGATCGAAGTAGCGCCGCAGCGTGCGCAGCGCCGGCGTGCCGGGCTCGACTTCGAGCTGGTCGGCCTGTTCGGCGTCGAGCGCGACCGCCGACAGGCTCTGCTCGACGAGGCCGACGCGCGCGAACAGTTCGCCCTCGATCAGCGCGCGCATCGCGTCCTCGACGCGCGAGAAGCCTGGCGGCAGTCCCTGCATGCTCGCACGGCGGTAGACGTCGGTGATGCAGAACGGCTTGAGCATGCGGCGCTGGTAGCGGATGCCGTGCAGCAGCACGCATTCGGTGCCGGCACGCACGTCGAGCCAGCCGGCCAGCGTCGCGTCGGCGTTGAGCCGGTCGCTGTGGCGCAGCTGGAAGCGCGTCGCCTGGGTGTACTGCAGCAGGTCGTCGATCGAGCGGACGTACTGGTTGTAGCGCACCTGCGGCTCGGCGCTGCGGACCTTGGTACCCGAGCCGCGCCGGCGTGCGATCAGTCCCATTTCCTCGAGCGTGCGCAGTGCTTCGCGTGCGGTGAAGCGGCTGATGCCGAAGCGTTCGCAGAGCTGCGCTTCGGTCGGCAGCATGCCGCCGACCGGATGGTCGCCGCGCTTGAGTTCGTCGCGCAGTTCGTCGGCGACCTGCAAGTAGCGCGGCTTGCGCGACGAACGCAGGCCGCGACGCGGCGGCGTCGCAGGCGGATCGGAGCGCTGGCTGTCGGTCATCGGTGGATGCGGCTTCGGTGGCGTGGCGGGCGTGCGCGGAATCCTAACGTTACGGCGGGAAAAATACTGCGCAGCGACTTGCGCAAAAGCTCGTCTGCGCTGACGCTAGCCGCTCCATCGGACAGGGAGGTGTGGATGAATATGTCGCCGTCGGCCGGACTGGACGCCATGCGCGTCCGTGCGGCGAGTACCTGCCAGACCCTGCATTGGCTCGCCGCCGGACGCATCGATGCGATCACGTTGACCGAGCATTACCTCGCCGCGATCGACGCGGTGAATCCGCAGCTCAACGCGTACATCGGCCTGCGGCCCGACGTCACGCGCGCGCAGGCCCAGGCCAGTGCGCAACGCCGCGCGGGCGGCGGCGTGCTCGGCCGGCTCGACGGGATTCCGGTCGCGATCAAGGACAACATCGACATCGCCGGCTGGGCGACGACCGCGGGCCTGCCGGCGCGGCGCGAGCGAATCGCTGCCGCCGATGCGGCCGTCGTCGCCCGGCTGATCGGCGCCGGCGCGGTGATTCTCGGCAAGACCAATCTCGACGAGGGCGTGCTGGGTGCGTCGACCAACAATCCGCACTACGGCGCGACGCGCAATCCGTGGCAGCCCGACTACGGCGCCGGCGGTTCGTCGGGCGGCGCGGCGGCTGCGGTCGCCGCGGGCCTCTGCGTGGCGGCGGTCGGTTCGGACAGCCTGGGTTCCGTCCGCATTCCGGCCAGCCATTGCGGCGTGTTCGCGCTGAAGCCGACGCACGGCGAAATCTCGGCGCGCGGCCTCGTGCCGGCGGCGCGGCGCCTCGACGCGATCGGTCTGATCGCGCGCAGCGTCGACGATCTCACGGTGCTGCTGCAGGTGCTGGCCGGCTACGACGCCGAAGACCCGCGCTCGCGCAAACGCCGCGTCGCGTTCGCGCTGCCGGACTGGGAGCCGGGCCGGCTGCGCTGCGGTATTCCGCGCGATCTCGCCGGTCTCGGCGCGACGCCGGTCGTGCTGGCCGCGTTCGAGCAGGCGATCGCAAGCCTGTGTCACGAACTCGGCGAGCGGCGCGAGATCGATTTTTCCGACTATCCGCTTGCCCGCGCGCGCCGCGCCGGGCTGCTGCTGATGGAAGCGGAAATGCGCCAGACCTTCGCCGAGGATCTGGCCGACACGCAGCATCCGCTGTCGCCGGCGTTCCGCGGCATGCTCGATTTCGCCGCGGCGAAATCCGCGAGCGATTACGTGGCCGCCGACCGCATGCTCGATGCGTCCGTGCTCAAGGCGCGCCGCATATTCGCCGAGGTCGATGTGCTCGTGCTGCCGACGACGCCCGGCGCCGCGGCGCGCCTGGACGAACCCGAACCGGCCGAGCAGGCGCAGTTCACGAGTTTCGCAAGTCTCGCGGGCTGCCCGGCGCTCAGCATTCCGATGGGCCGCACGCAGGAAGGCCTGCCGCTCGGCCTGCAGTTCGTCGGCCCGCCGGGCTCGGACCTGCGCCTGCTGGAACTCGCCGAGGTCTGCGCGGCGGCGCTGGATGCGGCGCCGGAATATCCGAGTCAGAAATGAGGAACGAGAAGTGAGCAACGAGTAACCGCCGGCGGGAGCCCGCCCAGCCTTCACTCATTTCTCACTCATCGAGACTCTTTCCTCGCCATGCTCTCCGGCCTCCGCGTCCTCGACCTCTCCCGCATCCTCGCCGGCCCGTGGTGTACGCAGCTGCTGGCCGACTACGGCGCCGACGTCGTCAAGATCGAGAAGCCCGCGGGCGGCGACGATACGCGCCGCTGGGGGCCGCCGTTCCTCGATGCGGCCGACGGTGACACGGTTGCGGCATATTTCCTTTGTTGCAATCGCGGCAAACGATCGCTTGCGCTCGATTTCACGACGGCGGAAGGCCAGGACGTCGTGCGGCGGCTCGCGGCGATCAGCGACGTGCTCGTCGAAAACTATCTGCCGGGCACGCTCGCGCGCTACGGGCTCGACTACGCGAGTCTGTCGGCGCTGAATCCTCGGCTCGTCTATTGCTCGATCACGGGGTTCGGCCAGGACGGGCCGAACGCGCATCGCGCGGGCTATGACGCGATGATCCAGGCCGAAGCCGGACTCATGTCGCTGACCGGCGCGGAAGACGGCGGGCCGATGAAGGTCGGCATCGCCGTCAGCGACATCATGTGCGGCATGTACGCGGCGACGGCGATTCTCGCAGCGCTGCACGAGCGTGCGCGTACCGACCGAGGCAGCCGGCTCGATCTCGCGCTGTTCGACTGCCAGGTCGGCTGGCTCGCGAACCAGGGCATGAACTACCTCGTCGGCGGCGAGGCGCCGGCGCGCCACGGCACGGCGCATCCGAACATCGCGCCGTATCAGGCATTCGCGACGGCCGACGGCCATCTGATGCTCGCGGTCGGCAACGACGATCAGTTCCGCCGCTTCTGCGCCGCAGTTGGGCTCGACGCGCTCGCCGCCGATCCGCGCTTCGCGACGAATGCGGGTCGCGTCGCCGCGCGCGATGCGCTGGTCGCGGCGATCGCCGCACGCCTTGCGCAGCACGCGACGCAGGACTGGCTGCGGCGCTTCGACGAAGCCGGTGTCCCGGCCGGGCCGGTCAACGATCTGGCCCAGGTGTTCGCGCACTCGCAGGTCGCCGCGCGCGGCCTGCGCGCCGAACAGATCCACGACCGCTGGGGCCCGCTGCCGCAGGTGGCGAACCCGCTGCGGCGCGACGCACACCCGCAGCTCGCGCCGCGGCCGCCGCCGGCGCTGGGCCAGCATTCCGACGAGGTGCTGGCTGAACTCGGCGTCGACGCCGACGCGCGCGCGGCCTTGCGTGCGCGCGGCGTCACCGGCGCGTGACCGCGGGCCCGGTCGGAACGCTCCTCGCGGCGCCGCAGTGGCAGCCGCTGCCGGCGTTGCCGGGCGCGACGCTGCACTTTGCGACCGGTCTGTTCGCCGATCCCGCCGCGCTGTTCGCGCGACTGCGTGCCGAGATCGCCTGGGAGCAGCACCACCTGCAGATCTTCGGCCGGCGCGTCGCGTCGCCGCGGCTGTCGTGCTGGGTCGGCGATGCGGGCGCGGTCTACACCTATTCGGGCACGCGCTTCGCGCCGCATCCGTGGACGCCGGTACTTTCCCGACTGCGCAGCGAACTCGAAACGCTCTGCGCGCAGCCGTTCAACAGCGTGCTCTGCAATCTCTACCGCGACGGCCGCGACAGCATGGGCTGGCACAGCGACGACGAACGCGAACTCGGACCCGAGCCGACGATCGCATCGCTGAGCTTCGGTGCGACGCGGCGTTTCCGGCTGCGGCACAAGCGCGATCCGGCGTCGATGCTCGATCTGCCGCTGCCGTCGGGCAGCCTGCTGCTCATGGCCGGCGCGACCCAGCGCAACTATCGGCACGACCTGCCGCGCGCGTTGCGCGTGGTCGAGCCGCGAATCAACCTGACGTTCCGGCAGATCGGCTGACGGACTCAGGCGAGCAGCATGCAGGCCACGCCCGATATCGTCAGCGCGACGCCGAGCAGCTTGCGACGGGTCAGCGCTTCGTGCAGGAAGATCGCGGCGAGGATCACGATGAAGATCGACGTGGTCTCGTTGAGGATCGCCGCGACCGAGGCGCTCGTATATTTGTATCCGCCGAGCCAGAACAGCATTGACAGGTACTGGCCGACGAACGCGCCGAGCAGTACCACCGGCCAGCGGATGCGCGCGCGTTCTTCGGCGCGCGGCCACGGCGCTTCGCGGCGCAGCGCGAACAGCAGCAACAGCCCGCCGACACCGCCGGCCATGCGCAGCGCGACCATCCAGATCAACGGCTGGGTCTCGAGCACGCGCTTGACCAGCACGATCGCGAGCGCCATCAGCGCGATCGATCCGATGCCGAGCAGCAGGCCGCGGCGCAGTTCGCGGCGCTGCGCCGGTTCGGTCGCGGTGCGCCCGCCGACGACGAGCACGCCGCTCGTGACGAGCACGAAGCCGGCCATCTGCAGCGGCTGCAGCCGCTCGCCGAGGAACACGAACGACAGCAGGATCACGAACGGGCTGTAGAAATTGCCGAGGATGCCCATGCGCGCGGCGCCGAGGCGGTTCAGCGCGGTCAGGTACAGGCTGTCGGCGAGGGCGATGCCGATCATGCCCGACAGCAGCGTGATCGCGAGGTCGGCGGCGCCCAGTTGCGGCGGCGGGCCGCCGATCAGCGCGAGGCTCGGCAGCAGGAAGCCGAGCACGATCAGATTTTTCATGAGGTTCAGGCGCGTCGGCGCGATCGTTTCGCCGAGCCGTTTGTAGATAATCACGCCGGCCGACCAGGCCAATGCACTCAAGATCGCCAGCGCTTCGCCCAGACCCATGTCCCTACGTCCCGCCTTCCTCTACGACCAAGCGGTCGATTATCGCCGAGCCGCCGCATGAACGACCGAACCGCGTCGCTGAAGGATCGCGTCGGCTTCGTCATCGCGCTCGCGCGGCGCCTGCACGAATACGGCACGGCGGCGCCGCGTCTGGAAGAGGCGATCGGCAAGGTCAGCGCGCGGCTGGGGCTCGTCTGCGACGTGCTGTCGACGCCGACGTCGATCGTGCTGTCCTTCGCCGAACAGAGCCGCGAACTCGACGCGGTCGCGGACATCACGCAGGTGATCCGGCTCGCGCCCGGCCAGGTCAATCTGCGCCGGCTCTGCACCGTCGACGAGATCGCCGACCGCGTCATCGACGGCAGCCTCGATCTGCAGGCCGGCTACCGCCAGTTGCTGGAACTCGGCCGCCCACCGAGCCGGCGCACGCGCTGGCTGACCGTGCTGAGTTTCGGCACGGCCTCGGCCAGCGTCGCGACGTTGCTGCGCGCGTCGTGGATGGACCTGCTCGTCGTCGCGCTGCTGGGCTGGCTGATCGGCCTGCTCGCGCTCGGCGCCGAGCGGCGGCCGCGGCTGTCGAACAGCTTCGAGGCCGTGTCGGCGCTGCTGGTGACGACGATCGCGACGCTGTTCAGCGCCTACGTCGCGCCGCTGACGCTCAACGCGGTCGTGCTCGCGAGCCTCATCGTGCTGCTGCCGGGCATGACGCTGACGACCGCGGTGCGCGAGCTGTCGAGCCAGCATCTCGTGTCGGGCGTCGCGCGCATGGCCGGCGCGACCGCCACGTTGCTGAAGCTGACGTTCGGTGCCGTCGCCGCGACCCAGCTCTGCCGCGTGATCGGCGTGGTGCCGCCGAGCGAAGTGCTGCCGGCCGTGCCGCTCTGGGTCGAATGGCTGGGGCTCGGCGCGGGGGCGCTGTCGTTCGCCGTGCTGTTTCGCAGCGCACCGCGCGACGGCTTCATCGTGGTCGGATCGGTCATGTTCGGCTATGCGCTGACGCGGCTCGGCGGTGCGCAGTTCGGTCCGGAATTCGGCGTGTTCATTGCCGGGCTCGGCGTCGGCGCGGTCAGCAATCTCTACGCGACCTGGTACCAGCGTCCGGGTGCCGTGATCCGCGAGCCCGGCATCATTCTGCTCGTGCCGGGCAGCGTCGGCTTCAAGAGCCTGTCGTTCGTGTTCGAGCGCGATGTGTTCCTCGGCGTGGACACGGCGTTCTCGCTGATCACGATCCTGGTGTCGCTGGTGGCGGGACTGCTGTTCGGCGATCTGCTCGTGCCGCCGCGGCGCAGTCTCTGAACCGGATCAGCGGATCAGCAGGTCTTCTTCGAGCAGGCCGGTCGACAGCGCCGCGCTGAACCAGCGCGGCTGCTTGCCGCGGCCGCTCCAGGTCTCGCCCGGCGCCAGAGGATTGCGGTATTTCGGCTTCACCGTGCGCTTGCGCGCCGGAAACTGGCCGAACAGTTCTTCGATGGTGAAGCCTTCCTTGCGCGCGATCGCGACGAGGCGCGCGCGGACTTCGGCGGCGTGCTCGCGCTGCATTTCCTGCTGGCGCTGGTTCGCCTGCGCGATCAGGTCCGCCAGCTGCTGGGAGGTCAGAGAATCCAGGTCGATGGCCATGGCGATCCTTGTGCCGGTCTCGTCGGGACGAACGCGCCCGCTCTCCGGACGGCAGGAGAGGACGCGTTCGTCGTATGTGGGTCCCTGAAACGCGATTTTGTGCCAAAACGGATTAGTAGCGCAAAATATGCGAGCCGCGCCCGACGCTTGGCGCGGACCCCATGGCACGGCATACCCGCTGCCCTAAATGGCCGGTCCGGGATACTATGGGCGTTGTCGCGGGAAGGGTGGGGCTGGATTCTTTACGTCTCAGGGGTGAGCAGTGGGTCTGCTGGACGATCTCGAACAGGAAGCGCAGCGGCGCAAGGCGGGCGCCGACGACCAGGATCGCGCGAAACAGGAGCGCGAGGCCGCCTATCGCACGCAGCTCGAACCGGGCATGACGGCGCTCTACGAATACCTCTCCAAGCTCACCCAGAACCTGAGCTTCATCAAGCCCAAAAAATCGTTTCGCTACGCGATCGCCGGCTACGGCGACCTCGTGCTGCAGGTCGAGCACGAATACGACCTGAAGATCCAGAGCCAGCCCGCTTCCAAGGAAATCCGCGTCTCGTTCCCGTGCCCGATCGTCACGGACGAATGCCCGGTCGTCGAAGTCCTCGGCACGACCAAGGTCAAGACCGTCGCCGGCACGTTCCAGCGTTTCCATATCGGCGGCGTGACGATCACGAAGAAGGACGCCAACGGCGAGGTGCTCGCCGCCTCGGTCCGGGCGCGGGGACGCATCGCGCTCGCCGCGCTCTTCGCCGCCGATGCGGATTCCGGCGTCGTGCGCATGCAGTTCAACAATTTCGACCAGATCGGCGGACAGCAGACCAAGACCGTCACGGCCGAGCAGTTCAACGAGGCGCTGTACGACGAGATCGGCCGCTACATCGCGCGCGAGCCGAACAACCTGTTCCGCGAAGCGCTGCCCGACGACTACCGCAAGCAGCTGCGGACCAAGGTCCAGCAGGAAGAGATGAAGCGCCGCTGGGAGTCGCAGATGGCGCAGCGCCAGCGCGACGAACTGGCCGAGATGGAGCGCCAGCAGGGGCTCGCCGGCAAGCTCACGAAGGTCGTCGACCAGGTCAAGTCGGGTTCGCTGTTCGACAAGCTGCGCGGGCTCGTCAAGAAAGACAAGTGATCCGCAGGCGCCCGCGGCCCGGCACCGCACGTGCCGGGCCGCTCGCCGAGTCACCACGCCAGGCCCGAAGCGCATAGAATCACGGACTTTTCCGCCTCCGTCCGTCGCCATGCGCCTGAGCAAGTTTCATCTCGCCACCGTCAAGGAAGTCCCCGCCGACGCCGAAATCGTCAGCCACAAGCTGATGCTGCGCGCCGGCATGATCCGCAAGCTCGCGGCCGGCCTCTATACCTGGTCCCCGCTCGGCCTGCGCGTGCTGCGCAAGGTCGAGGCCGTCGTCCGCGAGGAAATGAACCGCGCCGGCGCGATCGAAGTGCTGATGCCGGCCGTGCAGCCGCGCGAGCTCTGGGAAGAAACCGGCCGTTGGGAGCGCTTCGGCGGCCAGCTGCTGAAGCTCAAGGACCGCAAGGAAGCCGAGTACTGCTTCGGTCCGACGCACGAGGAAGTCGTCACCGACTTTGCGCGCGCGGAACTCCACAGCTACAAGCAGCTGCCGCTGAATTTCTATCAGATCCAGACCAAGTTCCGCGACGAGATCCGGCCGCGCTTCGGTGTGATGCGCGCGCGCGAATTCCTCATGAAGGACGCGTATTCGTTCCATCTGAGCAGCGAATGCCTGGAGCGCGAATACTGGAACATGTACGAGACTTACGGCCGCATCTTCACGCGGCTGGGCCTGCGGTTCCGCGCCGTGCAGGCCGATGCCGGCGCGATCGGCGGCAGCGTCACGCATGAATTCCACGTGCTCGCCGAATCCGGCGAGGACGCGATCGCGTTCAGCGATGCCTCCGACTACGCGGCGAACGTCGAGATGGCCGAGGCGCTCGCACCGGCGCAGGCACGTCCGGCGCCGGCCGCGACGCTGGAACGCGTCGACACGCCGACGCAGAAGACCATCGACGATGTTTCCGCATTCCTCGGCGTCACGCCGCAGAACTGCGTCAAGACGATACTCGTGCGCGGCACCGACGGACTCGTCGCGCTCTGCGTGCGCGGCGATCACGAGATCAACGAGGTCAAGGCGTCCAAGCTCGCCGAACTGCCCGGCGAATCGGTGCTCGCCGACGAAGCCGAGATCGTCAAGGCGCTGGGCTGCAAGCCCGGCTTCATCGGCCCGGCCGGACTGCCCGAGTCGATTCCCGTCATCGTCGATCGCAGCGCCGCGGTGCTGGCCGACTTCGTCTGCGGCGGCAACGCCGACGGCACGCACTACCGCGGCGCGAACTGGGAGCGCGACGCGCGCATCACGCGCGTGGAAGACCTGCGCAAGGTCGTCGACGGCGATCGGTCGCCCGACGGCAAGGGCCAGATTCGCATCGGCCGCGGCATCGAGGTCGGTCACGTGTTCCAGCTCGGCACGAAGTACGCCGAAGCGCTGAAGGCCACGGTCGTCGATCAGGACGGCAAGAGCCGGCCGATGACCATGGGCTGCTACGGCATCGGCGTCAGCCGCATCGTCGCGGCGGCGATCGAGCAGAACTTCGACGCCAACGGCATCGTCTGGCCCGAGCCGATGGCGCCGTGGCGCGCGGCCGTCTGCCTGCTCAATCCGAGAAATGACGCGACGGTGACTGCGACGGCCGACGCGCTGTATGCGGAGCTCCAGGCGCGCGGCGTCGAGGTCGTGCTCGACGATCGCGGGCTGCGTCCGGGCGGCATGTTCGCCGACATGGAACTCATCGGCATCCCGCATCGCGTCGTCGTCAGCGAGCGCGGCGTGGCCGCCGGCACGTTCGAATATCGCGCGCGCCGGGATACCGAAAACCGTCAGCTCAGCCGCGACGAAGTGCTGGCGCTGTTCGAAAACTGAGCCGCCCGCAACGCGGACGCCGAGGCGTCCGCGTTGCGGCAACTAAGGCTGTTTTTTCGCAGGATCGGGCGGTATCGGCCGGTTGGCCGCGTCATCGGGCGTGCCCGGACGACGATAGGCCGGAACGACGTTCGTGTTCGGGTCGTAGCGGACCGTTTCGTAGGCCCGGTCTTTCGGCGGCACGTCGGTCACGTTGAGACGGCCGCTCGCGTCGCGCCACTTGTAGAGCGTCGGCGCGGTCGTCTGCATGTTCGGCGAGACCGGGGCCGCATGACGCAGCGCGGTCGGCAAGGTTTCGGGTGCGAAATACCACCAGGCCGCCGCGGCGGCCGCGAGCAGGGCGAGCGACCATCCGATCACGCGCCCCATTGCCGGACTACTGCTGCGCCTTCGGGCAGAGCGAGTCGACCGTCGCCCGCGCGATGTTCAGTTCGGCCGAGCGTTCCTCAGGGGTCATGTCGACGGTCTTGCCGTCGCGCTGGACCTGCAGCTGCAGCGAGCTCGCCAGCAGTTCGACGCGCTTCTGCGCGTTCGCGCAGCGTGCGGCCGAGCTGTTGTCGGGCTGGGCGGGCTTGTTCGCCGCATTCGGATCGGCGGCGGCGGGTGCCGCGGCGGCTTCGGTCTGCGTGATCGCCGCGCTCTGGTTGACGATCCTGACGTTGTCGAATTCGGTTCCCTTCGGCGGCGGCGCATCCGAGAAATGGACGATGCCGTTGGCGTCCTTCCACTTATATACTTTGTCTGCGGAATGGCCGGCAGTCGCGGCAACTGCTGCGAGCAGGCCGAAGGCGACTTGGATGGCTTTCATAGGGTGCTCCGTGGTCGCGCGGCGAGGCCGCGCGGGTCGATCGTGCCGTATTGGATAGCACTGTTACCCACACGATACAAGCGCTTGCGCCGCGGTACTGTGCGGCGCTACAGAAAATTTCCGCAAATCGTTGGCGGCGCTGCCAATCGACGGCGTACGACGCGGCGCAGCATTCCGCGGCGCCAGGACTTGGCGGCAGCGCGGCGATCCCGCAAGCTTTCGCAATCCCGAATGAGACCTGGGCATGGAATCCAGCGAAAGTCCGCGCCGCAAGCCGCCGCACCGCGGCATCTATCTGCTTCCGAATCTGCTGACGACCGGCGCGATGTTCGCCGGGTTCTACGCCATCGTCGTCGCGCTGGCCGGCCGGCCCGAGGATGCGGCGATGGCCGTGTTCGTCGCGGGCCTCCTCGACGGTCTCGACGGCCGCGTCGCGCGCCTCACGAATACCCAGAGCGAGTTCGGCGTGCAGTACGACTCGCTGTCGGACATGGTCAGCTTCGGCGTGGCGCCGGCACTCGTGCTGTATGCGTGGAGCCTGTCGACGCTGCAGCAGCTCGGCCCGTTCTGGGGCAAGGTCGGCTTCGCCGCGGCGTTCATCTATGCCGCCTGCGCCGCGCTGCGCCTTGCGCGCTTCAACACGCAGGTCGGCGTCGTCGACAAACGCTATTTCCAGGGACTGGCCAGCCCTGCCGCCGCGGGACTCGTGATGTCCTTCGTCTGGATGATGAGCGCGAACGGTTTTGCGGGCTCCGACGAACTCGTGCAGCGCGTCGCGCCGGGCCTCGCAATCGCGGCCGGGCTGCTCATGGTCAGCCGCGTGCGCTATTTCAGCTTCAAGGCCTGGCCGCTGTCGGACCGCGTACCCTTCGTCGTGATTCCGACGGTCGTGCTGATTTTCGTCGCGCTCTACATCGATCCGCCGCTCGTGCTGTTCTCGATCGCGGCGCTCTATGTCGCGTCGGGCCCGTTGTTCACGCTGCTGGGCCTGCGCCGCCGGCGCGGTCAGCGCGAGCAGCCGCCGCGTCCGGAACCGCCGCCGCCGTGAGCGCGACGACGGCCGGCCTGCTCGTTCGCGCCGCTACCGGCGACGACGCCCGTGCGTTCGCGCTGCTGGCGGAACTGTCCGAGGCGCTGGCCGTGTCGCTCGATCTGCGGCGCACGCTGCCGTTCGCGCTGCAGCGCATCGCCGACTACATGGAAGCCGAAGCAGCGTCGCTGTTCCTGCTCGACGAAGAAACCGCCGAGCTCGAATGCAAGCTCTGCATCGGGCCGATCGACCTGCGCGGCCTGCGCCTGCGCCGCGACCAAGGCATCGTCGGGCACTCGCTGACCGACAAGGCCGTCATCATCGTCGCCGACGCGAGCAGCGATCCGCGCGTCTACAAGCGCGTCGACGAGCAGACCGGCTTCGTCACGCGCAGCCTCGTCTGCGTGCCGCTGACGACCGCGAAAGGCACGATCGGCGTGCTGGAACTCATCAACAAGCGCAGCGGCGAACCGTTCGACGCGACCGATGCGGGCATCCTGCGCCTGCTCGCGGCGCCGACCGCGATGGCGATCAGCAACGCGCGGCTCGCCAACGACCTCGTCGAACAGCAGCGGCTCAAGCGCGAATTCGATCTCGCGCGCCGGCTGCAGAAACTGCTGCTGCCCAAGCGCCGGCGCGCCGGCTTTCCGCTGCTCGCGGTGAACCTGCCGGCGCACGAGATTTCCGGCGACTTCTACGACTATTTCGACCTGCCGGACGGGCGCATCGGCTTCGTCGTCGGCGACGTCGCCGGCAAGGGGCTCGACGCGGCGCTGCTGATGACGCGCGCGGCGAGCCTGCTGCGCTGGGCCGGCAAGGACGGCCTCGCTCCGGGCGAATGGCTGCGCCGCGCGAACGAGGAGCTCTGCCAGACCACGCACGGCGGCCGGTTCGTCTGCGCCGTGGTCGGCTATTACACGCGCGCGACCGGCGATGTGGTGATGGCCGGCGCGGGGTTTCCGCCGGCGCTGTTCTATCAGGCCGGCACATTCGCCGAGTACCGCTCGGACGGACCGCCGCTCGGCATCGTCGTCGGCCAGGACTTCCACGAGACGCGGCTGCGGCTCGGCGACGGCGCGCTGTATTTCTTTTCCGACGGCGTGACCGACGTGCGCAAGGGCGAGGGCCGGCTCGGCCAGGACGGCGTGCGTGCGCTGATCGAGCATTACGCCGATGCGTCGCCCGAGGTGCGGCTGCGCGCGATGATTTCCGAACTGCGCCAGCTGCGGCTCGTCGACGACACGACGCTGCTGCTGCTCGAGGAAACGCGCGCACGCGCCGCCGTGCTGCTGCTGAGGCAGGCGTTTCCGGCCGAGGCCGAGCGCCTGCGCGCGATGCGCGCCGACCTGCGCCTGGCGCTCGACCGGGCCGGCGTGCCCGCCGATCTGCGCGACCGGCTCGTACTCGCCGTCGACGAGGCCTGCTGCAATATCATCCGTCACGCGTATGCGGGCGGCAGCGGCGACATCGTGCTATCCCTGCATCGTGACGGGGACGTGCTGGAATTCGAGTTGCGCGACGATGCGCCGGGTGTCGACCCGGAGCGCGTCACGCCGCGCGATCTCGCCGAATGCCGGGCCGGAGGGCTCGGCGTCAATTTCATCGACGCGCTGATGGATGGCTGGCGGCTGCAGCCGCGCGCTGGCGGCGTCGGCAACGTGTTGCGGATGTGGAAGCGCTGCCCGGCGGCGGAGGAAACGGCATGAACGACATCGTGACCGAGCGGCACGGCAGTCTGACGCTCATCAAGCTCGCGGGCGAGGTCGACCTGTCCTGGTCGGGCCGCGTGCGCGACGCGATTCTCGCGGCGCTCGACACCGATTCGGTCGGTGTCGATCTCGGCGAGGTCAGCTACATCGATTCCTCGGGCATCGCGGCGCTCGTCGAGGGCCTGCAGACCGCGCGCGACAGCGGCCGGCGCTTCGTGCTCGTCGCGACGAGCAAGCCGGTGTTCGCCGTGCTCGAACTCGCGCGGCTCGACCGCGTGTTCACGCTCGTGCCGGATCTCGCCGGCGTCGCGGAGGCGGGTTGAGCGCCACGCCGGGCCAGCCTCTGGCGGCGCTCGGACGCGCGACCGTGCAGTCGGTCGCGGGCTTCGGCTATGCGGGCATGCTGCTCGCGGAAAGTCTCTGGTTCACGTTCTGGGGCTGGCGCCGCGGGCAGCCCGTGCGGCTTTCCGCGATCGTCGCGGAGATGCGGCGCGTCGGCGCCGACGCGCTGCCGATCGTCTGCCTGCTGTCTTTCACGATCGGCATCATGCTCGGCATCCAGTTCATTGCCGCGCTGAAGGAATTCGGCGCGCAGTCGCAGGTCATCGTCGCCGTGGCCAAGTCCGTCACGCGCGAATTCGGCGCACTGATCACGGCGATCCTCGTCGCCGGGCGCTCGGGCTCGGCGCTCGCCGCGCGGATCGGTTCGATGACGGTGTCGCAGGAAGTCGACGCGCTCGCCGTCATCGGCATCGAGCCGGTGCGCTACCTCGTCGCGCCCGCGCTGATCGCGATGCTGATCATGCTGCCGGTGCTGACCATCTTCGCCGACGCCGTCGCGATCCTCGGCGCCGCGCTGTACAGCGCGCCGGCGCTCAACGTGACGCCGCAGGCCTACGTGATGCAGACGCTGTCGCTGCTCTCGCCGGGAGACCTGTGGCAGGGCATCGGCAAGAGCGCGGTGTTCGCCGTGCTCATCACTCTGATCGGCTGCAGCACGGGCTTCAGCGTGACCGGTGGCGCCGAAGGCGTCGGCCGCGCGACGACGCGCGCCGTCGTGCTGTCGATCTGCTACATCATCATCGCCGACATGATCTTTTCGTACTTCCTCAACCGATGAACGACGCCGGCTCGCCATTGATCGAGGTGCAGGGGCTCGAAGCGTGGTACGGCAAGCGCCGCATCCTGCACGACATCGATTTTCGCGTCGATGCCGGCGAGATCCGCGTGATCATGGGCGGTTCGGGCTCGGGCAAGAGCACGCTGCTGCGGCATCTGCTCGGCCTGCATCAGCCCACGCGCGGCTGCATTCGCGTATTCGGCGTCGACATCGCCAGGGCCGGGCCTCGCGAGCTGCAGAAGGTGCGCCGGCGCCTCGGCGTGTCGTTCCAGGGCGGTGCGCTGCTGACCTCGCTGACGGTCGGCGAAAACGTCGCGCTGCCGCTGCGCGAACATCATGCGGACCTCAGCGAAAACCAGATCCGCATCATGAGCCGCATGAAGCTCGAAGTCGTCAATCTCGGCGGCTTCCACGATCTGATGCCGAGCCAGCTGTCCGGCGGCATGGTCAAGCGTGCCGCGCTGGCCCGCGCGATCGTGATGGATCCACAGCTGCTGTTCTTCGACGAACCTTCCGCCGGACTCGATCCGGTCGTCTCGGCCGAGCTCGACGAACTGATCCTGCGGTTGCGCGATGCGCTGCGCATGACCATCGTCGTCGTCACGCACGAACTCGAGAGCGCGTTCAAGATCGCCGATACGATTACCGTGCTCGACGAAGGGCGTGTGCTGATGACCGACACGGTCGACGCGGTGCGCCGCTCCGACAACGAACGCATCCAGGATCTGCTGAACCGACGGCCGCGCGAAGTCGTCGTCGATGCGGACGCCTATCTGCGCCGACTCACCGAGGAAGAAGCATGAAACGGATTGCCGCGTGAAACGCGACCACGTCAATTACACCCTGGTCGGCGGCGTCGTGCTCGTGGCCCTCGCGCTGCTGCTGTTTACGCTGTACCTGATCACCGGCAAGCGCGGCGGCGAGGCGGACTATCACACCTACTATCGCAACGTGACCGGGTTGCGGCCCGGCGCGCCGGTGTTCTACCAGGGCTACCGCATCGGCCAGGTCGACGGCGTCGTGCCCGAGCGCGGCGACGACGGCACGCGCTATCGCATCGCGCTGAGCCTGCGCGCCGACTGGCCGATCCCCGAGGACTCGGTTGCGCGGCTGCAGTCGAGCGGGCTGCTCGCCGACGTCACGGTCGCGATCCGCGAAGGCATGAAGAAGACGCCGCTGCCGGTCGGTGCGAAGATCAAGGGCGAGGAGAGCACCGACATCTTCGGCGCGATGAACGAACTCGCGGCCGAAGTCACGACGTTGACGCGCGACCAGATCACGCCGCTCGTGCGCAACCTGTCGCAGCGCGTGGATTCCATCACCGGCTCGCTCGACAAGAGCACGCCCGAAGTGCTGAACCAGGCGCGCGAACTGCTCGTGCGGCTGACCGAAGCCTCCGATTCGGTGAACGACCTGCTCAAGCCCGCCAACCGCGAGGCGGTCAGCGCGATCCTCGGCGACGTGCGCGCGCTGAGCCGCGACCTCGAGGCGAGCAGGATCAATCTCGACAGCGCACTCAAGGATATCGCCGCAATGACGCGAGACAACAAGCCCGGCGTCGATGCGGCCGTCACCGACCTGCGCGCCGTGCTCGCGACCTTGTCGGGCCGCATCGACACGATCGTGCACCACCTCGACAGTGCGAGCCGCAACGTGGATGAATTCAGCCGCGAGATCCGCAAGAATCCGAATCGTTTGCTGCTGGCACCGAAGAACGATGCGCCGGAGGAGTCCGAACGATGAACGCGGCGAAGGCCGTGCTGATGGCGCTGCTGCTGGGTCTCGGCGGTTGCGAGTCGGTGCCCGTACCCGAAGTGACCTGGTACCGGTTGCCCGATCCGGTGCTGCCGCCCGCGCACACGGCACGGTTCGCCGTGCCGCTCGACGTCGCGATCTTCAGCGCCGACGGCATCTACGCCGACCAGTCGCTGATCTACGCGCTCGACAAGGATGGACATGCGCTGCGCACGTATCACTATCGCCAGTGGAGCGATCCGCTCGCGCGCATGCTGCAGCGGCGGCTGATCCGTGTGCTGCGCGGCATCGACGCCGCACCGCAGGTCAGTGACCGCCTGCCGGCGAGCGCGAACGCGGTGCGTGTCAGTGCGGTGATCCAGCGCTTCGAGCGCGTCGAGGATGCCGGCGTGTGGCATGTCGACGTGGCGCTGCAGATGCGCGTCGAACAGGCGGGCACGCTGCTCGCCGAGGAGGTCTATGCCTCGCGTATCGCCGCGGCCGACGCGGAGATTCCCGCGACGATCGTCGCCTACGGCCAGGCGCTGGATCAGATTTATGCCGCGTTCGTCGCGCGGCTCGCGAGCCTCGGCGCGAAGGTGGCCGCATGAGCGCGCTCGCACTGTCGCCGCACCGGCTGCGCCAGCTCGACGCGATGGGCGTCGTCGCGTACCGGCTGCGTTCGCGCGGTACGCCGGCACCTCCGGCGGCGGCCCTGCCGGAAGGCGATGCGGTTGCGGCGGGCGACGCGAGCGGCGTGCGCATCGCCGTGATCTGCGAATCCGCGGCGGGGGCGAGTGCGAAGCTGCTGGCGGCCGCGCTCGGCGTCCCGGAAAACGCGCTGCACTGGCAGGCGCCGCGCGACGGCCGGCTGCCCGACCTCGATCAGAATGCCGCCGCGTTCCTCGTGCTCGGCCAGCCGCTCGCGCGCGTGCTCGGTGCGCAGCTGCCGACGGCGGCGCAGCAGGCGGCGACGATCATCGTCACGGCGGCGCCGGAAGAATGGCGCGGCAACGCGCTCGCGAAGCGGCTGCTGTGGCAGGCGCTGCGGCCGCTGCGCCGGCATCTGCGGGGGCAGTCGTGGTAGCGATGCTGAAATCCGGCATGCCGGACATGCGTCCGCTGCGTCTGGAAGAAGTGCCCGACGTCGCGGCACTCGAAGCGCGCGCCTACGAATTTCCGTGGAGCGAGGGCATCTTCCGCGACTGCCTGCGCGCCGGCTACAACTGCTGGGTGCTCGTGCGCGACGGCATCATCATCGGCTATGGGATTCTGTCGGTTGCCGCTGGCGAGGCGCACGTACTCAATGTCTGCGTGTCGCCCGACGCACAAGGCGAAGGCCACGGCCGCCGGCTGATGCGCCGGCTCATGGATCTGGCGCGCTGGCACAGCGCCGAACGGATCTTCCTCGAAGTGCGGCCGAGCAATCCGCGCGCGATCCAGCTCTACCACTCGCTGGGTTTCAACGAGATCGGCCGGCGTCCGAACTATTACCCGGCCGCGCGCGGACGCGAGGATGCGATCGTGATGGCGCTGGAACTGCTCGCGCCGGACGTCGGCTGACGCCGCTCAGCGCGGCGGCGAAACCGGCTCGCGCACGACGACGAATTCGCCTTCGATGACGCCGGCCGGTGCCGGGCGATCGGCCTGCGCGCGCGGCGACGGGTCCGCGCCGGTCGCGTCCGGCCGCTTGGCGAACTGGCGCGCCGCCCAGACGGCTGCGCCGATCGCGGCGAGGCCGAGCACGAGGAAGAAGCCGAACACGAGCGTGACGCCGATGACGAGGAGGCCCAGCAGCGTCGACAACGCCCGCAGCAGCGGGTGGCGCGTACGCGGCAGACGGAACAGGACAGCGGCCATGGGCACCTCGACTCCGTGTGGCATGATGCGAAAGCCCAGTGTGGGGTTTTCCGGTAGCAACTCAAGTGCTTGAAGTCAGTGCCGATGCCGGCAAGGCGCTGTGCCGCCTCGACGAGATTCCCGACGGCGGCGCGCGCGCCGTCGACATCGACAGCAGTACCGGCGGATTCAGCCTGATCCTGCTGCGCCGCGGCGACCAGGTTTTCGCGTATCACAACGAATGCCCGCACGCGGGACGGCGGCTCGACTGGGCGCCCGGCAAGTTCCTGATCAAGGACGGCACCGTCATCTGCGCCGCTCACGGCGCGACCTTCGACATCCCGACCGGCGCCGTGCTCGGCGGTCCGTGCCGGAACGGCCTCGCGCCGGTGCCGTTGCGGGTTGCGGGCGGCGTGGTGGTGTTGCCGTAGGGCGCAATAACCAAAGGGGATTGCGCCATTCGCGCGATTCCGAGAGGTCTTCGCCTCACGGCTCGCGTTTTTTTCGCCGTGCCAGATGACGGCGCAATGCGCTTCGCTTGTTGCGCCCTGCCGGTTCCGGGTCACCGCAAGAACAGCCAGTTCACCGACACGAGCAAGGTGATCAGCAGCAGCACCGTCAGCGGCAGGCCGACGCGCCAGAAGTCGCGGCGGCGGTAGCCGCCCGGACCGCCAACGATCGTCAACACGGGATTCGCGTTCGCGATGACGAAGGTGTTCGACGTCGATATCGCGACGATCAGCGCATAGACGGCCGGGTTGCCGCTCGAGGCCAGCGCGATGTTGATGGCCATCGGCACCATCATCACGGTCGCACCGACGTTGGAGATCACCTGCGCGAAGAACAGCGCGAGCACCGCGATCACGGCCTGCAGCGCCCATTGCGGCCAGGCGCCGAGGTAGATCAGCACTTCCTGAGCGACCCAGGCTGCCGCGCCGGTCGTGTCCATGGCCCAGCCCAGCGGAATCAGACAGGCCAGCGTGAAGATCGTCTTCCAGTTGATCGACGCATAGGCCTCGTCCATCGTCAGCACGCCGGCGAGCAGCATCCCGACGGCGCCGGTCAGCATCGCGACCGACAGCTTCATGCTCGTGAACAGGCCGAGCAGCATGGCGAGGCCGAAGAACGTCAACGCGTGCCAGAGCTTGGCCGGACGCGCCTCTTCTTTCGGAATATCGGTCACGACGACGAAGTCGCGGTCTTCCGCCGCATGCGCGAGATCGCGCCACGAACTGTGCATGACGAGCGTGTCGCCGGCGCGCAGCGCAACTTTGCGCACGTCTTCGCGGAACACCTGCTCGCCGCGGTAGATCGCGAGCACGCTGATGCCGTGATGCTTGCGCATGCGCAGATCGCCCAGCACGCGCTTGACATAGCGCGAGGTCGGCGGGATCACGGCTTCGGAAATGCCGGCGCGACCCGGGTTGAACATGTCGCCGAACTGGCGCAGACGCGCCTGCACGCGCAGCAGCTGGTTCTGCGCGAAATCGTTGACGCGGTCGCGATGGCCGAGCACGCCGAGCACGGTGCCGACCCAGATCATCTGGTCCGCCGGCGGGGCGAGGCGCGACTCGTTGCCGTTCTTCATCGCAAGGATCAGCGGCGCGCCGCGCATCTGCTCGACTTCGCCGACGCTCATGCCCACGAGCGGACTTTCGGCTGTCACGGTCAGCTCCATGACTTCGCCGTCGATGCCGTAGGTCTCAGCGAAATAGGTTTCCGTGCGGCCCGGCGTGACCTTCTGCTTGGACTCCTCGTCGGGCAGCAGCTTGCGCGTGAAGAAGAAAAAGTAGACGAGGCCGACCAGCAGCAGCGGCAGCCCGATCGGCGCGATCGCGAACAGGCTGAACGGTGCGATCGTGTCTGCGCCCGGCGGCAGGTTGCGATTCGCGCTGACGATGAGGTCGTTGAGCAGGATCAGCGGCGAGTTCGAGATCATCGTCACGTTGGTGCCGGCGAGGATCATGCAGCCCATCGGCAGCAGCAGGCGCTTCAGCGGAACGCCGGTGCGCGCCGACACGCGCGAGGCGACCGGCAGCAGCAGCGCCGCGAGCGCCTGGCTCTGCATGATCGACGTCAGTGCGCCGGCCATCACGTTGATCGCGACCGACAGGCGCGATTCCACGCCGTTGGAGACGCGCAGGATCAGGCTCGCGGCCTTGGTCAGCACGCCGGTGCGATCGAGCCCGGCTCCCATGATCATCACCGCGATCAGGGAGATCACCGCATTGCCGGCGAAGCCGTCGAACAGCTGCTCGACCGGCAGCAGGCCGGTCACGCCAATGCAGACGATGACGAGCAGGGCGACCACGTCGGCCCGGATCCACTCCAGCACCAGCATGAGCACGGTGAAGGCGACCAGCCCGAACACGAGCATCATGTCGGTGGTCAGGGTCAGTCCGTAGTCCATGTCGCCGGTTCGACGTCCTTTGCGGTCAGACGCGCTGGTAGACGAGATCCCAGACGCCGTGCCCCAGCCTGAGGCCGCGCTGCTCGAAATGCGTGTGCGTGCGCCAGTGCGGCCGTTCCGAATAATTCCCCGCTCCGGCGCAGTTGCGCCAGGATGCATCGGCATCGGTGACGACGAGCATCTGTTCGGCATAGTCCGCCCAGTCGGTCGCCATATGCAAGAGACCGCCCGTGCGCACGCGAGAAGCGAGCAGTGCAAGCAGCGGCGTCTGCACGAGCCGGCGCTTGTTGTGCTTCTTCTTGTGCCAGGGATCGGGGAAGTAGATGCGCACCTGGTCGAGGCTTGCGGGCGCCAGTTCGTGCTGCAGCACCTCGACGGCGTCGTGGTGATAGACGCGCACGTTGTCCGCGGCGGCCGCGGCGAGCGCGTTCAGCACGCGGCCGACGCCGGGTCTATGCACTTCGATGCCGACGAAGTTGCGCCCGGGTTCCTGCTGCGCGCCCCAGACGAGCTGCTCGCCGTTACCGAAGCCGATCTCGAGCGACACGGGGCCATCGTTGCCGAACACGGCGGCGAGGTCGCGCGGCTCGCCGGCGTAGTCGAGGCCGAACCGCGACCAGTGCGCCTCGAACGCGCGCTGCTGCGCGTCGGTGATGCGGCCCTGGCGCAGGACGAAGCTGCGGATCCGGCGCTGCGGCCGCCCTGCGCCGTCGCGATCGTGCTCGCCTTCGCGCATCAGGCTATGGTTCCGTCGATCGGGCTCGACGCCGAGGCGAAGCGCTTGCGCGGAATGCGGCCGGCCAGGAACGCCTCGCGGCCCGCCTCGATCGCCTTGCGCATCGCGCTGGCCATGAGCACCGGATTCTTCGCGCCGGCAATCGCGGTGTTCATCAGCACGCCGTCGCAGCCGAGTTCCATCGCCACCGCCGCATCCGAGGCCGTGCCGACGCCGGCGTCGACGAGGATGGGAACTTTTGCGTTTTCTACAATTTCGAGCAAGTTCCAGCGGTTCTGGATGCCGAGTCCCGAGCCGATCGGGGCGGCCAGCGGCATCACCGCGACACAGCCGATTTCCTCGAGTCGCTTGGCGAGGATCGGGTCGTCCGAGGTGTAGACCATGACCTCGAAGCCCTCGGCGACGAGGGTCTCCGCGGCCTTGAGCGTCTGCACGACATCGGGAAACAGCGTGCGCTGGTCGCCGAGCACTTCGAGCTTGACGAGCGTGTGGCCATCGAGCAGTTCGCGCGCGAGGCGGCACGTGCGAACGGCGTCCTCGGCGGTATAGCAGCCGGCCGTGTTCGGCAGGATCGTGTAGCGTGACGGCGGCAGCACATCGAGCAGGTTCGGTTGCGCCGGATCCTGGCCGATGTTGCTGCGGCGGATCGCGACCGTGACGATTTCCGCGCCGGCGGCTTCGGTCGCGAGCCGGGTCTCTTCCAGATCCTTGAACTTGCCCGTGCCCGTCAGGAGGCGGGAACGATACGTCTTGCCGGCGATCACGAAGGAATCCGAAGGCGTCGCAGTCATGGGAGCGCAGGTCAGCGGGGAAGGGCGGGATGGTAGCAAGCGCAGCCCGACCGCAGGGAAATGACGAGGGCTCAGACGCGGTCGGCGAAGTTCCTCCGGCCGCTGTCCGGCGGCCTCAGCCGCCGCCCATCGCATGAACGATCTCGACCCGGTCGTCCGGTTTCAGTGCGGTCGTCGCATGCGCGCTGCGCGGGACGATGTCGCGATTGATTTCGACGGCGACGCGCCGGCCCGCATAGCCGTTGTCGGCCAGCAGATCGGCGAGCGTTGCGCCGTCGGCGCATTCGTAAGGAGTGCCGTTGAGCAGGATATTCATCGGTCGATTGTCGCGTATCGCATTGCGCGCCGAGAAGGCGGCGACGAAAAAAGGGGCGGACCGAAGTCCGCCCCTTTCAATTCGCTCAGCCCCCGCGATCACTCGCGGCGACGGCGTTCGTTGTCGCCACCGCCGTCCTCGTCGCGACCTCGCTTGCCACCGCCGTCGCCGTCGTCCCGACGGCGTTCCTGCGGCGGGGCCTGCTGCGGCGGGGGTGGCGGCGCACGCTGTACCGGCTGCTCGCGCGGCATTTCCTGGCGTGGCGCCGGCTGTTCGCGGCGCTCGAAGCGTGGCTGTTCCTGTCGTTCGACACGCGGCTGCTCCTGCCGTTCGATGCGCGGCTGTTCCTGACGCTCGACGCGAGGTTGTTCCTGACGCTCGAAACGTGGCTGCTCGCGGGCCTCCGGCGCGGGTTCGCGGCGCATACGCACGGGAGCGTCCTCGCGCTGGACCGGACGCGCTTCCTGACGCTGCACCGGCGCTTCCTGGCGCTGGAACTGCGGCTGCTCGTCGCGGCGCCGGCGCGCCGGCGCGTCGTCGCGCGGCGCGGGGCGGGCGTCTTCCCGTTGCACCTGCGGCTCGTCGCGACGCATGCGGGTCGGAGCCTCGTTGCGCTGTGCCGGCGTTTCCGGACGCTCGATGCGTTCGGCACCGCGGCCGCGGCCCTGCGCATCGTCGCGCGGCGCCGGCTCGCCGCGATCGGCCGGGCGTACAC
>NZ_DATIGT010000192.1:0-1680 GCF_035481375.1 Tahibacter sp.
GTACCGTCCGAACTCGCCGACAGCCTGTTCCTGCCGATGGTCAGCGGCCGTGCCGACGGCAGCGGCCTCGGCTTGGCGCTGTGCCGCGAAATCGCCGCCGAGCACGGCGGCGCGCTGAACTATCGCAGCCGCGGCGGTGAAACCGCCTTCAGCCTGCTGCTTCCCTACGGAGATTCCCATGCCTGAGACCGCGCTGGTCTGGCTCGTCGACGACGACCGCGGCGTCCGGTTCGTGCTGGCCGCGGCGCTGCGCGACGCAGGTCTGCAGGTGACGGAATTCGAGGATGCCGAAAGCGTACTTTCGCGCATCTCCGAACAAGTACCGGATTTGCTGTTTACCGATGTGCGCATGAGCGGGCAGGGCGGCCTGAAGCTGCTCGAGCGGTTGCACGCGCATTACGCGCAGGTGCCGGTCATCGTCATGAGCGCGTATACCGATGTCGCCACGACGGCCGCCGCGTACAAGCATGGTGCGTTCGACTATCTGCCCAAGCCGTTCGACCTCGACCAGGCTGTCGCCGCGGCGCAGCGCGCGCTCGCGCAGCGACGCAGCCAGCCCGCAGCGCCGGCGCCGGCACCGGCGCGCTCGGCCCCACGCGAGACCGAGCTGATCGGACGCTCGCCGGCGATGCGCGAGGTGTTCCGCGCGATCGGCCGCGTTGCGGCGAGCGGGCTCAATGTCCTGATCACCGGCGAGACCGGCACCGGCAAGGAACTCGTCGCGCGTGCGCTGCATACGCACAGCGCACGCGCGCTGCGGTCGTTCGTCGCGCTGAACACGGCGGCGATTCCGTCGGAGCTGCTCGAGTCCGAACTGTTCGGCCACGAGATGGGCGCGTTCACCGGCGCGACGCGGCGTCATGCGGGCCGTTTCGAACAGGCCGACGGCGGCACCTTGTTTCTCGACGAGATCGGCGACATGCCGCTCTTGCTGCAGACGCGGCTGCTGCGCGTGCTCGCCGAAGGCGAGTTCTATCGCGTCGGCGGCCGCGAACTGATCCGCGCGGACGTGCGCGTGATCGCGGCGACGCATCAGGATCTCGACGGCAAGGTCGCGCGCGGCGAGTTTCGTGCCGACCTGCTGCATCGCCTCGACGTCGTACGCGTCCATCTGCCGAGCCTGCGCGAACGGCGCGAGGACGTCGCGCTGCTCGCCGAGCACTTCCTCGCGCGCGCCGCGGAAGAACTGAAGGTCGGCGCAAAGCGCTGGTCGCCGAAGGCGCTCGCGGCGATGGAGCAATTCGACTGGCCGGGCAACGTGCGTCAGCTCGAGAATCTGTGCCGGCGCCTCGCGGTGATGGCGGCCGGACGCGAAGTCCGCGCCGAGGATCTGCCGTTCGCGCAGGCGACGCCGGTGGCGGCGGTCGAGGCGGACTGGGTCGGTGCGCTGCGGCGCTGGGCCGAACAGGAACTCGCCGCGGGTCATGCCGATCTGCACGGGCGGGCTTGCGCGGAGCTCGAACGCGTGCTGCTGGCTGCAGCCTTGAGCGCCTGCGGCGGACATCGCCAGCAGGCCGCACTGGCGCTCGGTCTCGGCCGCAACACGCTGACGCGCAAGCTCGGCAGCTCGCGGAGCCGCTCGCGTTGACGGCTCCCGCCGCCAGCCGCCCGCCGCCGCGCGTTATGCTTTGCCGCTATGGGCGGCCGCTGGCCGCCCTTTTCATTGCGCGACGACGCGTG
>NZ_DATIGT010000193.1:0-9516 GCF_035481375.1 Tahibacter sp.
CGAGCACGTTGCGGATGGGCCGGCCGAGGTAGTACTCGGCCATCGCGACGGCCATCGCGACCTTGCGCGCCAGCACCTCGCGCGAAATCACGCGGTGCTGGTCGTCGCGGTACCACTTGTCGAAATAGGCGCGGTCGTAGACCTTGTTCATGGAACCGCCCAACCGAGCGTCCGTCCATCGGCAACGCAGTGCAGACCACTGCGCGCGAAACCCGCCGGAACGCCGGAGCGGCGCCGCGCCGCCCCGGCAGGGGGCAAACCTACGGCCCCTTCTCCGAACGGGCTTCCAGCAGCCCGCGCACATCACGCGAGAGGATGGCCACAGCTTCGAGGATGCCGCCGTGCGAGCGCGAGCCCGGCCACTCCAACTGCGCCGTCGCGATGGTTTCGCTGAGTTCCTGGATAGCTCCCAGGCGGGCCATGATCTCCTCATCCAGCGCCTCGCGCTGTGCTTCCGCGTCGAGGATGTACGCGAACATCACGGGATGATCGCCCCGCGCGTCGCGGCGCAGGGGATAGAACGAACCTTGAGGGGTCATGGCGCGCGCCTCCCGGAGCAGGGAACAACGCCACCAATGCGGACAAGGCAACAACGACGCGGCTCAGTGCCGCCAACTGCAGACCGATTTTCCATGGACAACTCCCTTTGCGTGGAGTCGCCACCCGGAACGGCGAAAAGGGTGGCGAACGGTGTGCGGGTTTGCAGACCGGGCACGAAGACCGGCGAGCCTTGCGGCTCCCCGCACACCGCCGCCAGAAATCGGCAGACGGCGTCACACGAAATTCGAGCATAAAAAAACGCCGACTCTCGGTGCGACGCTGTGTGCGTCGTGCTTTCGGGCTGCAAAACCCGGTTGCCGGATTGGCGGCAACGGACCGGATTGTTTACCTGGGGGCGGGCGGCGTCAAGGGTGCGGATTTGTCCCTAGCGCGAACCGAGTATATTTTGCTCAAAGCTGAGAGGTTGCTGTTTCCGGCGACAGACTCATAGCCGTATTGGCACGGACGAGGCATGTTCTGCCGCATAACAGGGTCTGCCTGCCACCCGCTCGGTTTCATGAGGCTGGAATTTGACCTGACTCCGCTATCCGGAGAAGTTCCAATACTGGATCTATGTCGCCTCGGCTTGGGGTATGAATTGAAGTTTGGCTCATTTCTTGACACTGGTGGTGTCTGTGAAGTTATTCATCAGCTGGAGTGGGGAACGCAGCAAAGCCCTAGCGCTGGCCTTGCGGGATTGGTTTCCTCTCGTGCTGCACTATGTAGAGCCCTGGCTGTCCGAAGCCGACATCGACGCGGGACAACGCTGGGCGGATGCTGTCGCGAAGGAACTAGATGGTTGCAACTTCGGCGTCGTCTGCATTACGCGTGAGAACATCGGATCTCCATGGGTTCTATTCGAGGCTGGCGCACTGGCGAAGTCTCTGGAAGGAAGCCGAGTAATCCCGCTCCTGCTGGATCTAGATTTCCGCGAAGTTAGGGCGTGTTAACACTATTTACGAATGAGCCTCCATGCGCGAAACTTCGCGCATGGAAATAACTGCTAAGCAATTTGCCACGATTGAACATTGCCTGCCGCGTCAGCGAGGCAATGTGAGACTTCCCAATCTCGCTGTCCTCAACGCCATTTTGTATGTGGCCGAACACGGCTGTAAGTGGCGTGGGTTGCCGAAGCGTTTCGGCAATTGGCACACGATCTACACGCGGATGAATCGTTGGTCCAAGGCCGGCGTGTTGGATCGCGTGTTCGAGCAGTTGCAGTGCCATCAGATCGTACGAATCAAGATCGAAGCGGTGTCGATGGACAGCACCAGCATCAAAGTCCATCCGGACGGGATGGGTGCGCTTAAAAAAACGGTCCGCAGTCCATCGGCAAGTCCCGCGGAGGATGGAACACCAAGATTCATCTGGCTGCCGCGAATGCTCGGACGGCCGTAGCGTTCAGTCTGTCGCCGGGGCAAGCACACGATGCTCCCGAAGGCCGGGAATTGCTGCGTTGGCTTGGCCCTCAGTCCAGCCCGATTCCATTACTGATGGATCGAGCTTATGAGGGCAACGAAACGCGTCAGCTCGCGCTGGATCTGGGGTTCGTTCCAGTCGTGCCGCCGATGAAGACGCGGATCGATCCGTGGGAGTACGACCGAGAGCTCTACAAGCGGCGTAACGAAGTCGAGCGGCTCTTTCGTCGCCTCAAGGGATTCCGCCGAATCTTCTCTCGATTCGAAAAACTCGACGTCATGTTCCTGGGCTTTATCAGCTTCGCTTTGATCGCCGATGGGCTTCGGATGTGTTAACAGGCCCTAGTCGAAATCGTCGGCGAAGATCGCGTCGGCGAGCGACGCCCAGACCGGGCCGTCGTCGGTGACCTGAATGCCCTGCACGCCGGGATTCAGCGCGACCGGCGTGGTCGCGCCGAACGCGACGCTGCCGCCGCTCGACGCCATGCCCTTCTGCAGCACGACGCTGACCGTGCCCTGCTGCGGGTCGCCGAGCGTCAGCGTCCAGCTCGTGCCGTTATCGGCGAGATTCGCCGTCAGCGCGGTCGCGCCGACGTCGCGGCCGTGCACGACGTTGAGGAAATAGCTCTCGACGCTGCCGCTGGCGTCGAGTTCGAGACGATGCTGGCCGTAGAGTTCCATGCCGGCCACGTCTTCGTTGATGACGCGATAGGTCGGGCTCGCCGGCAGCAGGGTGATGAGTTCGGCGACCTGTTCGCCGACGACGGCGCTCGCGCGGTTCGCCGTGACGGTCGGCGGCACTTCGAAGTGCATGAGGAAGGTGCGCACGACGTTCGCGGCGTCGGCGTGCACGGCCAGCGGATCGGGCGTGCTCGTGCCTTCGATCGTGTTGATCCAGTTCGCCGTGAAATAGAACGGCAGCTGCGAGTCGCTGCTCGTGCGCGTGCGGTCGAGGATCACCAGCGCGTTGAAGCGGCGCAGGAACAGGAATTCGCGCACCGCCTTGTCGGCATAGGGCCAGTCGACGCGGCGGCCGTTGGTGTTGCGGTACGACCGCGAGAAGTCCGTCGCGATGTAGCCGAAATCCGGATGGTGGTGCACGCGGACGACTTCGGGCAGGCCGTCGGGCTGGTCGCCGCGGTCGACGCCGGGCGGGATCACGGTCGGGCCGGAACCGACCCAGCGCGCGGTCGTGCGGCCCTGGAACAACAGGCCGTTGTGCGCGACGTGATGTTCGGTATCGATCGTGCCGTTGCCGCCGAACGCGACGAGGCGCTTGGAATAGCCGACGCTTTCGCGCGTGATCCAGCGGCCCTTGCGCCAGAACTGGAAATTGCCGGCGTCGCGGTGGCGATGCTGCACGCCGCCCGGCGTGCCGAGCTGCAGGTGGATCGCGCTCGCGTTCGCGTCGTGTGCGCTGCGCGTGTAGAACACGGCTGCACCGGGCGCGAAGTAGTCGAGCGGCAATTGCGCGAGATCGCCGGCCTGACCGCTGCCGCCGAGCGCGTCGAACATCCAGCCGCGGCCCGCATTCGTCGCCGCGAGCCATGCCCGCATGTGGCGCGCGTTGCCGCTCGCGGCATTGCGCTGGCCGAAATAGCGCGCGACGTCGCCGTAATAGGTACGTACGTTGATCGGACTGCCTTCGAAGAACGTCGCATCGTCGTTGAACGGAAACAGCACGTTGCCGCCCGGCGGCACGCCGGTCGTGCGCGTCGGCCCCGGCGTCGTGCCGTAGATCAGTGCGTAGATCGCTTCGCGGAAATACGGCGTCTGCGCATACGGGTCGTAGCCGAAATCCGCGGCGCTCTGGAACGGCACGATCGGATACGACAGCGTGACCGAACCGTAGTCGGCGCCCTCGGGAAACACGCCGCCGCGGCCGAAATCCTGATACCACGACGGGAACCAGTCGCCGAGGCGCGTCTCGAGCGCGTTGTCGATGAACTCCTGCGCGCGCGGATTCTCGCCGTGACTCGCGATGCCCCAGAGCAGGTTGTTGCGCACGCGGCCCCAGAAATAGTTGTTCGCTTCGGAGCCTTCGTTCGCAAAGTCGTCGCCGTTGTCGCGATCCATGTAGCCGTTCCAGCGTGCGACCAGCGTCGAAATCTGTCCGGCGCTCAGACGATGGTGACACCAGTCGTAGATCAGCAGCAGCGCCTCGCCCTGCTGGCGCGTCGCGTCGCGGAAGCCGCCGATGCCCGCCGGCGCTTCCCAGCCGGCCAGATAGCTGGCGGCCTGGTCGCAGTCCGTGTCGTTGTTGGTCAGCAGGCCGCGCAGCGCGCGGCCGAAGTTCAGCGTGGTCGCCTCGCCCGACGGCGTGAACGGCGTGGACTGGTAGTGGGTGCGCGCCTGATTCAGGCGCGCCGCGTTGCCGTACCAGTTGCGCGGATGCGTCGCGGGAATGTTCAGCGAGACGGCCGGCGCAAGTGCGGGCAGCAGCAGCAGGAACAGCACCGCTGCGCGGCGCCGCGTACACATCGCGGAAAGTAGAGTTTTCATGGCCGCGTATGTTAGCGGCCGAAGCGGCGCCGACCGTGGCCGGCACCGCAGTTCGTTCCGGCGCGCTAGCCGTTCATCGGGCTTTTGCGCGCGTCGCGGGAATCAGGTCGGCCAGGACCAGCGTCGCTTCGTGCGTCTTTCCGTCGCGCTCGTAGGTCACCGCGATCGTCGTGCCGGCCGGATCCGTCGACAGCCGGTCGCGCCATTGCGACAGCGTGCGCGCCGGCACCGCTTCGCCGGCGAGGCGCACGATGCGGTCGCCGGCCGCAAGACCTGCCGACTGCGCCGGGCTGCCCTTGGTCACGTCGAACACCTTGAGCGCCGTGCCGTCGCGCAGCAGCGCGAGTCCGCTGCGATCGTTGCGGAAGGGTTCGGCGTAACTCGCGTTCGGTGCCAGGTGCATGCGCTTGTTCGCGTAGTCGAAGGCGACGGTGAAGCGACCGAGCACGCGACCGCCGAGATTCGCGTCGACATCGGGCGACGCGAACGCGCCCTTGTCGCCGGTGTAGAGGCTCGCCGCGACGTTCGGCATCGCGAACCCGCCGATCTCCAGTTCGCCGAGGCGCACGGGCCAGGCGCGCATCGGACCGCCGACGCCCCAGCCGGAAATCTGCTCGAACGTCGCGCCGTATTCGCGCTTGAGGTCGTTCTTGCGCACGAACGGCGAATGCAGATCGATCGCGGCGCCGGAACCGGTATCGACGGCAATGCGCACGGCGCGGCCGTCGATGCGGCCTTCGACGATCGGGATGCGATCGGCCATCGTGAACGGCACGGCCTTCGACCCGGCCGGCGGCGCGAATGCGTCGGGTCGCGTCAGCACGAGTTCGCGCCTGGCATAGTCGATCGTCACGCCGAAACGCTGGAACAGCTCGTAGCCGACGACGCCGTCGAAGTCCTCGCCTTCCACGTCGGGGAGCCGGCCGAAATCGATGACATAGAACAGCGGCTGCTCGAACGCGACGCCGCCCAGACGCAGCGACTTCGCGCGGCCCAGCGTCACATCGGCGCGCGCCTCGCCGGTGCCGCGCGCGGTGAGCTGGCCTTCGGTTTTCAGGCCGAGGCGCTTGACCGCGGCCGGCAGCAGGATGTTGACGCCGCCGGTGTCGACGAGCATCTGCACCGGCTGTCCGTCGACCTCCGCCTGCACGTGGATGTGATCGCGCACGAGCCGGAACGGGATGCGCGTGATGCCCGAGGCGTCGACGATGTGTGCGCCGCCGGCGAGCGCCGGCACGGCGAAGTCGGCGTCGCTGATCGCGGATTTCGTGGTCAGGCTGTCGTAGACGATCTCGATGCGGTTCGCGGCATCGGCGCCGCGATCCACGATCTGGTGGAACGGCAGTTGCACGCCATCGACGTCGCGCCAGTCGCCGAGCACGGTGACGACGCGGTCCTGCGCCGCCAGGCCGGTCACGAAGCGGTCGAGCCGGCCGGTCGCAGCGTCGAACCACAGTTCCACCGCCTCGCCGCCGGCCGGCGTCGCGGTGACGACGGCGTAGTTTCGCCCTTCGTGTTCGCGCGGCTGCGGCGCGCCGAAATCGGCCTCGCCGCGCTGCGGAAACCAGAACGCGCGCGCGCTGAGCCACGCCGCGGTGCGCGCCTGCCGCTGCGCCTCGGGCGCGTCGAGCCGCGCGACCTCGCCGCCGGGATCCTGATTCCAGCCTACCGAGCCGTCGTAGCCGTTGGCGCCCTTGAACAGGCCGAGGCTGTAGCGGGCGACGCTGCGGCCGGAAACCACGTCCTCGCGCGTTTCCACGGAACCGCTGAGGCCGGCAGCTTTCATCGTGCCGCGACCCGATACCGCAGTCACGGCATTCCAGTTCTCGCCGCCGCCGACGGCGCGGGCGCGGGCCAGCAGCGCCGCGGCGTCGGGCGCGGCGGCCGCGACGCTTGACAACAGCAGCAACAACAGCGATAGCGCACGCACAAACATGGCTTTCTCCCGTTTTTGTTCCGCGGCAGGCATGGCGGCACGTCGCGGCGATTCGTCGTATCGTTCATTGAATATTCTTGCGAAATTTCAACGAAGGCAACCCAACCGATGGCACAGCCACGCAAACCACGCCCTGCCGCCTCGAACCGCGCCGTGGAGAAACCCCGCGAAATCGCCCTGCTCGCCGCGCCGGCACGGCAGGAGCTCATCGACACGCTCGAATCGCTCGGCGGCGAAGCGTCGGTCGCGACGCTCGCCGCGCAGCTCGGTCGGCCCGCCGACGGCCTGTACTACCACCTGCGCCTGCTCGTGCGCGGCGGCCTGCTCGAAGAACTGCCCGACGAAGGCGACGGACGCCGCTATCGCACGCGCGTCGACAAGGGCGCGCGTCTGCAGCTGCGCTATCGCGGCGGCCGCAACGCCGGCGCGGCGGCGGTGGAGAAAGTCGGCACGAGCATGATGCGCATCGCCGCACGCGACTTCGCCGCTGCGCTCAAGCGCAGCGACGTCGCGACCGACGGTGCGGAGCGCGAAGTCTGGGCATCGCGCAGCAAAGGCTGGGTCGACCGGCGCGACCTCGCCGAGATCAACCGCCTGCTCGCGCGCGCGCTGGAGCTGCTGCACAAGCCGCGCAGCGAGTCGCGCGACAAACTCATCGCACTGGCGTGGGTGCTCGCGCCGCTGCCCGTGCGTCCGAGCCGGCGCGGGCATGACGAGGAGTGAGGTCGCGGCGAGCCGCAGGCGAAACGCACCCTCGCGGTTTATCTATTGATTCACCATTCCACAGTGCGACTCGGATCCGACGATCGCCTTGTGGCAATTCCTCGGACGCTGCGGTTCGCCTGCGGCTCACCGCAACCTGCGCGCTCTCACTGGAAGCCGTTCGCGAAGATCAGGTCGGTCGCGCGTTCGAACGCGCCGATGTCGATGGTCGCGTCGGTTGCGCGCGCAGGCGCGGTGCCCGGGGCGACGATCCCGCGCACGGGCACGACGGCCGGCGGAAACAGCGGACCCGGGAACGGAAACGATGCGTTCGGAACCGGCGCATTCGTGCCGGCGTTGCGCAGCGGACTCGCCAGCGTCGGACGCAGGTCGAACGCGGCCGCATTCTCGAAGCCCGGCGTCGTGCCGGTCAGCGTGCCGCTCCACTCGCCCGCACCGGGCACGAACGTCGCCGTGCTCTCGATCCAGTTGTTGCTGCCGCGGATCTGCCGGCCGTCGGTCCAGACCAGCTCGCCGTCGACCGCGCGAATGATGCGCGGCACGCCGCCCGCCGTCACGTCGATCACGTTGTTGTGCATCTCCACGGCCTGCATTTCCTGGAAGATGCGGAACACCGTGGTGTCCTGGCCCGAGCTCAGCAGGATCGTGTTGTTGACGAAGCGCGCGCGGCCCTTGCTGACGCCGCTGCCGTCGCCGCCGATGCGGATGACCGCGCCGAACGCCGGGTTCGTGTGGACGATCACATTGCCGACGACGTCCTGGTCTTCGCGCACGAGATCGCGCGTCCAGCCGTCCTGCTGCGTGTCCTCGTCGGGTCCGATCAGTTCGAGTTCGTGATACGTCGCGCCTTCGAACCAGTTGTAGAAGATCTCCGCGCGCTGGTGGCGGCACTTCAGCAGATTGCCGCCGTTGCCGCTGTGCACATAGTTATAGCGCATGCGGAACACCGCATTCGGCCAGGCGACCTCGTCGCTCTGGATATAGAGCGGATGCAGGTTCGTGCCGGAACCCGCGTCGTAGATCTCGGAATACTCGAGCGTGAACGAACCGGAGAACTGGTCCGTACCGAGAATGCCGTGGGCGGCGCAGTCGTGGATCACGCTGTCGCGCACCGTGACTTCGTGCGCGCCCTGCAGGATGCAGCGCCCCGTGCCGCCGCTGACCTCGAAGCCTTCGAACACGACGTAGTTGGACTGACGGAACTCGACCGTGTTGCCCGCACCGGAAATGTGCGGCCGCTGGCCGCCGACGCGAAGCCCGCGGATCGTGACCGGGTTGCCCGGGCTGCCGCCGTCGGCGGCCGGCACGATGACGCCGCCGGCATAGGTCACGCCGCCGTCGACTTCGACGAGATCGCCGCCTTCGAGATTGATCGCGGCGAACAGCTGGTTGAGCGAGGCAAAGGGACGGGAGGGCCCGACCTGATAGGTAGCGGCGCCGGCCGGTCCGGCCAGCAACAGCATCGACAGCAGATAGCGGCGCATGCAACGACTCCGGTAGCGATTCGGCGAGGGGGCGCAGCCTGCACGCGCAGCGCGCCCCGAACCGTGAAACTCGTGGCGAAGCACGAAGCGAACAGCGTCAATGGCCGAATGCGCCGGACCGCCGGCGCGTGGCGCTTTCCGCACCGGGCGGGCGCCGGAACCATGCACTAAGCTGGCGCGATGACCGATGACGGAACGCGCCGATGAAACTGTCCGAATTGATCCGCTCTGCCGTGCGCGACGGCGAACGCCTGCAGGTCGACGTCGGCGACGACTGGCTGCAGGGCCGCAGCGTGTTCGGCGGCCTGCAGGCGGCGGTCGCGGTCGCAGCAATGCGCTCGCTCGCGCCCGAGCTGCCGCTGCGCACGCTGCAGATGACCTTCATCGCGCCGGTGCCCGCCGGCACCGTCCGCGCGACCGCTACGCTGTTGCGCAGCGGCAAGAACACGCAGCACGTCCAGGCACGCCTCGAAGATGCGAACGGCGAGCTGCTCGCGCTCGTGATCGGCGTGTTCGGCAGCGCGCGCGCCTCGCGCGTCGCGCGCGTACCGGCCATCGACACGCCCGGCGACCACCACGCCGGATCGCCGCTGCGCTTCCTGCCCGGCGTGACGCCGAGCTTCATGCAGCACTTCGACGTGATCCTGCGCAACGGCGCGCTGCCGTTCACGAACACGCCGGTGCAGGCGAACCGTTTCGAACTGTCGATGAAGGACGAAGGCGCCACGAGCGAATGGCATCTGCTCGCGATCGCCGACTTCGTACCGCCGGTCGCGCTGTCGTGGATGGACGGCGTCGTGCCCGGAAGCTCGCTGACCTGGATGCTCGAATTCCTCGTCGACGACTACGCCTCCCAGCCGCTGGCCGGCTGGCGCGTCGACGCGGAGATGATCGCCGCCGCCGACGGCTACAC
>NZ_DATIGT010000194.1:0-11114 GCF_035481375.1 Tahibacter sp.
ACTGGCGGGCGGCGTCGACACCGCCGATACGGTGCGGCGCGCGAAAGCGTTCCTCGCGCCGATTCGCGCGGCGCTCGACGTATTGCCGGCGGATCATGCCGCGTAAGCGGCCGCCCGATCCCGCGCACGACCCGGCGTCGCCCACGGCGGCGCCACTGCTTGAATCGACGCCGGCGCTGCTGCCGCCGGCGGATACCGGAGAGGTTGGTGACATGAGTTGGCTTTCCAAACTGATGCCCTCGCGCATCCGCACCCAGGGCACCGGCGCGAAGGGCAAGGTGCCCGAAGGGCTCTGGGAGAAGTGCGACGGCTGCGCGGCGGTGCTGTATCGCCCCGAGCTGGAGCGCAATCTCGAGGTCTGCCCGCAGTGCGCCCATCACCACACGATCGGTGCGCGCAAGCGCCTGCTCGGGTTCTTCGACGAAGGCTCCACCGAGGAACTCTTCGCCGACCTCGAGCCGGTCGATGCACTCAAGTTCAAAGATTCAAAAAAATACAAAGACCGCATCGTCGCCGCGCAGAAGCAGACCGGCGAAAAGGACGCGCTGATCGCGATGAAGGGGCTGCTCAAGTCGCGCCCGGCAATCGCGGTCGCGTTCGACTTCAGCTACATGGGCGGTTCGATGGGATCGGTCGTCGGCGAGAAGTTCACGCGCGCGGCGGAACGCGCGCTGGCCGATCGCACGGCGCTGATCTGCTGGTCGGCGACCGGCGGCGCGCGCATGCAGGAGGGGTTGTTCTCGCTGATGCAGATGGCCAAGACCTCGGCTGCGCTCGCGCGCCTGCGCGCCGCGGGACTGCCGTATATCTCGGTGCTGACGCATCCGACCACCGGCGGCGTGTCGGCGAGCCTCGGCATGCTGGGCGATCTCAACATCGCCGAGCCCAAGGCGCTGATCGGATTCGCCGGGCCGCGCGTCATCGAGCAGACCGTGCGCGAGACGCTGCCGGAAGGGTTCCAGCGCTCCGAATTCCTCGTCGAGCACGGCGCGGTCGACCTCATCGTCGACCGGCGCGAGACGCGCAACAAGCTCGCCGACATCCTCGCGCTGCTGATGCGCCAGCCGCGTCACGGCGCCGCGCCGGTTGCCGGAGCCGCCGCCTGAGTGCGCTGGCGGCGCCGCTGCCGCGCACGTTGCAGCAGTGGCTCGACTATCAGCTCGGCGTCCATCTGCAGGGCATCGACCTGGGCCTGGCCCGCGTCGGTGAGGTCTGGCAGCGGCTCGGCGCACCGCGTCCGGCGCCGCTCGTCGTCACCGTCGCCGGCACGAACGGCAAGGGTTCGACCGTCGCGTTCCTCGAAGCCATGCTGGCGGCGGGCGGCTACCGGACCGGCGCTTACACCTCGCCGCACATCCTGGCGTACAACGAGCGCGTGCGCGTCGATCGCACCGATGTCGACGATGCGCCGCTGATCGCGGCGTTCGCACGCATCGATGCGGCGCGCGGCGACATACCGCTGACGTATTTTGAATTCGGCACGCTCGCGGCACTGCTGGTCTTCGCCGACGCGGCACTCGACGTCGCGATTCTCGAAGTCGGCCTCGGCGGCCGGCTCGATGCGGTCAACCTGATCGACGCCGACGTCGCGATCGTGACGACGATCGCGCTCGACCATCAGGACTGGCTCGGCAGCGATCGCGACAGCATCGGCCGGGAGAAGGCCGGGGTCGCGCGCGCCGGACGTCCGCTGGTCGTTGCCGAAGCGGATCCGCCAGACGGCCTGCTGGCCGCCGCCGCCGTAAACGGGGCACGCGTAATCCGTGCCGGCGTCGACTACTCGATCGGCACGCAGGCCGATGGCTGGCATTGGGCCGACGACTCGGTGCGGCTGACGTTACCGGCGCCTGCGCTCCCCGCCGCCTGCCAGCCCGCGAATGCGGCGGCGGCCATCGCCGCGTTGCGCGCACTCGGCGCGCGGCTTGCGCTGCCGCCCTATGCCTTCGCGCGCGGTGTCGCCGAGGCCCGTGTGCGGGCGCGGCTGCAACGCACGCGTGTCGGCGACGGCGAACTCGTGATCGATGTCGCACACAACCCACAGGCCGCCGGCGTGCTCGCCGAGTGGCTCGCGCGCGAACCGGCGGCCGAGACGGTGGCGGTGTTCGGCGCACTGACCGACAAGGACGTCGCGGGCATGCTGCAGCCGCTGCGCGATCGCGTGGCCGAATGGCATCTGGTCGACTTGTCGACCGAGTCGGAGCGCGGCCGCGACCTGCTGTCGCTCGACACCGATTTCGGCGCGGCGCTGGGTCCGTTGCGGCGCAGCTGTTGGGGCGACGTTGCATCGGCGCTCGATACTCTCGCTCCGCGTCTGCGTGCCGGCACGCGCGTCGTCGCGTTCGGCTCGTTCTATATCGCGGCCGCGGCGCTGCGGTGGTTGCAGAACGTTGCGTTGCGATGACGTCGGCGCTGCGGGCACGGCGTCGCCGGCGCGTATAATCCCGCCGTTCCTGGAGGCCACCCGGCTATGGATTCCGCATTGAAACAGCGTCTCATCGGTGCTGCCGTCCTGATCGCGCTCGCGGTCATCTTCGTACCGATGTTCCTTTCCGGCTCGCCGCCGAAAACCGATACCGTCACCGAGAACCTCGCGATTCCACCGGCACCCGAACGCGAGTTCCAGACGCGCGTCGTGCCGGCCGAAGGCGGCAAGTCGACGACGCCGGCGCCGCTGCCCGAGCAGCCCGCGGCGAGCGGCGACAAGGTCGCGACGGTCGACGCCGGCACGAATCCGCGCAATTCGGCCGAAGTGCCTTATCCGCAGGACGGCGCTGCGGAACAGCCGCCGAAAACGACGGTCGCGACTGCAAAGCCCGTCGAAGCCGCGCCGCCGAAACCCGTGCCCGAACGCGCCGCGCCCGCCGCAAGCAGCACCGGCCGCTATGCGGTGCATCTGGGCATTTTCGCGAATGCCGCGAATTCCGATGCGCTCGTCGCGAGCGCGAAGAAACATGGACTCGCCGCCTACGTCGAATCGGCCGAGGTCGACGGCAAGCCGGCGACGCGCGTGCGTCTCGGTCCGTATGAAGACCGCAGCACGGCCGAAGCCGCGCGGCTCAAGCTGCAGAAGGCGGATGCGAAGCTCAAGGGCAGCGTCGTCGAAATCGTCGCCGCGGCCCCGAAGGCCGATGCGCCGGCCGCCGCGCTACCGGCGAACCGAGCGGGCGGCTGGGCCGTGCAGCTCGGCGCGTTCAAGTCGCAGGACGAAGCGAACAAGCTGCTCGCGCGCGCCAAAGGTGTGGGCCTGCCGAGTTTCGTCGACAGCACGGGGCAGGGGGGCGAAAAGCTGTGGCGCGTGCGCCTCGGACCCGAACCTGACCGCGCCGGCAGCGAGAAGCTGCGTGACCAGGCCAAGCAGAAACTCGCGATCACCGGCATGATCGTGACGGTGCCTTGAGACCGGATGCGCCGTGAACTGGGCCGACTACTGCATTCTGGGTGTACTGGCCCTGTCGGTCCTGATCGGGCTCTGGCGCGGGCTCGTCGCCGAAGTCATGGCGCTGGCCTGCTGGGCCGCGGCGTTCTGGGTCGCCTGGATGTTCGGCGAAAAGCTCGCCGCGCAGTTCACGAGCGTCGACGTGCCGTCGGTGCGGCTGCTGCTCGGCTACGGACTCTGCTTCATCGGCGTGCTTGTTGCGGGCGCGCTCGTTGCATTCATCGTACGCAAGCTCGTCGCCGGCAGCGGCCTCAGCGGCACGGATCGGCTGCTCGGCATGTTCTTCGGCCTCGCGCGCGGTCTGGCGCTCGTGATGATCGCGGTGCTGCTGCTCGGCTTCACGCCGTTCCCGCGCGACCCGTGGTGGCAGGAATCCCGCCTGATGCCGGGTTTCCAGAACGGCGCGGAATGGCTGTCGGCCAGGCTGCCCGAGAGCGTGAGCAAGCATCTCGATTATCGCGGCCTGCTGCCGTTGCCTGCGTTGCAAGGCAGGCCGGCCGCCCCCAATTCGCCGCCGCCGGCCGAGGCCGGCGCGGACAAGAAATCCTCCTCTTAGCGGTAACGTCGCCATGTGCGGAATCATTGGAATCGTGGGCAAATCCGAGGTCGCCTCGGCCCTGTACGACGGGCTCACGGTGCTGCAGCACCGCGGCCAGGACGCCGCGGGCATCGCGACCGTAGACGGCTCGAAGCTGCGCCTGCACAAGGCGCGCGGGCTCGTGCGCGACGTGTTCCAGCGCGACGACATGCTGAAGCTGCGCGGCCGCGTCGGCATCGGACACTGCCGCTATCCGACCGCAGGCTCCGACGACGTCGGCGAAGCGCAGCCGTTCTACGTCAATTCGCCCTACGGCATCGCGCTCGCGCACAACGGCAACCTCGTCAACGCCGACGCGATCAGCAGCGAACTGTTCGAGGGCGACCGCCGCCACATCAACACGAACTCCGATTCGGAAGTGCTGCTCAACGTGCTCGCGCACGAGCTGCAGATCCAGGAGCGCATGAGCCTGACGCCCGATCACCTGTTCAAGGCGGTCGCCGGGGTGCATTCGCGGGCGCGCGGCGGCTACGCGGTCGCGGCGCTCGTGCTCGGCTACGGCATCCTCGCGTTCCGTGATCCGCACGGCATCCGGCCGCTCGTGCTCGGCGAACGCGACACGCCGGACGGCAAGGAATACGCGGTTGCGTCGGAATCGGTAGCGCTCGACATCCTCGGGTTCCGCCGACTGCGCGACGTCGAGCCGGGTGAAGCCGTGCTGCTGGGCTTCGACGGCAGCCTCCACCACCGCCGCTGCGCCGAAGGCTATGCGCACACGCCGTGCATCTTCGAATACGTCTATCTTGCTCGTCCCGATTCGATGATCGAGGACGTGTCGGTCTACAAGGCGCGGCTGCGCATGGGCGAACGCCTCGCGGCGAAGATCCGACGCCTGCGGCCCGATCACGGCATCGATGCGGTGATCCCGATTCCGGACACGGCGCGCACCGCGGCGAGTTCGCTCGCGAACGATCTCGGCGTGCCGATGCGCGAAGGCTTCGTCAAGAACCGCTACATCGGCCGCACCTTCATCATGCCGGGGCAGAGCGAGCGCGTGAAATCCGTGCGCCGCAAGCTCAACGCGATCGATCTGGAATTCCGCCGCAAGACCGTGCTGCTCGTCGACGATTCGATCGTGCGCGGCACGACGTCCAAGCAGATCATCCAAATGGCGCGCGAGGCCGGCGCGACAAAAGTGTACTTCGCCTCGGCCGCGCCGCCGGTGCGCTATCCGAACGTCTACGGCATCGACATGCCGGCGCCCGCCGAACTCGTTGCGCACAACCGCAGCGAGGAGGAAGTCGCCGAACTGCTCGGTGCCGACTGGCTGGTCTATCAGGATCTCGACGATCTCGTCGCCTCGGTCAGCGAAGGCAACGAAGACCTCAAAACCTTCGATACCTCGTGCTTTTCGGGCGAATACGTGACCGGCGTGCAGGCCGACTATCTGCGCGAACTCGAGTTCGCGCGATCGGACGAAGCCAAGACGATGCGCCGCGCGTCCTGACGCGGCGAGAACGCTAGAACCCTTCGCGTTTGCGCGCGACGCACCAGAGCGTCGCGCTCAGACGGCTCAGCGGCCAGATGTTCTCCAGCGCATTCAACGGCTGTGCGACTGCGACGACGCGCTGCAGCCAGCCGTGCTGCCAGGCTGCGGGGAGGCTCGACGGCGCAAGCTGATGATGGCCGCCGGCGATCGTCTCGAATCCGTAGTGCAGCAGACGATGCCGGAATGCGCGCTGCCCGTAGCGCCGCCGGTGCGCCTGTGCCGGAAAACGGCGCCGCGACACGAATTCGGTCCACGAACCCGCGTTCGGCAGGTGCGTGATCAGCAACGCGCCGCCGGGCTTCAGCACGCGCCAGAGTTCGGTCAGCGACGCGCCGTCGTTCGGCACATGTTCGAGCGTCCCTCCGGCGATGACGGCGTCGAAATGCGCATCGGGATAGTGCAGCCGCCACGGGTGATCGAGTCGCATGTAGCTCAGGCCGCACCGCGCGTGAAAGGCGGCGTAGTCGCCGGCCGGGCAGACGTCGCAGCCGTGCAGTTCGACGCGTTCGCCGAATTCCGCGCGCACGAGTGCCGACAGCGCCGCGTGACGACAGCCCCAGTCGAGCAGTCGCTGGCCGGCGGCGAGGGCGGGTCGGACCTTCGCGTAGGCGCGCACGAGTTCCGTCATCGACGTGGGCAACGAGCGCTTGGCGCTCAGGTAAGGGTCGTCGCCGGCGTTCCCGCTTGCGAGATGTGCGGCGAGCGCTGTCGTCAATGCCGCTTTGTCGAGTTCGGGAACACGCCAATTTTCCATCACGCCGTCGTCCTTCGCATCCGCCGGTCGTCCAACGGATCGCCGGCAAAGTGACCGAACACTAGCATCCGATACGCCGGCTGCGGGCATAATCGGGCTCCGATCCGCCCACGGCCCGGATGCCATGCTCGCAGCCGCATCGACCAATCTGTTCGCCGCCGCGCAGGCCTGCCTCGACGAGGCGCTGCCGCTGCGCAAGGTCGAGCGCACGCAGGCGACGGCCGCAGCCTTCGCGGCCGGGCGTCTCGAGCTTGGTGCCGCGGCGGCTCCCGCGCCGATCGGAGAGCCGGGACGTCCGGAACGGCCGCTGCTCGTGCCGCCGCGCGCGCTCGCGCAGCGCGGGCCCGGTACCGAAGCCGGACGCGGCGCGCTCGTGCACGCGGTCGCGCACATCGAATTCAATGCGATCAATCTCGCCTGGGACGCGGTCTACCGGTTCCGCGACATGCCGGCCGCGTATTACGCCGACTGGATCGCGGTCGCGAACGACGAGGCGCGACATTTCTCGCTGCTTGCGCGCCGGCTCGCGGACTTCGGCCTGAGCTACGGCGATCTTCCAGCGCACGACGGACTCTGGGACATGGCACGGCGAACCGCGGACCGCTGTCTCGAACGCATGGCGCTCGTGCCGCGCGTGCTCGAAGCCCGCGGACTCGATGTGACGCCGGGCATGATCGAGCGCCTGCGCGCCGTCGGCGACTTGGCGACGGTCGCGATCCTCGAACAGATCCTCGCCGAAGAAGTCGCCCATGTCGCCGCAGGCACGCGCTGGTTCACCTGGTGCTGCGCGCGCGAAGGCGTCGACCCGGACGACACCTTCCATGCGCTCCTGCAGCGCTATTGCCGCGGTGCGCTCAAGGGGCCGCTCAACCGCCGTGATCGGCTCGCCGCCGGATTCACGCCGATCGAGCTCGACCGGCTCGACAGTCTGGTGGCCTGATGCCGCGCACGCTCGTCGTCGCCATCGTCGCGCTCTGGTTCGGGCTGATCGCGATCTTCGTCGAGATAGCACCCTTCCAGTCGCCGTGGCCGCAGCAGCGCTACCGGCTCGATGGCGCGGAGTTCATGGCCTTGGCCGGCGGTCAGGTCGACGGCAGCGGACTGCGCATCGAAACCGAGGACGGCGACCACGGCGCGCTGCTCGTGCGCGGCGTCGACATCGCCGACGCCGCGGCATGGCCGGTATTGCGTTATCGCTTCGAATCGCTCGCACCGACACTCGAAGTGGCCTTTCTCTACCGGCGCGCGGATTCGACCGGCGACGTGCGCACGATCGCGCTGACGCGCGGACGCGGTGACATCGGCACCATCGATCTCGCGCGCGAAAAGGAATGGCAGGGTGCGATCACCGAGATCGGTTTCGCTATCTATCCGGTCGCGCAGTCGGTTCCGGCCGAGCACGCATTCCGGCCGTTCCGCCTGAGCGGCGCCGAATTCTGGTCGCCGTCCTGGGCAGGGCGCCTTGCATCCGTTTCGACCGAGTGGTCGGGGCGGCGCGCGTGGTCGCTGATGTCGATCAGTGCGCTCGGTCCCGACAACGGCGCGGTTCGCGCGCGTTCGCCAGTGCTGTTGCTGGCCGTCGGACTCGCGCTGACCGCGCTGCTGCTGTTGTGGCATGCGCCCTCCGCGGTCGCGCGCCACCTGCGCGTCGTCGGCGCCGGTGTCGCGATCGCCTGGGTGCTGCTCGATCTGCGCTGGAGCCTGAGCTTGGCCGACCGGCATGCAGCCACGCGACAGATTTATGCGCCGCTGCCCTGGGACGAACGCCAGCGCGCGATTGCCGACGCCGACGTGCTGCAGGCCGCTCAGCAGGTGCGTCAGGCGCTGCGCGAGGATGGCGCCGATCCCGACCGCGTGCGGCTGCTCGTCGACGCGGCGTCCGATTTCCTGCGTGCGCGCTTCGTCTATCACCTGGCACCGGCGCGCACGGCGCCGGTCAACCTGACCGGCTGGGGTTCGTCGGTCGCGGTCGTCGAGCCTGTTTACTTTGCAGCATTCGAGAAAAATTCCCCGGCCTACGATGCCGCCGACGGGCGCCTGCGCGTCGACAGCGGCTTTTCCGTGCCGGCGAAACCGCTGATCGACGAACCGCGGCTGCGGCTCTATCGGCTCGGCGAGGCGAAACCGTGATCGCGCCCGGCGTGCTCGTGGCGTATGCCTGCAGCGTCGTGCTCGGCGCGGCGCTCTGGTTCGCGCTGGCCGGTCTGCCGCGACGTCCCGGAGAGCGGTTCGCCGCGGCTGGCTATGCGACGCTGCTCGGCCTGCTTGCGAGCGGCATGCTCGTCGCCCTGCGGCGCGATGCGGCCGGCGCCGACACGTTCATCGCAACGCTGCCGCTGATCGGAGCCGCGATCGTATTGCTCGCGGGCCTGGGCTGGCGGCGGGCGCGTCGCGCGCAGCCCTCGGCGCCGGTGGCGATGACGACCGGTACGCGTCTGCCGCCGTGGGCCTGGCTGCTGTTCGCGGCGATCGCCGTGCGTTTTGCGTTCGTGCTCGATGAGGCGTTCCTGCGCCCCGTGTTCGTCTGGGACGCGTGGAATGCGTGGTCGCTCAAGGCGAAGACCTGGTTCGAGCTCGGTCAGGTGCGATTTCTCGACCCGACGTCGTGGTGGCGCGACAGCGATCCGAGCGCGCATACCGCGTTGGCCTGGCGCTATCCGGAGCTGCTGAGCCGCATCGAACTCTGGCTCGCGTCGGCGGCGGGAGCCTGGAACGAAGGTGCCGTGGCAACCGCGTGGCCGCTGCTCTGGCTCGCGCTCGTGGCCGGTTGCGCGGGGCAATGGCGCGCGCTCGGCGTGTCGCGCAACGCCTGCGTGGTTCTCGCCTACCTGCTCGCTTCGCTGCCGCTGCTGTCGGTGCATGCGGCGCTGGCCGGCTACGCCGATCTCTGGGTTGCCGCGACGCTGACGTTCGCTGTGCTGGCGTGGCTGCGCTGGCTGCGCGACGGCGATCGCGCGCAGCTGCTGCTTGCGACCTGCTGCACCGGTGCATTGCCGCTGTTGAAATTCGAAGGTGCGGTCTGGGCATTGCTGCTGACCGGGCTCGCCATACTCGTGCAGGTGCCGCCGCGCTGGCGTCGTATCGGCCTGATAGCCGCCGTATTCGGCGCGTTGCTCGCGGTCGCCGCGTCGTGGGCGCTGCAGTTGCCGTGGCTCGCGCTCGTGCGCGACGTGCTCAGCGGCGTTGCGGCCGGCGACAACGACGTGTCGCGATTCGTTGCAGCGACCGCGTTCTTCAAGGGCTTGTTCGCGCAGAACAACTGGCATCTGCTGTGGCCGCTGCTCGTCGCGTGCCTGATCTGGCAGCGCGAACGGCTGCGCGATCGTCGCGAGATCGGACTGCTCGCGCTGTTGCTCGGCGCTGGGCTTGCAGCACTGTTCTGCCTGTTCGTATTCACGCCGGCGGCGAAATGGGCGACCAGCGAAACCGCGATGAACCGACTCGTGCTGCAGTGGGCGCCGCTCGCGCTCAGCCTGATCGGTCTGCTGCTGCGCGATGTGCGAGTGCCTGCGCGTAGACCTGACGCGTTGCCGCACTGACTGCAGCCGGCCGGTAGTCGTTCTGCCAGCGCTCGCGGCCCGCCGTGCCGAAACGCCGGCACAATTCTTCGTCGTTGCTCAACCGGTCGAGCGCTGCGGCCAGCGCATCGGCATCGCCCGGCGGCGTCAGTAGTCCGGTCGTTCCTGCGGCCACGACTTCGCCGACGCCTGAACCGACGATGGCGCTCGCCACGCAGGGCAGTCCGGCGCGCATCGCCTCGAGCAGCACCATGCCGAAGGCTTCGGCACGGTCGAGCGAGGGAAGGCAGAAGATTTCCGCCGCGGCGTACGCGCCGCGCAGCGTGTCGTCGTCGACATGCCCGGTCATGCGCACGCGCGACTGCAGCCCGAGCTCGGCGATGCGTGTTCGCAGCGCGCGCTCGCGTTCGCCGCTGCCGATCAGCAGCAGTGATGTGTCGGGCAGTTGCGCGACGCTGTCGAGCAGGACCTCGAAGCCTTTGTAGTGGCTGAGCCGTCCGACCGCCAGCAGACGCCGCTTCCCCGGGGGCCATAGCGTTTCGCCCGGCGGTACGGCCGGTGCGTCGTCGAGCGCCAGCGGCACGATGGTCGTCTTCGCACGCCAGTCGGCCAGCGCGTGACTCGCATCGCGATAGGCCGACGAAGTCGCGATGATCGCGTCGGCGCGGCGCAACAATGCCTGTTCCCACGGACGGTAGAACGGATAGGCGAGACGCAATGCGCGGCTCGCGCTGTCGAGCGGAATATCCGCGTGCCAATGCACGATCCAGGGCAGCCGGCGCGCGGCGGGCACGAGCAGTGCCGCAAAGGCCGATGTATTCGGGACATGGATATGCAACACGTCCGGGCGGTGCGAGGCGATGGCGCGCGCGAGTTGCCACGGAAACCCGGGACTGAGCGGCGCATAGGCGAGCTGCCCCCAGCGTGCGACCTCGTGGACGGCAATCGTGCCGTCGGCGCGTTGCCGCGTACGCCAGCTGCGTCGTTCGGCATGCGCGAGCACGGCAACGGCGTCGCCGGCCGCGGCCTGCGCGCGCGCGAGCATCGCCGTGAACGTCTCGATGCCACCCGCCGCCGGCGGGTAGAACTTGCCGATATGAAGGACGCGCATCGCAGCGCGTCAGTCCGTTTTCTTGCCGGTTTCGGAACGTGCGGCAACCGCGTGGCGCAACGATGCCAGTTCCTCTTCGAGGATCGCGAGTTTCTGATTGAGGCGCCGGACCTGCCGCTCCTGGCGCGAGCGCTGTATGTCGAGCTGCAGCAGCCGCAGCAGGATCAGCGACAGGCCGATGATGATCGGCAGCACCGGCGGGTAGGCG
>NZ_DATIGT010000195.1:0-5886 GCF_035481375.1 Tahibacter sp.
GGGCGGTCATGGCGGGTACGCCGCCGCGGCGGGCGGGGCGTGGGCGTAGCCTTGCGCCTTGTCATGCAAGCGTCAAGCTGCGTTGCAGCGTGGGGTGAACAAGTGGAGAGTGCGGAGGAGTGAGAATCTGAAGTGAAGCGCGCCGCCCGCCGCTGTTTTCTCACTCCCTCTCTACTCCGCACTCTGACGTTTCACGCGACCTTAATCTGCACGCCACCGCCGTTTCATCGACGCCGCTCAGCCTTCCGGTCCCTTTTGAATGGAGATCGGGATGGCTCTCGATGCGAAGATGGATCGCCGCGGATTTCTCGTGCGCGCGATGGCGGCGGCGGGAATGCTGGCGGTCGGGCCGAACGCGTTCGCGAACGTCAACGAGGCGACGCGCTCGGTGCACGGCTGGGACCGCCTGCGGCGCCTGAATCCGAAGCTGATCGACGCGCTGCGCGGCGGACTGCTGCCGCCGGACGGCAACGGCATCCGTCTGCCGGCAGGCTTCACCTCGCGCGTGGTCGCACGCACCGGACAGGCGCCGGTGTCCGGCGGCAGCTATCTGTGGCACCGCTCGCCCGACGGCGGCGCGACCTACACGACGAGCGACGGCGGTTGGGTCTATGTCAGCAATGCCGAAGTCGGCTCGGGGCAGGGCGGTTGCGGTGCGCTGCGCTTCAATGCGAACGGCGAGGTCGTCGACGCGTACTCGATCCTGACCGGTACGAGCAGCAACTGCGCCGGCGGCGCGACGCCCTGGGGCACGTGGATTTCCTGCGAGGAAACCGACAGCGGCCATTCCTGGGAATGCGATCCGCTCGGCGTGCAGCCCGCGGTCAAGCGCGCCGCGCTCGGCACGTTCAAGCACGAAGCGATTGCGGTCGACCCGGCCGCGCGCTGCGTGTATCTGACCGAGGACCAGAGCAACGGCCGCTTCTACCGCTTCACGCCGACCGCGTGGCCGGACTTCAGCGCCGGGCAGCTCGATGTCGCCGAGGCCGTCGGCGCCGACGAGACCGTGCCGCGCAGCGTGACCTGGCATGCCGTGCCGAATCCGAATCCGAATCTCGGCGCGGGCGACACGGCGACGCGCCTGCAGGTCGCGCAGAGCACGGCGTTCCGCGGCGGAGAAGGCATCCATTTCCACAATGGTCGTGTGTTCTTCACGACCAAGGGCGACAACCGCGTGTACTGCTACGACACGCGCACGGCGATGATCGAGATCTTCTACGACGACGCCTGGTTCACCTCGCCGGAACTGACCGGCGTCGACAACGTCATCGTCGATTCGAAGGGCTTCGTCTACGTCGCCGAAGACGGCGGCAATCTGCAGATCGTCATGCTCGCGCCCGAAGGCCAGGTGCTGCCGCTGCTGCAGATCGTCGGCCAGGATTCGTCCGAAGTCGCCGGACCGGCGTTCAGCCCGGACGGCACGCGCCTGTACTTCAGCTCGCAGCGCGGCACGACGGGTCAGTCGACCGGCGGCATCACGTACGAGGTCACCGGTCCGTTCTATGCGACGGACCTGGTATTCCAGACGGGCTTCGAGGATGTGACACGGCGTTGAGCAAGGCGCCGCGGGGCTTCGGCTGCGGCTCAACCCGATCTGCGGATCGACGCGCAGATTGGGCTGAGTGCAGCGAAGCCCAGCGCCGAGGCGTCACGGCGCCTCGAATCGCCCGCAGAAGATCGCGCATTCGTCTTCGATGACGACGGACTGCAGCTGGATCACCATGGCGTGGTCGCCCTGGAACACCATCCAGGCGGCCTTCTCGAAATGCTCGGGGCCGAAGGTGCGGTTGATGTTGTTGAGGTCGGACGAGTCGAACAGGTCGCCGCCGGGGTTGAACAGCTCGAACTCCATGGTGGTCTGCGGCGTCGACATCGGCGTTTCGAAGACGTGGATGCCGTCGGAGCGCGGGTAGTCGTTGGAGATGCGCAGCAGTCCGTTCTTGACGTCGGCGAGCGTGTCGCTCGCTTTGCCGGCATGCAGCGTCGTGCGTGAGAAATCGATCGGGTAGGCCACGTGCTGGCCCGGTTCGATCTCGAAGCCGTCGGGCGTCGCGCGCATGGACAGCGTGACCGGGGTCTGTTCGGGCACGCCCGCAAACGGGCCTGCGGCGAGGTCGTTGAAGACGACGATGCCGTGCGCTTGCACGATCGCGTCCTGCTCGGGCACGGCATCGAGTTCGATCACGAATGAGTTGATCGCGTTGTTCGGATCGAGGCCCCAGCCGCCGAGCACGCGGCCGTCGCCGGACACCGCGGTCACGGAATTGAGCAGCCAGCCCTGCGGCACGGCGATGCCGCGTGCGGCGAGGAAGTCGGTCAGCCTGACCATGCCGGTCGAAGGCGTCCAGACGACGGCTTCGCGCTGGAAGCCGAAACCGCTCGCGCCGCCGACGAGGTTGCCGTCGTCGCTGACGCCGAATGCATAGGCGCGATCGAAGAAGCTGCCGCTTTTGATGATGCCGATGGGCTGCAGGCCGGTCGCCGCGGTCCAGCGCCAGGCCTCCTTGCCGTCGGCGCCGGCGCCGGTGCCGACGATGACGCTGCCGTCGCGGTTCACGCCGAGCGCTTCGCCGACCTGCAGGTTCTGCGCGTCGAGCAGTTCGCTGACGACGCCGTCGACCCACTTCACCGCGCGGCGATAGCCGACGTCGGTGTCGTTCCAGCCGATGACGACATGACCGTCGCGGCTGATCGCGTTGGCGCGCGCATAGCTGTCGACGTCGAGGCGCGGCAGCTCGGCGATGCCGGTCGCCGCATTCCAGCGGAACGCGACGGCGTTGCCGTCGGCGTTGTAGGAGAGTCCGACGACCGTGCCGTCGTCGGCGGCGTCGTAGCCGGCACTGGCCATGCCGTCGAGCGCCTGCGCACCGGGCAGCGCGCCGACGAGGATCGGATCGAAGAACTGCGCGTTGCTGTAGGCGATCGCGGCGACCCAGTTCTGGTTCGCGTCGAGCGCCTGGCCGGCCATCGGCTGGCCCCAGCTGTTCATGCCCTGCATGCCGGCGTAGCCGTCGATCAGCGCGGCGCCGCGGTCGCGGTTCCAGCGGAACGACGCGTCGGAACCCTGGATGCTGCCCGTCGCGATGCGGCCGTGTTCGGAAAGGCCGACGAGCTGGCTGCCCGGCATGGCTACGGAAGTGAAGCTGCCGGCGGACACGGTGCCGGAGACGACCAGGCCGATCAGGCCCGCAAGAATGCAAACGCGCATGGATGAAACCCTCGAAGTCGCGGGAGGAAACGTCCGCCGGGCGCCCGGCGAGGGGGGCGGCGGGGAGGCTGGAAGCCCGGCGGACCGTCCGAGTATTGGCGCCAGTTCCGCCGCTGCTTTCGCGCTCCATGCGGAGACGTTTCGTGTTCCCTTACTTTTCCATCACTGCGTTGAATTTCCTGCGAAATTTTCGGCGCGACGACAGCCGCATCGCGTGAACGCGGTCACGCTTCGGGGATTTCAGCGGATCTGCGCCGGCTGCGGCGGGCGGGTCAGGACCGGCGCGATCGGACGCTCGCCGGCAAGACCGCGGGCTTTCTGCAGCGCGCGCTGCCACGCGTCGAGGTCGCCTTGGGACCAGTAGCCCCAGACCTGCAGCATCGCGCAGCCGAAGTCGGCGTCGGCCCAGCGCGACACGCGCGCAATGACCGGTGCGGCGGCGCGTGCGTCGCCGCTGTCGAGCAGCGCGCCGCCGTAACTCTGCGCGACCAGCGCGAGGTCAATGACGATGCCGCTGCGCTCGGCCTGGTTCATGAGTTCGGTGTAGCGGCGCCGCGCGGCGTCGCGGCGGCTGCGGCTCCAGTCGACCTCGGCGGTCGCGAGCCCGGCGTAGAGCGTCGCCGACGGATGACCGGCACGCTCGGCCCAGTGCGCGAACTGCGGCAGCAGGGCTTCGGCTTCGCCGTCGCGTTCGAGCGCGCGCAGCGCGCGCAGGCGCACGAGCCAGAGCTGCGCGTGCTCGCGCGCGAATTGTTCCTCGGGCAGCGTTTCGCGGCCGGCCTGCGCGAGCCGCAGTGCCTGCTCCGCGTCGCCGTCGGCGAGCGCGAGCCGTGCGAGCAGCGCGTCGGCGCGGCCGGCGGTGTCGTTCTCGACCGGCAGTTCCAGCTCGCGGCGCAGCCCCGCGATCAGGCTGCGCGCCTCCTGCACGCGGCCGCACTGGGCCAGCACGTCGGCGCGCACGATCGCGAGCTGATGGCGCAGCCGCGGACTCGCGCTGCGCGAGGCGAGACTCCAGAACGTGTCCGTAGTCTGCACGGCGCCGGCCAGATCGAGCATTTCGAGCTGCGCGCGGGCGAGGCCGATCAGCGTGGTCAGTTGTTCGTTGATCGCGCCGAACGCGGCGAACTGCGCGGCGGCGCGGCGCAGTCCGGCGACGGCTTCGGCATAGCGTCCGCGTTCGATGTCGAGGATGCCGAGGTTCGCGTCGATGCGCGCGACGGCCAGCGCGTCGCCGGCGTTCTCGAGCTCCACGCGCGCGTCGGCGAAGGTTGCGAGCGCGTCGTCGAAACGCTGCTGCGCGGCCTGCGTGATCGCGAGGCCGGTATAGGCCTGTCCGCGCGCGCGGACTTCGCTGCCGGGGCGCAGCAGCGCGACCGCTTCGGTGAAATAGCGTTCGGCCGCCTGCATCCGGTTGCGCCGGATCGCGACCGAGCCGAGGCCGTTGAGCACCTGGCCGCGCAGCGCGGCGTCGTGTTGGGCATCGAGGGTTTCGAGCAGCGGCAGCAGGCGGCCGTCGAGCGCCTCGTAGTCGCCGGCGCGGAAATCGATCTGCGAGCGGCGGTAGACGATTTCGGCGTCGTCGGCGTTCGCGCCGACCGCGTCGAGTTCGCGCCGCGCGAGATCCAGATCGTCGCCGAGCAAGGCGGCTTCGGCGCGCTGCAGATGTTCGGCGCGCGCGCCGCTCGCGATCGGCGTCGCGGCGTTCGCGCCGATCAATGCCGACATTGCCAGCCGGCCCGCATCGAGCACGGTGCCGGCCGTGCCTTCGACGTCGCGACGAGTGCCGTCGGCGGCGGTGGCCGCGATGCGCACGCGCCAGCCGTCGCCTTCGCGCTGCGCGCGCGGAGCGAGCACGAGGCGCGCGCCGCTGTCGCGCGCGGTCTTGAGATCCGCGGCCGGCGAGCGGACTGCGGCATTGCGCGACAGCAGCACCAGCGTCGTGTCGCTCGGCAGCGTCGCGTGGCCGGCGGCGCGCAATTGCGAGGCGAGAAAATCCATGCCGCCGAGCCGTATCCACGACCACTCCGCGCCTTCGTCGACCTCGACCGGCAGCACGATTGCGGCACCGGCGCCGGCGGACCGGCCAGCCGGTGCCGTCGTGTCCGGCGGCGTCCGCGACGGCGTGCGTGCGAACTGCGCCACGAGCAGCGCCAAGGCGGCCGCGAGCAGCAGCCAGATCCAGGACGCGCGCCGGCGCGGCGATGCGTCGGGTCGTGCAGCGGCAGGCGGCGACGTCGCGAGATCGGGTTCGGCCTGCGCCGGCCGTGCAGGCGCAGGTGCTTCGGTTGCGGCCGCCGGCATCCCGTCTTGGACGACCGTCGCGGCCTCGGTCGGCAGTACCCAGCGATAGCCGAACCGCGGCACGGTGCGTACGACATTCTGTTCGTTGCCGGTGTCGCCGACCGCGCGGCGCACGCGCAGGATGGTCTGCGCGAGCAGCGTGTCGGATACGTCGACCTTGCCCCAGACCGCGGCGATGAGTTCGTCGCGGCCGACGGCGCGCTCGCGGCGCTCGACGAGATAGGCCATGCAGTCGAACGCGCGCGGCGGCAGCGCCACGAGTTCGCCGTTGCGCTGCAGTTCGCGCGCGGCGGGGTCGAGTCGATAATCGGCGAAACGGTAGACGACGGCTGGCATCCGCCGCAGCGTAGCCTGCCCGCTGTCGTGCGCGCCATGGC
>NZ_DATIGT010000196.1:0-25500 GCF_035481375.1 Tahibacter sp.
GCCATCCCAGCAACCGCCGGCGCTACGTTCTTCCATGTTGACGTCGTTCTGGAAGGTCATGGTCAGCGGGTTCTCGCTGGACGGCAGGACAACGGCCGGCGAGATCAGGCGCTGATCCGAAGCCGTGGTGATGTCCGTGGCGAGCCAGGACTTCGTCGGCGAGAACGGACGTGCCGTGCTGACGGCCCAGGTCGACGCGCCGGTGCTGCCCGTCGTCGTCCAGCCGGTCGTTGCACCTTCGATGTCATCGGTGAACACGGTGTTGACGACCTGCGTCTCGTCGCAGTCGCCGAGGGCCGGCTGGGTCTTGAACGTGAACACCGGCGAGTTGCTGCTCGTGCCGCAGATGTTGCCGCTGCGCACGCGCCAGTAATAGCGCGTGCTCGAGTTCAGCGCCGGCGTGACCGTCGTGCTGCTCGTCGTGCCGGCTACGCTCTGCGTGAACACGATGTTGGTGAATGCCGTGTCCGTTGCGACTTCGACGGTGTAGTTCTTGGTCTGCGCCGAGGCGCTCCAGCTCAGGGTCGGCGCGAAGGCGACACCGACCGCGTTGTCCGCCGGCGACGTCAGCGCCGGCACGGCGGGAATCGCCGTGGCGAGCTCGAGGCTGAGCAAGGCGGTCTGCGTGCCGCTGGCCGAATTCGCGTCGAGGTTGAACGCGTAGCTGCCGGCCGCGAGCGAGCCCGGCGTCAGCGTGGCGGTCGCCGTCCCTGCGGGCGTCACGCTGGTCGGCACGACGTTGACGCTCGCACCCGAGGGCACGTTGCTCGTCGTCAGCGTGACCGGCGTCGTGTAGCCGAGGATCGAGCCGATGTTGACGTTGTACGTCGCGGTGGCCGGTGCGCAGATCTCCTGCGAACTCGGCGTCGCGGTCAGCGAGTAGTTCGGCGTCAGCGCGCAGTTGTCGCAGACCAGCGCGAAGTCCTGGTCGGTCGCATCGCCGGTGCCGGGCACGCCGTCGCCGGGCAGGGCGGTAGCGCGCACCGTCACCGTGACCGCACCGCTGGCGCCGGTCGGCAGGAACACGTTTTCCGCAATGTTCCTCGCGTCGGCCGTGCCGCCGGTCGTCGAGACGCCGGCCGTCATCACGTTGCCCTTGTAGGTGTTCGCGCCGTTGACGACTTCGAGGTCGAGGTTGTTGACCAGCGCCGGATTGGCGCCGACCGCGCCCGGTGCGTCGGTGTAGGCCAGCGTGATGCGGACCGGCTTGGTCGGATCGGCGATGCCCGCCGTCACGGTGTGCACGTCACCCGCGTTGTCGAGCACCACGCTCTGGTCGACGGTATGACGCGGCACGACGCCGCCGGTCGAACGCGGCAGATGGATGCGGCCCCAGCCTTCGTTGTTGTTCGGCACGTCGGCCGTCGCCATGTCGAGCGCGCCGTTGATCAGCAGCGCCTTGCCCATCGCGGGGCTGAACGTTGCGCCGGCGTGATTCGTGCGCCACCACTGCGCAAGAATGGCCAGTGTGCCGGACACGTGCGGCGCGGCCATGCTGGTGCCGCTGCAGTTGGAGTAATAGCCGCCCGTGCCGGCGATTCCGGTCTGACACTGTGAGGCGCCGGCGCGTCGACGCGTCGACGCGATGGTGTCGCCGGGTGCTGCGATCGTCGGCAGCACGCGGCCATCCACCGCGGGACCGCGGCTGGAGAAGCCGGAAAGGCCGCCGATCGAACCGGCGCGCGCATTCAGCGACGAAGCGGTCGAGATCGGATTCTTGGCTTCCTTCGGTGCGGTCAGCGTGCTCGCGCCCGGGCCGCTGTTGCCGGCCGAGAACGAAATGATGAACGGCTGGTTGCCGGCCGTATCGAAGTCGCCGTCGCGGATCATCATGTCGAACGTGCGCTCGCTGGCCTGATAGCCGTGGGCGGCGCCCTCACCCGACGTCCAGCTCGCATTCATGCCGATCGCGTTGCCGCCGAGCGAGGTCTTAGACAGGCTCTGCCAGCCGCCGGCCGGCGGCCAGGCGCCCGACAGGGCGCAGACCGGATAGATCGACGCGCCGGTCGCGAGACCCTGGCCGTACTTGAAGCCGCTGGCGTCGTCCTCGTCGACCGTCGCGCCCGCGCCGTCGCCGATCGCCATGCCGGCGATGATGCCGGCGACGTGCGTGCCGTGGCCGCCGCTCGCGTCGTCGTCGCCGTTCGCGGCGGCGCAGCCCGGATAGCTGAAGCCGCCGACGATGCGCGGCGAAAGATCGGGATGTCCGAGATCGACGCCCGAGTCGACGACCGCCCAGGTCACGCCGTTGCCGTTGAAGCCGAAGCCCGTGAGCCACGGCGCGTAGCCGAGCTGCGGCTGGCCGGCGCCGTCGTAGTTTCCGGCAATGATCTGCGACGACATTTCGTCTTCGAATTCGATCTTCGGATGCGCGTAGGCGACCGCGACGACCTGCGGCAGGCGCGCGATCTCGCCGAGCTTGTCGGCGTCGACCTGTATCCACGCGTCGAAGAACGCTTTGTCCGGCTGGGCGGGTGCGTGGGTCAGCACCGTGGCGCCGAGCTTCTCGAGCGCGCCGACGACGCCGGCGACGTCGCCATTGTTATAGAAATGTACATCGACGTTGGTGATCCGGCCGCTGCGGTGGGCGAGGTCCGGATTGATCTTGTAGTCGGCCAGGAATCCGCCCTGCCAGCGCACGTGCGGCAGCGCGATCGTTTCGGCGACGGTGTCCATCGCGCCCCAGACGAGGAAGGCTTCGCCCGGGTAGTACTGCAGCACGCGCAGTCCGCGGCGTTCGAGTTCGTCGCGCCAGGCCTGCTTGATCGGCGCGTCGAATTGCACCAGATGCAGGCCTTCGCCGGCCGTCGTGGTCGGGAACACGCCGTTGCCGATGCGCGCCGGCTGCACGAGCGGATCGAAGTCGACCTGATTGAAGCGGATGCGGCCGGCGTCGGTGAGGATCGTCGCGGTCGGCGTGCTCGCGACGAGCTTCTGCGCATCGGCGGCAGAGAGTTCCAGCACCTGGAAGGTGCCGTACGACACGCGGTTCAACGGACGGATGGCGAGCGACTCGACGGCTGCCGTCGACGAGCCGTCGAGGCGGACGCGGACGGTATCGGCAGCCTGGGCGGTCGCGCCGCCCAGCAACGCAACGAGAGCGAGATACAGCGGTTTGCGCATGATGGTATTTCCCCGAGATGAGCAGCGAACAATGCAGTACGGTGCTTCCCGTTCGGCGCGACGTCACTGTCGCGGCCGTCCCCCAACGGCAGAACGGGTGGTGCCGATGCGATGGCGACGGCGCTCGCATCGGTCAGACCTCTCCGTCGGCGCGTCAGGTAGACGCACCGAACGTTCCATTGCGGATGGGTCGTCGCCGACTATAGGCGAAGAGCTGTCGCCAGCAACAGTTACTTCCGTACAGGGACCGGCGAATGTGAGACGTGCTATGCCTCGCCGAAATCGTGCGCGACGCCACCGCGCGGGTACGACGCGCGAGTGCTCGTCAGGCCGGCTCGTCCCAGTAGGGCTCGGGGCCGAAGCGTTCGACGAGGAAGTCGATGAAGCTGCGCGTCTTGGCCGGCAGCGTGCGGCCGGCCGGATAGACCGCATGGACGGCGATGTCGGGAATCTGCCAGTGCGGCAGCACCGGTACGAGTTCGCCGCGCCGCAGGCGCTGCCAGATCAGGAAGGTCGGCGAGATGCAGATGCCGAGGCCCGCGACGGCCGCCGATGCGATCACGTCGCCGTTGTTCACGCGCAGATTGCCGTTGAGATTGACGGTATGGCGTTCCGTGCCATTGACGAGAACGATCTCGTCGCGCCGCGCGGCCAGCGTATAGCTCAGGAAGTTCAGTGAAGCCAGATCCTGCGGATGCTGCGGCGGCCCGGCGCGTTCGAGATACTCCGGACTCGCGACCAGCAACAGGCGGCACGGCGCGATCCGCCGCGCGACGAGGCTGGAGTCCGCCAGCCGCGCGATGCGCACGGCCATGTCGAAACCTTCTTCGACGAGGTCGACCTGGCGGTCGTTGAGGTTGAGTTCGAGTTCGATGCGAGGATGGCGCTGCTGGAACTCCGCAGCGACCGCCCCGAGATGATGGATCGCGAACGACATCGGCGCCGATACGCGCAGGCGGCCGCGCGGTTCGGCCTGCAGCTCCGACGCCGCGGCTTCGGCTTCGTTGAGACTGCCGAGGATCTCGCTGACGCGCTGGTAATAGCGTTCGCCGGCTTCGGTCAGGCTCAGCTTGCGCGTGGTGCGGTGCAGCAGGCGTACGCCGAGCTGCTCTTCCAGCGACTGAACGAGCTTGCTCGCGAGCGCGCGGGAAATCTCCATCTGGTCGGCCGCCGCCGTATAGCTGCCGGCGTCGACGACGCGGACGAACAATTGCATCGCCTGGAGCTTGTCCATGGCGTCAGAACAGTTCGAGCGCGCGTTCGGGCGGACGCGCGATCAGCGCGCGCGCGCCGCGGACGACGACCGGACGCTGCATCAGCTGCGGATGGCGAACCAGCGCGCCGACGATGTCGCCGGCGTCGGGCACACGGGATTCGATGCCGAGCGTCGCGTAGGCCGGATCGTCGCGGCGCAGCAGGTCGCCGGCCTGCGCGCCGAGCAGCGCGACGAGGTTTGCGAGATCTGCGGCCGACGGCGGCGTCCGGCGATAGTCGACGAGACGCGCGTCGACCGCGCGCTCCTCGAGCAACGCGAGCAGCGCACGGCATTTGGAACAGTCGGGGTTGTAGTAGACGGTGCAGTCGGTCATGCGCGCGGAACGGCGTACGGAGGCGACACTGTGCCGTTCCGTCGCCCCGGCGGCAAGCCGGCAGCGCGCGCGCCGCGTCGTCTCAGGCGGCTTTCACCGACGCGTTCAGCGGCAGTGCGCGGCGCGCCTGTTCGAGTTCCCGGCGGATCACGATGCGTTCGGCCTCGGCGCGTCCGGCGCAGCTGCCGATGACGTTGCCGAGTTCCGGGCTGAGTACTTCGTACCAGCTCGCGCGGACGGTGCCGAGGTGGTCGCGTTCGTCGACGCGTTCGATCGCATAGCCGAGGACGCGTGTTTCCAAAGTGCGCAAAGTGCGCATAGTGAATCTCCTGGTGCTGGCGCGGGGTCTGGCGGAGCGCCGAGGATACGGTTCGCATGTGCATGCGGCGTTAAGCGCAAGTTGCAGCGCGGTTAATGCCGGGTCGACCCCTCGCGGCGGCGGAAGTTCAGTCGCGGGCGGCGTGATTCATTGTAAAACAGTGGAAAAGTTTTTCGGGGTTGCCTGGCGTCGTGCGACGAGCACCGGCCGGCGTGCTGTACCGGCGCATGACGCGTTTCGCCGCCAAACCGCGTATTCAGAGTCGGCGGGCGGATGCTGTTCGGATTCGCCGCCGCGACGCGTTCAGGGTTGCTGCGCGTGGACGCCGCCGGTGGCGGCAGCGGCACCGCCGAAGTGTCGCGTAGCCGGCCGCCGAGATGGAAATTCGTCGGAATTCTCCGATGGCGGCGGCAGGGGACAGGACACTAGAATGGTGCCGTTCGTCCAGCGAACGCGAAGGTTTTACCTGCTTGCGCGGAAACCGGGCATGTGCCGGGGCGCCGCAAGGTGGCAGGGGGCAGCCGTAGTTTTCCGATATTTTCGAGGAGCAGGGCAATGAAACAGTGGGTTCTGGGTGTAGCGCTGGCGCTCACCGGCGCATTCGCGGCAAGCCCGGTGCTGGCCGCCGGCAAGATCGCGATCGGCGTGGCCGAGTTCAAGAACGAATCCGGCGCGGGTTGGTGGCGCGGCGGCGTGGGCTGGGAACTGTCCGGCATGTTGTCGAACGAACTGGGCTCCAGCGGCAACTTCACGATCGTCGAGCGTGCCAAGCTCGACAAGGTGCTCGAGGAGCAGAACCTCGCCGCTTCGGGCCGCGTGCGTTCCGGCACGGGCGCGAAGATGGGCAAGGTCACCGGTGCCGACTATCTCGTCATGGGCACGGTGACGGCCTATGAAGAAAACACGGCGTCGACGGGCGGCGGCATCAGCTTCAAGGGCATTTCGCTGGGCGGCAAGAAGAGCGATGCCTATCTCGCCGTCGACGTCCGCGTCGTCAACACGAGCACGGGCGACATCGAGTTTTCGCGCACGATCGAAGGCCGCGCCTCCGGCGGCGGCGTGGCGGTCGGCGTCTACCGCGGCGGTTTCGGCGGCAATCTCGCGTCCGAGAAAAACACGCCGGCCGGCAAGGCGATCCGCGCGGCGCTCGTCGAGATCAGCGAATACCTCGATTGCGTGATGGTCGAGCGCAACGGCTGCGAAAGCGAATACCAGGCCAAGGAATCGGGCCGTCGCGAGCGCACGAAGAAGTCGCTGAAGCTCGACTGATCTCCGGCGACTTCCGCGGTAATGAAAAAACCCCGCCACTGGCGGGGTTTTTTTGTCGCGGCTCAGCGATTGCCGCTGCGCGGGCCGCCGCCACGGTTGCCACCGCCGGGACGTCCGCCACCGCCGGGGCGTCCCGCGCCCGCGCCGCCGCCCGGGCGTCCGCCAGGGCGTCCACCGCCGGGGCGTCCCGCACCGGGAGCGCCGCCGGGTCGTCCACCGCCAGGACGCCCCGCGCCCGGAGCACCGCCGGCGCGCGCGCCACCGGGACGTCCGCCGGCCGGACGCGGTCCACCGGGGCCGCGTGTATTGCGTTCACCGTACGGAGATGGGCTGCGATCACCGTAGTTGCCGCGGTTGCCTGAGCGGTCGCCGTACGTGCCGCGATTGCCGTTCGGCTCCGCGCGATTGCCCGAATCGGCACCGCCTGGATGGCCATACGGCAGCGATGCGCGGTTGCCACGTGCATCATCATTGCGATCGCTGCTGCGATTGCCGCGGTTGTCGTTGTTCCAGGGACGTCCGCCACCCTCGCTGCGCGGGCCGCCGCCTTCGCCGCGCGGGCCGCGGCTGCCGGGACCGGGGCCGCGCTGTCCGCCGGGACGCCCGCTGCCGCGGTTCGCGCCGCGGCCGAATTCGTCACCGGCAGACCAGGTTCGCGGCATCACGACTTCCTGGCCCGGCGCCGCGCCGCGCCGCGGCGGAGAGCGACGCTGCGGCTTGTCGGTATTGCCCTCGATCGTGCGTGGGCCGCGACCCGGCGCGTTGCCGCGCGGACCGCCGCCGCCGAAGCGTTTGGGACCGCGCGGAGCGCCACGACCCGGGCGGCCCGGCCCGTCGTCGCGGATGCGATCGAAGCGCGTGAGTTCGCGCGCCTCGGCGCGATCGGCACCGATCCACGCCTGCTGGCCGCTGCCGCGCGGCGCGGGCCGATATTCGGTGACGGCACTCTGCGTCGCGCGACGCTGGTGGATGACCGGCTGCAAGGTCAGCGTCGGCTCGTTCTGCGTTGCGCCGCAGAGCTCGCGCAGCGCCTTCGTGTCTTCCGCGTCGAGTTCCTGCGAGTGACCGCGCTTGAGCGGCCGCGGCAACTCCACAGTGCCGTAGCGCACGCGCTTGAGGCGGCTCACGAGAAAGCCGGCGGCATCCCAGAGGCGGCGCACTTCGCGATTGCGGCCTTCCTTGATAACCACGCGGAACCACGAGTGACTGCCGCTGCGGCTGATCACGCCGATGTCGTCGAAATGCGCCGGACCGTCGTCGAGTTCGATGCCGGCCTTGAGGCGCTCGAGCACCTCGTCGGGTACTTCGCCGTGCACGCGGCAGATGTATTCGCGTTCGATCTCGCTCGACGGATGCATCAGCGCGTTGGCGAGATTGCCGTCGGTCGTCAGCAGCAGCAGGCCGGTCGTGTTGATGTCCAGGCGGCCGACGGCGATCCAGCGCTGGCCCTTGAGGCGCGGCAGCTGTTCGAACACGGTCGGACGGCCTTCAGGATCTTCGCGCGTAGTCACCACCCCCTCGGGCTTGTGATAGACGAGCACCTGCGCCTGCTCGGCATCGTCGCGGATCACGACGAACAGCTTGCCGTCGACTTCGATGCGATCGCCGCTCTTGACGCTGAGACCGATCGTCGCCGGCGTTCCGTTGACCGAGATCTCGCCGTTCTGGATACGCTGCTCGAGCAAGCGGCGCGAGCCCAGGCCCGCATTCGCGAGAACCTTGTGCAGCCGTTCCTCGACGACCGGCGCGTTTTCGTCCGGCTGCGAGCGTTTGAGGGTGAGTGTGCGGCGGGGTGCAGCGGTCATGCGGTGTGCTCCGGAACGTCGTCGGACGTCGTGGTGTCGTTCGGATCGACGGCGTCGTCGTCCGGGGAAATATCGGGAGTGGCCGGATCGGCATGGACGACGCTGTCATCCGTGTCCGTGGGGTCGAGCCAGCGGTCGGTGTCGTCGAAATCCTCGCCGGCGATTTCTTCGGCGGCGGAACCGTCGTCGATCGTATCGCCGTCGGGCAGGGCGGCTTCGGCCGTCGCGACAGACTCGTCAATGAGGTCGTCGTCGACCGGCGTGCCGTCGTCAACGGCCGGGGAGGCGGCCGCTTCGGCGGCGGGAGGCGTCGCTTCGGCGGTCGTGACGGCGCCCGCTTCGGCCTGGATACCGGCTTCGGTGTCGGTGACGGCGACGATGTCCGCGGACGCCGACTCGTCGTCCTCGGGCGGCAATTCGAGCGAAGGCGGTATGACGGGCGCGAGATCCAGCTGCGGATCGTAGTCGTCGAGGTCGCGGATCTCGGCGAGCGGCGGCAGTTCGTCGAGCGACTTCAGGTTGAAATAGTCGAGGAAGCTCCGCGACGTGCCGAACAGCGCGGGCCGGCCCGGCACGTCGCGATAGCCGACGACGCGGATCCATTCGCGTTCCTCGAGCGTCTTGATGATCGACGACGACACGGCGACGCCGCGGATCTGTTCGATCTCCGCGCGCGTGATCGGCTGGCGGTACGCGATCAGCGCGAGCGTCTCGAGCAGCGCGCGCGAGTACTTGGTCTGGCGTTCGGTCCACAGACGCGTGACCCAGGGATGCACGTCCTCGCGGATCTGGTAGCGATAGCCGGAGGCGACTTCCTTGAGCTCGATGCCGCGTTCGGCGCATTCGTCGGCGAGCAGCTGCAGCGCGGCGAGCAGCTGTCCGTTGTCGACGTTTTCCTCTTCGGTGAACAGCGCGGCGAGCTGGGCGACCGACAGCGGCTGGGCGGCCGCGAGCAGCACCGCTTCGATCACGCGCTTGAGCAGTTGCGGATCCATCAGGAAGCTTCCAGGACGTCGGCGTTCTCGTCGCCGTCGGGCGCGAGTGTCGGCGTCTCGCCGTCGACGACGAGCGCCTTGATGTAGATCGGGCCGGGCACATCGTTCTGCACGATCTCGATCAGGGTTTCCTTGGCGAGTTCGAGCATCGCAAGAAAGGTCACGACGACGCCGCGCCGGCCTTCCTCCGGATTGAACAGACTTTCGAAGCTGTGGAACTCGCCGTCGCCGAGGCGGCCGAGCACGTCGCTCATGCGATGCCGCACCGACAGCGCCTCGCGCTGGATCGCATGGTTCCCGGTCAGGTCGGCGCGGCGCAGCACGTCCTTGAGCGCGAGCAGCAGTTCCTTGAGCTCGACCGGCGGCGGCAGGCGCACGACGCTGCGGTCCGGAACGAAGGCCGATGCCAGCGAGATGTCGCGTTCGAGCCGCGGCATCGCCTCGATGTCGGCGGCGGCCTTCTTGAAGCGTTCGTATTCCTGCAGGCGGCGCACGAGTTCGGCGCGCGGGTCTTCCTCGTCGCCCTCGGCGTCCGGCGGGCGCGGCAGCAGCAGGCGCGATTTGATCTCGGCGAGGATCGCGGCCATGACGAGGTAGTCGGCCGCGAGTTCGAGCTTCAGGTTGTGCATGAGCTCGATGTAGTCGACGTACTGGCGCGTGATTTCGGCGACCGGTATGTCCAGGATGTCGAGGTTCTGGCGGCGGATCAGGTAAAGCAGAAGGTCCAGCGGTCCCTCGAACGCTTCGAGAATGACCTCGAGCGCATCCGGCGGGATGTACAGATCCTGCGGCATCTGCAGCACGGGCTGGCCTTTCACGACGGCGAGCGGCATTTCCTGCTGCTGCGGTACGGGCGTGAAAATGCCTTGGCCCTCGCTGGGCGCGAGTTGCTCGACAGGCTCGGTGCTCATCTAGCGGACGCTGGTCTCTACGCTGTTCGCCGCGCTCACCGCGGCATGCGGGCCCTGGGGGCCGATTCCGTGAAGCTCAGGCGAACGGCACTTCGCCCTTGCCCTGGCGTACGAGCCGCGGCGTGTCGTCCACGAGGTCGATCACGGTCGTCGGTTCGTTGCCGCAGAAACCGCTGTCGACGAACAGGTCGACGGCGGAACTTACATGGTCGTACAGGTCGTCGACTTCCCAGCCTGCCATGTCCTCGTCCGGCAGTATCAGGCTGGAGCTCGACAGCGGCTCGCCCGATGCTTCGACCAGCGCGAGTGCGACGCGATGGTCCGGTATGCGGACGCCTACGGAACGCTTCTTGGCCTGCTTCAGGTGCCGGGGTACGTCGGCAGCCGCAGGAAGTAGGAAAGTGTAGGGGCCGGGAGTCAGGGATCGGACCAGCCGGAACGCCGCGTCATGCATGCGGGCGTAGGCGCCGACCTCACTCAAGTGGCGACAGATTAAAGTGAAGTTGTGCCTGCTGTCCAGCTTTCGCAGACGCACGACGCGTTCCTGCGCGGGCTGCGCATTCAGTCGCCAGCCCAGCGCATAGCCCGAATCCGTCGGGTACGCGATGAGCCCGCCGCGGTCGAGCACGGCGACGGCCTGGGCGATCAGCCGCGGCTGCGGGTTTTCCGGATGGATGTGAATGCGCAGGGTCATCCGCGAGAGCCTGCGGACCGCGACGAAATTCGTCAAGCGCGACACACTATGCAGGTCATGTCCTCCTCGCGCGCCATCATCCACGTCGACATGGACGCGTTCTACGCGGCCGTGGAAGCGCTCGACCACCCGCAGTGGCGCGGCCTTCCGCTCGTCGTCGGCGAACTCGGCCCGCGCAGCGTCGTATCGACGGCGAGCTACGAGGCGCGCCGCTTCGGCGTGCGCTCGGCCATGCCGACGCTGACCGCGAAGAAGCTCTGTCCCGACGCATTGTTCGTGCCGGTGCGCATGAGCCGCTACCGCGAAATGTCGGCCGAGGTGTTCGCGGTGTTCGGCGAAGTGACTCCCGAGATCGAAGGGCTTTCGCTCGACGAGGCCTTCCTCGACGTGACGCGCAGTCTGCGGCTGTTCGGCGGCGACATCGAACCGATCGGACGCTATCTCAAGCAGGAAATATTCAGCCGCACCGGCCTCGTGGCGTCGGTCGGCATGGCGCACAACAAGCTGCTGGCCAAGCTCGCGAGCGAGCTGTCCAAGCCTGACGGCTTTCTGCGGATACGGCCCGAGCAGGTCCACGCCGTGCTCGATCCGCTGCCGGTCGGCCGGCTTTGGACCGTCGGCAAGGTCGCCGAGGCGACGCTGCACCGGATCGGCATCCGCACGGTCGGCGAGCTGCGCTTTGCGGAACCGCGCCGCCTGCGCCAGGTCTGCGGCAACCAGGCCGAGCATTGGCAGAGGCTGGCGCGGGGACTCGACGAGCGCGCCGTCGACGCCGACGCGGCGGAAAAATCCGTCAGTGCCGAGACGACTTTTGTCACCGACCTGACGACTTTGGATCAGGCGCTCGCGTGGCTCGCGCGGCTTGGCGAGCGCGTCGGCGAGCGGCTCCGCGCGCACGAGCTGCGTGGACGCACCGTCACCGTCAAGCTGCGCAAGCCGCCGTTCGAAACGCATACGCGCCAGCTCAGCCTGGCGCAGCCCACCGATTCGACGGCCGAGTTGCTCGACGCCGGGCGGACGCTGCTGCGCCGCTGGTGGGATGTCGAGGCGAATCCGAGCCTGCGCCTGCTCGGTATCGGCATGAGCCAGTTCGCGCCGGAGGTGCAGACCGGGCTGTTCGCACCAACGCCAGGCAAGGACACGCTCGCCGACCAGATCAACCGACGCTTCGGGCAAGGCAGCCTCGTGCGCGGAGTCGTGCTGAAATCGCGCCGTGATACCTCCGAGGACGGGTAAGCGGCGCGACGTACGCCGTGCGCTGGCACGATTCGTGATATGCACTTGTTTGATTTTGGCTATACGCTTCGCTAAAAGAGTGCGGGCCCACAGGGGGTTGCAGGATGCTCAGCATGAATGATCGCAAGACGCGCGCGGGCATGCGTCCCGCCCGCATGAAAATACGTTCGGCCGTGCTGATGATGCATGGCGGCGACGCCTGGTCGAGCGAACTCGAAGACATTTCGGCGACCGGCGTGCTCGTGCGCCGCCCGGAAGACTTCACCGGCAAGGCCGGCGACATGTTCGTGCTCGACATGATGATCGGCGATGAACTCAACATCCACCTCGAGGCCACGGTCGCACGCGTCACGCCCGACAGCGTCGGCTTCGCCTATGCGCGCATTCCCGAGAACAAGGAAGAGCCGCTCTGGAATCTGCTCGGCGGCTACGCCGATTCGATCGAGTCCTACCGCAACTGACGCCGCGCCTCCCCCCCTGAAACGAAAAAGCCCGCCGATCGGCGGGCTTTTTCGTTGTGGTTCGTATCGAGGCCTCAGGCCGCGGTCTTCGGCGCGTCGCGCAGTTCGCGGCGCAGGATCTTGCCGACGTTGCTCTTTGGCAGCGAGTCGCGGAATTCGATGTGGCGCGGCAGCTTATAGCCGGTCAGATTGGTCTTGCAGTGCTGGCGCAGATCATCGGCGCTGAGCTTCGGATCCTTGCGAACGACGACGATCTTGACCGCCTCGCCCGATTTGTCGTCCGGCACGCCGATCGCGGCGACTTCGAGTACGCCCGGATGCGTCGCGACGACATCCTCGATCTCGTTCGGGTAGACGTTGAAGCCGGAGACGAGAATCATGTCCTTCTTGCGGTCGACGATATACACGTAGCCTTTTTCATCCATGCGTGCAATGTCGCCCGTGTGCAGCCAGCCGCCTTCGGTCAGCACCTTCGCGGTTTCCTCGGGACGGTTCCAGTAGCCTTTCATGACCTGAGGGCCGCGCACGCAGAGTTCGCCGACGTCGCCGATCGGCAGCACGTTGCCGTTGTCGTCCTGGATCGTCACTTCGGTCGAGGAGATCGGCAGGCCGATCGAGCCGTTGTATTCGGGCAAATCGAGCGGATTCATGCAGGCCGCCGGCGACGTCTCGGTCAGGCCGTAGGCCTCCACGAGCGTCACGCCGGTCACTTTTTTCCAGCGTTCGGCGACCGCGCGCTGCACGGCCATGCCGCCGCCGAGCGTCAGATGCAGCTTGGAGAAGTCGACCTGATCGAAGCCCGGCGTATTCAGCAGGCCGTTGAACAGCGTGTTGACGCCGGTCATTGCGGTGAACGGTACGCGGCTCAGTTCCTTGACGAAGCCCGGCATGTCGCGCGGATTCGTGATCAGGTAGTTGAGTCCGCCGAACTTCATGAAGACGAGGCCGTTCGCCGTCAACGCGAAGATGTGGTACAGCGGCAGCGCGGTGATGATGACTTCCTCGCCGAGCTTCGCGTTGACGCCGATCCAGCTCGACGCCTGCTGCATGTTCGCGACGAGGTTGCCGTGGGTCAGCATCGCGCCCTTGGCGACGCCGGTCGTGCCGCCGGTGTACTGCAGGAATGCGATGTCGTCGTGCGTGAGTTCCGCACGGCGGAACGTCTGCCGCGTTCCGCGCGCGAGCGCGTCGTTGAAGCGGATCTGGCCGTCGAGACGGAACGGCGGCACGAGCTTCTTGACGTATTTGACGACGAGATTCGTGATCAGCGACTTCGGGAAGCTCAGAAGGTCGCCGAGCGCGGTCGTGACGACATGCTTCACCGGCGTGTCCGCGATGACTTCGGCGACCGTCGCGGCGAAATTGTCCAGGACGACGATGGCCGACGCGCCCGAATCGACGAGCTGGTGCTTGAGTTCGCGCGGCGTGTACATCGGGTTCGTGTTGACCACGGTCATGCCGGCGCGCAGCACGCCGAAGATCGCGATCGGGTACTGCAGCACGTTCGGCATCATCAGCGCGACGCGGTCGCCGCGCTTGAGTCCCAGGTCGCCGGTCAGGAACGCGGCGAACTGGCGGCTCAGACGATCGACGTCGTCGTAGCTGAGCACCTTGCCCATGTTCGAGAACGCCGGCCGGTGGCGGAAACGCTCGCAGGCGGTTTCGAGCACGGCGACGACCGACGAGAACTCGGAAAGATCGATCTCGGCCGGAACGCCGGACGGATAGTTCGCGAGCCAGGGTCGTTGGGTACTCATCGTCGGGAAAGCCTCTGGCTGGGTGGCGACATTGCCGCTGTACTGCGGCGGATTCCGCCCGATTGGAGCACAGGCCCGGAAATAGCGGCAAGCCGCATTGCAGCGAGAGACGGACTATGCGCCAATCCGTGCTGCGTCCAGCCACGGATTTCCCATGCGACCGATACTTCGATTGCTCGCATTCTGTGCAATGTCCGCGTTGGCGGCGTGCAGCCGCACGCCGGACGAACAACGCATCCGCGACGCCGTCGCGGCGATGGAAGCGGCCGTCGAGGCGCGCAATCCGCGCGATTTCATGGCCTATGTCGCCGACGACTTCGTCGGCCGCGACGGCGGCTTCGATCGCGCCGCGCTGCACAACCTGCTGCGCGGGCAGTTCCTGCGCAACGAAGCGATAGGCGTTGTCGTGGGGCCGGTCGAGATCACGATGCAGCCGCCGCGCGCGACCGCGCGCATGAGCGTGACGCTGACGGGCGGCTCGGGCGAGCTGCTGCCCGAACGCGGTGCGGTCTATCAGGTCGAAACCGGCTGGAAACTCGTCGACGGGGAGTGGCGCTGCCTCAGCGCGACCTGGCAGGAGCCCTGATCAGCGCGGGCAGCGAATCGCCATCGCCGTGGCGCGGGCTGGATTCGGCGCGTATATTCCCCATCTGACAGGCGATTCACTGTCATTTGGAGAATCCGATGAGCGCGACCGCCGAAGACGTCTCGCGGTTCCTGCAGTCCAACCGCGGCAGTTCGCGGTTTCGCGTGCCGGCTACCGCCTTGCAGTTCGATGCGCTGCTGCGCAAGGGACTGGCGCTTTCCGTCGCCGATGCCGCAGCGGCCAACCTCGGCATCGCGCGCGAGCGGCTCGCGCGACTGCTGCGCGTCAGCCCGTCGACGCTGGAGCGGCGCTTCAAGGACAAGACCGACCTGACCGGCGCCGAAGCCGACGCGCTGTACCGCATCATCGGCGTGCTTGGCGTCGCCCAGCGCGTGCTCGGTAGCGACGACAACGTCCGTTCATGGATGGCGCGGCCGCAGCCCGGACTGAACGGACGCGTACCGCTCGATCTCATCGACAATGCCGCCGGCACCGAGGCCGTGATCCTGCTGCTCGAACAGATCTACCACGGCATCGTGCCGTGATCGTCTGGCGCATCATCCGCAAGGAATTCCTGCGTTCCCCGCTGTCGGTCGAAGGCGCCAAGGCCTGGCCCGGGCGCTGGCATTCCGCCGGCACGGCGATTCTCTATACCGCGTCGACCGAATCGCTCGCGCTGCTCGAGAAGTTCGTCCATCTCGCGCTCGAATTCCGCACGATTCCCCACGTGAAACTCTGCATCGAGCTTCCCGAGGGCGCGCGCGTCGACGCCTTCGAGGACGTCGCGACGAAGCCCGTCGACTGGCGCAGTGACGATCCGACCGCGGCGCGAGCGCTCGGCGATCACTGGGCGAAGCACTCCGACGCGCTCGGGCTCAGCGTGCCGAGCGTGTTGTCATCGAGCGAGAGAAACGTGCTGCTGCGCGCGTCGTCGCCGCAGTTCGAGGCGCTGAAGATCGTCGGCACGGAAGAATTTCTGTACGACGAGCGCATGTGGAAAGCAGAAACGCGCGCATCGCAGAAGCGCACGCGCTGAGCTGCGCGACGATCCGGGCGCGGGCGCGGCGCCGGAGCGGCAGCGTTCCGGGCTCAGCTTTGCGGCCGCTGCAGCGGTTTCTCGCACGCGGTCGGGGCGTCGCCGTCGGCCCGGGTCATGCGCAGATGCGCTTCGCCCCAGCGTCGCATCTGCTCGACGAGCGGTGCGAGTGCCTGACCGTAGCCGGTAAGGCGATAGATCACCGGATTCGGAACCGGTCCGGTCTCGTCGCGCGTGACGAGCCCGTCGGCTTCGAGTTCGCGTAGCTGCTCGGCGAGCACTTTCGCCGAGATCGGCGCCGCGCGACGCCGCAATCCGGCAAAATGCGATTCGCCGTGGGCGAGCCAGTAGAGCAGCGTGAGTTTCCATTTGCCGCCGATCGCGGCGAATGCCGCCGTCAACGGGCAGTCGGCGAGCGGGTTCGCGCGGGCGGGACGGGGGCGGTTACGTCGAGGTTCGTTCTTGCGCATGCGTATCGCGGCCTTCCATGCTGAGGCCCATCATGCGCAATGCCGAGGTTCCGATGCAAAAGAATTCCCGTTCACTATTGCGCAGCTGCAGCGGTCTCGTCCTCGCACTGACCGTCGTCACGGGCGTTTCGGCGCAGGACGCGCCGCGCGATTTCGATTTCGAGTTCGGCTCGTGGAAGACGCAGGTGCGGCGACTCGCGAAGCCGCTGTCGGGTTCGCAGACCTGGGTCACCTACAGCGGCACGACGGTCGTGCGTCCGCTGCTCGGCGGCCATGCGAACGTGGCCGAGCTCGACATTCGGGGCGAGTCTGGCCGTATCGCCGGCGTCAGTCTGCGGCTGTACGAGCCTGCGACGGGGCAGTGGAGCCTGAACTACGCGAGCCTGCGCGACGGTGCGCTGACGGCACCCGTCGTCGGTCGGTTTCGCGACGGCCGAGGCGAGTTCCACGGCATCGACTCGCTCGACGGCCGGCCGATCCGGGTCCGCTTCGTGATCAGCGACGTGACGTCCGACGGTGCGCGCTTCGAGCAGGCGTACTCTGCCGACGACGGCAAGACCTGGGAAGTCAACTGGATCGCGACGGACACGCGGATTCGCTGAGCGGCCGACGCGGACCGGAAAAGACACGCGCCGCAGAAGCGGCGCGTGTCGGAATCGTGAGCGGCGCCGCGGACGCGGCGTCGCCGGCGGTCAGGCCGCCTTCGGCGCCGAGGCGAGCTGGCGCAGCACGTAGGGCAGGATGCCGCCGTGGCGGAAGTATTCGACTTCCTTCGGGGTCAGCAGCAGTACCCTGACCGAGAAGCGCTTGGTCTCGGCCGGGCCGGTTGCGACCACTTCGATCTCGCGCGCTTCGCCGTCGTTGAGGCCGGCGATCTCGAACACTTCGTCGCCTTTGAGGCCGATCGTCTGCGCGTTCTCGCCGTCCTTGAACTGCAGCGGCAGCACGCCCATGCCGACGAGGTTCGAGCGGTGGATGCGCTCGAAGCTCTCGGCGATCACGGCCTTGACGCCGAGCAGCATCGTGCCCTTGGCGGCCCAGTCGCGCGACGAGCCCGTGCCGTATTCCTTGCCGGCGATGACGACGAGCGGCACGCCTTCGGTCTTGTAGCGCATCGCGGCGTCGTAGATCGACAGCTTCGCACCGTCCGGATAGTGATACGTGTTGCCGCCTTCCTCGCCGCCGAGCATCAGGTTCTTGATGCGGATGTTCGCGAACGTGCCGCGCACCATGACGTCGTCGTTGCCGCGACGCGAGCCGTACGAGTTGAAGTCGATCTTCGCGACGCCGCGGCCCTGCAGGAACGCGCCGGCCGGCGAGGTCGCCTTGATGTCGCCCGCCGGCGAGATGTGGTCGGTCGTGATCGAGTCGCCGAACAGGCCGAGCACGCGCGCGCCGTGGATGTCCTCGATCGTGCCGACGCTCATCGTCATGCCGTCGAAGTAGGGCGGGTTCTTGATGTAGGTCGACGCATTGTCCCAGGCATAGATCTCGCCCTCGGCCGAGGCGATCTGGTTCCAGCGGCTGTCGCCCTTGAACACGTCCGCATAATTCTTCTTGAACATTTCCGGCCCGACGGTCGCCGCGATGACGTCGCCGATTTCCTTGTTGCTCGGCCAGATGTCGCGCAGGAACACGGCTGCGCCGGATGCGTCGTGGCCGATCGGATCCTTCGACAGGTCGACGTCGACGGTGCCGGCGATCGCATAGGCGACGACGAGCGGCGGCGACGCGAGGTAGTTCATCTTGACCTCGGGGTGTACGCGGCCTTCGAAGTTGCGGTTGCCCGAGAGCACCGAGGTCACGACGAGATCGCCCTCGGCGATGCCTGCCGACACTTCTTCCGGCAGCGGGCCGGAGTTGCCGATGCAGGTCGTGCAGCCGTAGCCGACGACATAAAAGCCGAGCTGCTCCATGTCCTTGAGCACGCCGGCCTTCTTGAGATAGTCCGTCACGACGAGCGAGCCCGGGCCGAGCGAGGTCTTGACCCACGGCGCGACCTTGAGGCCCCTGGCGACGGCGTTGCGCGCGAGCAGGCCGGCACCGAGCATCACGGCCGGATTCGACGTGTTCGTGCATGAGGTGATGGCGGCAATGACGACGGCGCCGTCCTTGAGCGTGTATTCGTTGCCGTCCTTGACGATCTTCGCCTGACCCGGCGTCGCCGACTTGGTCTTGGTCGCGCGCGCGTCGGCCATCGGCGTCAACGCGTCGCGGTAGTTGCCGGCGACGTTCTCGAGCAGCACGCGGTCCTGCGGGCGCTTCGGACCCGCGAGCGACGGCTTCACGTCGGCGAGATCGAGACTCAGAGTCGAGCTGTATTCGGCGTCGGCCTGGCCGGCTTCGCGCCAGAGGCCCTGCGCCTTCGCGTAGGCCTCGACAAGGTTGATCAGCGCGTCGTCGCGCCCCGACAGGCGCAGGTAGTTCAGCGCTTCGCCGTCGATCGGGAAGATGCCGCAAGTCGCGCCGTATTCCGGCGCCATGTTCGCGATCGTCGCGCGATCGGCCAGCGCGAGATGGTCGAGGCCGCCACCGTAGAACTCGACGAATTTGCCGACCACGCCGTGCTTGCGCAGCATCTGCGTGACGGTGAGGACGAGGTCGGTCGCGGTCGCGCCTTCGGGCAGCTTGCCGCTGAGCTTGAAGCCGACGACCTGCGGGATCAGCATCGAGGACGGCTGGCCGAGCATCGCCGCTTCGGCTTCGATACCGCCGACGCCCCAGCCGAGCACGCCGATGCCGTTGATCATCGTGGTGTGCGAGTCGGTGCCGAAGACGGTGTCCGGGAAGGCCCAGTTGTCGCCGCCGGCGCTGCGGGTCATGACGACGCGCGCGAGGTTCTCGAGATTGACCTGATGCACGATGCCGGTGTTCGGCGGCACGACCTTGAAGTTGTCGAACGCATTCTGGCCCCAGCGCAGGAACGAATAGCGCTCGATATTGCGGCCGAATTCGATCTTGCCGTTGAGATCGAGCGCCTCGGGCTTGCCGAACACGTCGACCTGGACGGAGTGGTCGATGACGAGTTCGGACGGGATCTGCGGATTGATCTGGCTCGCGTCACCGCCGAGGCGGACGACCGCGTCGCGCATTGCGGCCAGGTCCACCACGCAGGGCACGCCGGTGAAGTCCTGCAGCACGACGCGCGCCGGCATGAACGAGATTTCGGTATCGGGTTCCTTGGCCGCCTCCCAGTTCGCGACGGCTTCGATCTCTTTCTGCGTGACGTTGACGCCGTCCTCGTGGCGCAGCAGGTTCTCGAGCAGGATCTTCATCGAGAACGGCAGCCGCTTGAGGTCGAAGCGTTCGCCGAGCTTGGCGAGGCTCGCGATGGTGTATCGCTGACCATTGACCTCGAGCGAGGTGCGGGTCGAGAAAGAGTCTTTCATTCCGTTCTCCTGGCGTGCAGCGGCTGGAACCAAAGTTGCGGGCGCGGGCAGTCGGCGGCGCGCCGTGACCCGCGCGGCGGCTACCCGAAAAAAAAGCGGCACATTATGCCTGAAACGGGCGTTTCACGGCAGCGGCGGTGCGCCGACTTTGGTCGGCCTGTTGCCGCCGCGCTTGTTCCCGGAGGGCATATGCCGGGTCTGGCTCAGCCGCCGTCGAGACGCGCGCGGCTCGACAGGCCGCGCGCGAGCATCACGAGCTGGCTGCGCTTGAACAGGAGCTGCCACTGCGTGCCGCCGAGCTGGCGCCAGAGCACCGCGGCGCGGACGCCGGCGAGCAGGGTCGCGCGGATGCGTTCGACCTGCGCGGGCTGCTGCAGATAGAGCGGGTTGCCCTGCACCACGACGCGCGGCCGCAGGTTCGACAGGGTGTTTGCATACAGCTCCGAGAGGCGCGCGAGCACACTCGCATGGGTCAGGCCGAGATGGTCGACCTGGCGCTGCAGGGCTTCTATACCTTCGCGCAGCGTCGCGAGCATGGATGGCCGTCCGGTCAGTTTGCGTTCGACGCGCAGTACGGTGACCGCGATCTGGCTGACCGCGAGATCGGCAGGATTGCGGTCGAGCTGCTGCACGAGTGTCTCGAAGCCGAGCCGCAGCCGCGCGACGCCGCCGAACGCACCGGCCGCGTCGTCGACGTCGATGCGCAGGATGCTCGCAATGCTGCTTTCCAGTGCGGCCGCATCCTGGCTTCCGGTCGTGGCCGTCGCGCGCACGAGCGCTGCGGACTGGAATACGCCGGCCAGGGCGATCACTTGCGCTTCATTCATGCTGTCGTCCCTGTAGTGCGAGCCCGCGATGCCAGTCCGCCGTACGGCGCATCCGTCGCCGCAATGACCGCGCCGCCCAGACATTCCTCGCCCGAGTAGAAGACGACGGATTGGCCCGGCGTCACGGCGCGTTGCGGTTCGTCGAAGACGACCATGAGGTCGTCGCCCGAGAAATCCAGCGTGCAGTGCTGGTCGGCTTGGCGATAGCGCGTCTTCGCCGTGCAGCGCAGACCGCCGCGCGGGCGGGCGCCTGCGGTCCAGCTCGCCTCGCTCGCGCGCAGCTGCCGCGAATCCAGCCACTGATTGGCGTTGCCCTGCGCAACGATGAGCCGGCGGTGTTCCAGGTCCTTGCCGACGACGTACCAGGGCTGGCCGTCGGTATCGCGCCGTCCGCCGATGCCGAGACCCTGCCGCTGGCCCAGCGTGTAGTACATGACGCCCTGGTGCCGCCCGACGACCTCGCCCTCGGGCGTGACGATGTCGCCGGCCTGCGCCGGGATGTACCGGGCGAGAAACGCCCGGAAGTCGCGCTCGCCGATGAAACAGATGCCGGTCGAGTCCTTCTTGGCGTGCGTGACGAGACCGGCTTCGCGTGCGAGCTCGCGTACCTGCGGCTTCGGCAGGTCGCCGACCGGGAACTCGGTCGCGGCGAGTTGCTCCTGGCCCAGCGTGTAGAGAAAGTAGCTCTGATCCTTGTTGTCGTCGCGGCCACGCAGCAGCCGGTAGCGGCCGTCGGCTTCGTCGACGCGAGCGTAGTGTCCGGTCGCGATCTTCGATGCGCCGAGTCCGCGCGCCTGGTCGAGGAAGGTGCGGAACTTGATCTCGCGATTGCACAGCACGTCCGGATTCGGCGTGCGTCCGGCGCGATACTCGGCGAGGAAATGCGTGAACACCTGATCCCAGTACTCACCCGAGAAATTGTGCGCGTGAAACGGCATGTCGAGTGCGGCGCAGACACGCAGCGCGTCGAGTCGGTCGCGGTCGGCATCGCATTCGCCGAGGCGCCCGTCGTCTTCCCAGTTTTTCATGAACAGGCCGGCGACATCGCGCCCCCGGCGCTTGAGCAGCAGCGCGGCGACCGACGAGTCCACGCCGCCGGACACGCCGACCATGACGAGGCCGGACGTCATGCGCGTTCCAGACCCGGGGCCAGGTAATGCAGCGACGACAGCGGCAGGCGCGTTCCGCCGAGCCAGGCGTCGATGCTGGCGAGGATCAGCGGGCTGCGCAGCCGCGGCGTCGCGTCGGCGATCTCGGACCGGCTCATCCAGACCGCGGCGCGGATGCCGGCGTCGAGGGGTTGCCGCGGGTCATGCCGCAGCGCGCGTGCCGCAAACGTGAAGCGCAGAAAATGCCGGTCGAGTTCGGGATTGACCCACTGGTGGATGCTGACGAGACAGTCCGGCTCCACGTCCCAGCCGGTTTCCTCGCGCGTTTCGCGACGCGCCGCGTCAACAAGGGACTCGCCGGGTTCGAGATGGCCCGCGGGCTGGTTCAGCAGCAGCCGGCCGCGGATGTCTTCCTCGACGAGCAGGTAGCGGCCGTCGCTCGGCACTATCGTTGCCACGGTAACGCGGGGGCGCCAGACGGGATCGTCCTCGGTGCCCGGATTCGGGGTCTGCGGAGTCATCCGCCGAATGTTACACGAGCGCGCGCCAAGTCTTTGTCCGCCCTTGCAAACCACGCTGCCACCACCATTAGCGGCGCTATACTGGCCCCCAGCAAAGACGGCGACGGAACCGATGTCAGGCAACACCGATCACAAAACCGATCACGAACACGGCCTGGCGGTCGAGGAAGCGCGGCCGGAAGTCGCGCGTCCGCCGATGTACCAGGTGATACTGCTGAACGACGATTACACGCCGATGGACTTTGTGGTCCATATCCTGCAGAGCTTTTTCGGCTTTGCGTACGAGCGGGCGCACGAGGTGATGCTCAATGTGCATTTGCGCGGACGCGGCGTTTGCGGTCTGTATACGCGCGAAGTGGCAGAAACCAAGGTAACCCAGGTCAACGAGTTCTCGCGTTCCAACCACCATCCGTTGTTGTGCACCATGGAAAAAGCCTGAGTGGTCCCCATCTCCGGCGCATCCTGATACAGGGGTAAGGCATGTTCAGCAAAGACCTCGAACTCACCATCGGCCAGTGCTACAAGGATGCGCGCGAGCAGCGCCACGAATTCATGACCGTGGAGCACCTGCTGCTGGCTCTTCTCGAAAACCCGTCCGCCGCGGCCGTGCTGCGCGCCTGCGGAGCGGACATTGCCAAGCTCGGCAAGGAGCTCAAGGCGATCATCGCCGAGACCGTGCCCGTGCTTCCGCCGAGCGACGAACGCGATACGCAGCCGACGCTCGGATTCCAGCGCGTGCTGCAACGCGCCGTCTATCACGTGCAGTCCTCGGGCCGCAAGGAAGTCACCGGCGCCAACGTGCTGGTCGCGATCTTCGGCGAAAAGGATTCGCATGCCGTGTATTTCCTCAATCAGCAGGAAATCACGCGTCTCGATGTGGTCAACTACATTTCCCACGGCATTGCCAAGATCGGCCACGAGCCGCAGCAGCAGCCCGGTGGCGGCGGCGAGCGCGAAGCCGAGGAGGGCGGCGAGCCCAAAGGCAATCCGCTCAACGAATACGCGTCGAACCTCAACGATCTCGCGCGCCAGGGCAAGATCGATCCGCTGATCGGCCGCGCCGAGGAAGTCGAGCGCACGATCCAGGTGCTGTGCCGCCGGCGCAAGAACAATCCGCTGTATGTCGGCGAAGCCGGCGTCGGCAAGACCGCGCTGGCCGAAGGGCTGGCCAAGCGCATCGTCGAGAACGACGTGCCCGAGGTGCTGAAGGAAGCGACGATCTACGCGCTCGATCTCGGCGCGCTCGTTGCCGGCACGAAGTATCGCGGCGACTTCGAGAAGCGGCTCAAGGCCGTGATCGCGCAGCTCAAGAAAGAGCCGCACGCGATCCTGTTCATCGACGAGATCCACACCATCATCGGCGCCGGCTCCGCTTCGGGCGGCACGATGGACGCGTCGAACCTGATCAAGCCGATGCTCGCTTCGGGCGAGATCCGCTGCATCGGTTCGACGACGTTCCAGGAATACCGCGCGATCTTCGAGAAGGACCGCGCGCTCGCGCGCCGTTTCCAGAAGATCGACATCGTCGAGCCGTCGATCGCCGATTCGTTCGAGATCCTCAAGGGCCTGCGCTCGCGCTTCGAGCAGCATCACAACGTCGAATACACCAACGACGCGCTGCTGGCCGCGGTGAACCTGTCGGTCAAGCACATCGCCGACCGCCTGCTGCCGGACAAGGCCATCGACGTCATCGACGAAGCCGGCGCGCGCCAGCGTCTCGTGCCGGAGGTCGAGCGCAAGAACGTCGTCGACGTGCCCGAGATCGAATTCATCGTCGCGCGCATGGCGCGGATTCCGCCGAAGCAGGTTTCCGCTTCCGACCGCGACGTGCTGCGCAATCTCGACCGCAATCTGAAAATGGTCGTGTTCGGCCAGGATCAGGCGATCGACGCGCTCGCCGGCGCGATCAAGATGGCGCGCTCGGGACTCGGCAATTCGTCCAAGCCGATCGGCTGCTTCCTGCTCGCCGGTCCGACCGGCGTCGGCAAGACCGAAGTCACGCGCCAGCTCGCGCTGCAGCTCGGCATCGAGCTGATCCGCTTCGACATGTCCGAATACATGGAAGCGCATTCGGTGTCGCGCCTGATCGGTGCGCCTCCGGGCTACGTCGGCTTCGACCAGGGCGGCCTGCTGACCGAGCAGATCGTCAAGCATCCGCACTGCGTGCTGCTGCTCGACGAGATCGAGAAGGCGCATCCGGACGTGTTCAACATCCTGCTGCAGGTCATGGACCGCGGCGCGCTGACCGACACGAACGGCCGCGAGGCGAACTTCAAGAACGTCATAGTCGTCATGACGACGAACGCCGGCGCGACTCAGGCCGCGCGGCGCACGATTGGCTTCGTCGCGCAGAACCACGCGACCGACGCGATGGAAGCGATCCGCCGCCAGTTCTCGCCGGAGTTCCGCAACCGCCTCGACGCGATCGTGCAGTTCGGCGCGCTCGATCTCGAACACATCCTGCGCGTCGTGGACAAGTTCCTCATCGAACTCGAAACGCAGCTGCACGAAAAGCACGTCTCGCTGCACGTCGACCTCGATGCGCGGCGCTGGCTCGCCGAGCATGGCTTCGATCCGCAGATGGGCGCACGGCCGATGGCGCGCGTGATCCAGGACAACGTCAAGCGCGCGCTCGCCGACGAACTGCTGTTCGGCAAGCTGGCAGACGGCGGACGCGTGTTCCTGACGGTCAGGGACGACAAGCTCGACGTGCGCTGCGAAGCATCCGACGAGAAGCTCGCCGCGGTCGTCGAATGACCGCGGGCTGATACAGACGGCAATGCAGAAGGCCCGGAGCGATCCGGGCCTTCTTGCGTCAGGCGCCCGCGCGAGGCGGCGCCGGGAGCGAGGAGCGGAACGCTCGTCGCTTATTTCATGCGGTAGGTGATGCGACCCTTGGTCAGGTCGTACGGGGTCATCTCGCACTTGACCTTGTCGCCGGTCAGGATGCGGATGTAGTTCTTGCGCATGCGGCCCGAAATATGGGCGGTCACCACGTGGCCGTTTTCCAGCTTCACGCGGAACATGGTGTTCGGCAGGGTTTCGAGCACCGTGCCTTCCATCTCGATGACGTCGTCTTTGGACATTGGCCCTTCGTAATTGGCTGTGACCGGACCGGAAACCGAAGCGAAATCAGTTCCCTGGCGCGCTCTTTGGGTAAATCGCCCGAACATGCTGCCGGGCTGGACAGGCGGCGCCTGCAATGGGCACCGAGAAAGGGCGTCTTGCGTCCTTTTCAAGTCCCCTGGCCGTAGCGGCGCGGGATGATGCCACGTCGGCGCGGATACGGGAAGCAAGCCCGGTCACGTAGCGGCGGCGAGGTCGGCCGGCCGCAGCGTTTCGAACGCGCCGTGCCACGGACCGTCGCGGCCCGGCTGCACCACGAGTTCGGCGATGCGGCGGG